>JADZCS010000299.1 GCA_020851435.1 Gammaproteobacteria bacterium | reverse complement strand
CGGCGCCACTGCGGGCGCAGCTCGGCCGGCACCGAGGCGAGGGTGCGCGCCAGCAGGGCAAGAAGGTCGGGGTCGTGTCGGTCAAGCTGCTGCAGCCCTTCCCCGAGGCCGAGCTGGTCGAGGCGCTCAAGGGCAAGAAGGCCGTCACGGTGCTGGAGCGTTCCGAAGCGACCATGCTGGCGAGCTTCGTGACGCAGGCGCTGTTCAAGGCAGTCGAGAACGCGGACGGAATCCGGCATCCCGGCATCCCGGCGATCCAGCAGCTGCCGAAGATGACGACCGCGATCTTCGGGCTGGGCGCCCACGACCTGCAGCCGCGCCACCTGGTGGCGGCGTTCAAGAACATGGAGAAGGGCAACGTGCCCTTCGTCTACCTCGGCAGCCAGTTCTTTGCCAAGGACCCTGGCCCGGCGCTGGCGGCCCTGCAGGCGAAGATGCGGGCGGGCTATCCCGAGACCGAGCTGATGGCGCTCGAGACGGAGCCGAATCCGACGCTGCTGCCGCCCTCGGCATTCCGCGTGCGCTTCCACTCGATCGGCGGCTACGGCACGATCGCCACCGGCAAGCTGATCACCGACATCCTCGCCGGCGTGCTCGGCCTGCACTCCAAGGCCGCACCGAAGTACGGCTCGGAGAAGAGCGGCGCGCCGACCAACTACTACATCACCCTGAGCCCCGAGCCGGTCAAGATCCCCAATGCCGAACTCGAGGACGTCGAGATCGTCATCTCCCCCGACCACCGCGTGTTCAGCCACACCAACCCGCTGCGCGGCCTGATCGAGGGCGGCACCTTCGTGCTGCAGTCGAGCCTGGAGCCGCTGGAGGTCTGGAAGGAGCTTCCGGACGCGGCGCGCAAGACGCTGCGCGCGAAGAAGATCAGGTTCTTCATCCTCGACGGCTTCGAGGTCGCCAAGCGCCACGCGCCGACCCCCGAACTCGAGACCCGCATGATGGGCATCGCCTTCATCGGCGCGGTCTGCGGCCACGTCGACCGCATCGTCGCCGGCGCCTCCGAGGAGGCGCTGCTGACCAAGATCCGCCAGCAGATCGCCAAGAAGTTCGGCGGCAAGGGCGGGGCGGTCGTCGAAGGCAACATGGCCGTGATGCGCGAGGGCCTCGCGGCGACCCGGCGCGTCGACTACGACGCACCCGAGTTCGCCGCCATCGAGGCGCAGCCGGTCGCGAAGGGCGGCCGCAGCATCGCGATTTCCGCCAACATGTGCCGCCACAGCGGCGCGACGCCGGACGGTGGTTTCCTCGACCGGGAGTATTACGAGGAAATGATCGCTGCCCCGTTCCGCGACGGCACGATCGCAGAGGCGCCTGTGCTGCCGGGCACGGGCCTGTTCATGCCCGCGGCGACCGGCGCCTGGAAGGACAAGGGCCTGTTCCGCCGCGACGTGCCCGAGTTCGTCGCCGAGCTGTGCACGGGCTGCATGGAATGCACCCTCGTGTGCCCGGACGCGGCGATCCCGAACACGGTCCACGACATCCACGACCTGCTGGTCACGGGCGTGAGGCAGCTGACACTCGCCGCTCCGGAGCGCGAGGAACTGCTGACGCAACTGCATGCCCTGAGTGGGGCGGTGCGCGACGGCTATCGCGCGACCAGGGAGAACCTGCCGCTCCATGACCTGGTCACGCAGGCCGCGGAAAGCCTCGAGCCCGCCAGCGTCACGGCAAAGCGCAACGTGGGCCGGCTCGCGGCCGAACTGGCGAAATTCCCGGTGGCGCGGACCAAGCCTTTCTTCGATGCCATGGAGAAGGACAAGGCCGGCAGCGGCGGCCTGTACTCGGTCGCGATCGATCCCTGGAAGTGCAGCGGCTGCATGGAGTGCATCGACGTCTGCGGGCCGGGCGCGCTGAAGCCCCGGGTGCAGGACGAGGCACTGCTCGACGAACTGCAGCAGCGCTTCGAGTTCATGAGCAAGACGGCCAATACGCCGCCGCGCTTCGTCGACGGCGAGGTACGCCCAGGCGGCGACATCAAGCGCATGATGCTCGACCGCGTCAATTACTACGCCACCACGGGCGGCCACGGCGCCTGCCGCGGCTGCGGCGAGGTCACCGCGATTCGCCTCGTGATGTCGGCCAACCACGCCATCCAGCGCAAGCGCCGCACGGAGCACGTCAAGTCGCTGGAGGACCTGATCCACCAGCTGCAGGCGAAGCGCGCGGCCGTGCAGGACGATGCGACACGCCAGAAGCGCATCGACGAGGTGCTGGCCACCCTCGACAAGCGCCTCTACCTGCTCGAGAGCGGCCCGAGCGGCGACGGCCCTGCGTCGGCCGTGATTGCCAACGCCACGGGTTGCAGCAGCGTCTATGCGTCGACCTTCCCCTTCAACCCCTACAAGGATCCCTGGGTCAACAGCCTGTTCCAGGACACGCCGGCCGTGGCCAAGGGCCTGTTCGAGGGCATCACGGCGGGCGCGGCCGACGACGTCAAGGCGCTGCGGGTCGCGAAGCTCGAACTCGAGGACGCGTACCGGCCCGAGGTCCACGACCGGTACTTCCGCATGTTCGGCTGGGACCAGTTCTCGCCCGAAGAGCTGGCGATGCTGCCGACGGCGTTCAGCCTGGGCGGCGACGGCGCCACCTACGACATTGGCTTCGGCGCGCTGTCGCGGCTGCTGACGACCAGCACGCCCATCAAGGTGATGGTGCTGAACACGGGCGTCTATTCGAATACCGGCGGCCAGGCCTCGACGGCCAGCCTGACCGGCCAGGATTCCGACCTGGCGCGCTTCGGCTCGGCACATTCCGGCAAGCAGGAAGACCGCAAGGAACTGGGCCTGATCGCGGCCTTCCACCCGAACGTGTTCGTGGTGCAGAGCTCGACGGCACTGCAGGGGCACTTCCTCGGCAGCGTCCTGGAGTACCTCAACTACTCCGCGTCGCCGGCCGTGCTCGACGTCTACACGCCCTGCCAGGCAGAGCACGGCATTGCCGATGCCGCGGCCAGCCGGCGTTCGCGCCTGGCCGTTGAGAGCCGCATGAACCCGGTGTTCGTGCACGACCCGCGCCGAGGCAAGGACCTGCACAGCCGCTTCTCGCTCGCCGGCAACCCGAACCTCGACCGCGACTGGGCGACCACCACGATCACCTACGTCGAGGACGGCCAGACCAAACTGCTCGAGGTGCCGCTCACGCCGGCGGACTTCGCGCGCGAGGAAACCCGCTTCAAGAAGCAGTTCCGCAAGCTCGGCGCGTCTGCCGCGGCCAGTGCGGTGCCGATCCACGACTTCATCAACCTCCCCGCAGAGGCGCGGGTCGGCAAGGTGCCGTTCGTGTGGTCCACCAACGACGAGCGCGGCCTCGAGAAGCTCGAGGTGTCCAGTTCCGTCGTCCACCTGGTCGAGGAGCGCCGCCGCTACTGGCGCACGCTGCAGTACCTCGCGGGCCGGCACGTCGAGAAGCTGGACGCAGACCACCACGTCGAGCTCGGGGCGCTGCAGCAGCGCTACCAGGAGACACTGGCCTCGCAGGAGGCCTCGCTCGACGTGATCGCCCGCGCGATGAGCGAGCTCGCGGCCGCGTCCAATGCGCCGCCGGCGAGCATGGCAGCGGTTCTCGCGCCCTTCGGCGGTGCCCCAGCTTCGGCTGCGGCGCCTGCGACTGCGGCCGGCGCGGCGCCGGCCGGTGCGGCCGCCGATGCCGCGGCGGCGGGCATGCCCATCCTGCGCGAGGAAGACGTGCCGAAGTGCGTCAACTGCAAGACCTGCTACCAGCAGGTCGGCGAGCTGTTCGAGATGATCACCATCGTCGAGGACGGCGTCGCCAAGGAAGTGGCGCACATGATCCCGGGCGCGCTGGCGAAGGTCCAGGTCACGCCCGAGCTGGTCAGTCGCGTCGTGCGCGTGGCGGCCAACTGTGACTCGGAGATCATCAAGTGAGCTCACACGCGCTCGAACTTGGCGACGACAACGAGGTCTTCCAGAAACAGGTCGCGCAGCTGCGCAAGCGCCTGCTGAGCGACCCGAAGTAGCTGCAGAGCGTGTTCGTCGCAGACGGCGTGCAGTCCATCGCCTGGTAGTTCCACCAGGAATCGCTGGGCGCTGCGTTCACCAGCACCCTGTGGAACCTGCTGCTGCGCAACGACGAGATGAGCACGGTGCTGCTGCGCTTCATCTGGTTCATGCCGCTCAAGTTCAAGCGCAAGTTCATCAAGGCGATCGACGTCCACCTGTCGGAGCGCTACCCGATGGTCAAGGGGCTTGCCGAGGGCTGGCCCGGCGAGACCTGCATCCCGCCGTACATCCGCCCGCCCGAGCAGCGCAGCCACGACTTCGAACTGGTGAACCAGGGCTACCTCGGCTACATGAGCCTGGGCTACTCGGCGCGCGAGGTCGAGCTGTTCGTGTGGCTGGAGGTGCTGCGCGACAAGCAGTGCCAGGACAAGCCCTGCGAGATCGGCGTGCTGCTCAAGAACAAGCGTGAGCCCAAGGGCGGCTGTCCGGTGAAGATCCACATCCCGGAGATGCTCGACCTGCTCGGCCAGGGCAAGTTCCGCCAGGCGCTGGAACTCATCGAGGGCTGCAACCCGCTGCCGAACGTCACCGGGCGCGTCTGCCCGCAGGAACTGCAGTGCCAGGGTGTCTGCACCCACACTCGGCGGCCGATCGAGATCGGCCAGCTCGAGTGGTACCTGCCGCAGCGCGACAAGCTCGTGAATCCGGATGCCTCGAAAAAATTCGCGAGCGTCGTGAGCCCCTGGGCCAGGGCCGACAAGCCACCGATCGCGGTCGTCGGTTCGGGGCCCTCGGGCCTCATCAATGCCTACCTGCTGGCCGTGGAGGGGTTCCCGGTCACCGTGTTCGAGGCCTTCCACGAACTGGGCGGCGTGCTGCGTTACGGCATCCCGGAGTTCCGCCTGCCGAACGACCTCATCGACGACGTCGTGGGCAAGATCACTCTGCTCGGCGGCCGCTTCGTGCGCAACTTCGTCGTCGGCAAGACTGCGACCCTCGACGACCTCAAGGCGGCGGGCTTCTGGAAGATCTTCGTCGGCACCGGCGCGGGCCTGCCGACCTTCATGAACGTGCCGGGCGAGCACCTGCTGGGCGTCATGTCCGCCAACGAGTTCCTGACCCGCGTCAACCTGATGCGCGCCATCGACGGCAAGCACGAGACGCCCCTGCCCGACACGCGCGGCAAGCAGGTGTTCGTGATCGGCGGCGGAAACACAGCCATGGACGCGGCACGCACGGCGCGCCGTCTCGGCGCCAACGTCTCGATCGTCTACCGCCGCACCAAGTCCGAGATGCCGGCGCGCGTCGAGGAGCTTCATCACGCGCTCGAGGAAGGCATCATGCTGCGCGTGCTGCGCGCCCCGAGCGAGTTCATCGGCGACGGCAAGACCAACTTCGTGAGCCACGTCGTGCTCGACGTCAACGAGCTTGGCCCGCCGGACCAGTCCGGGCGCCGCAGCCCCGTCAAGACGGGCCAGACCGAACGCCTGCCGGTGGACCTCGTGATCATGGCGCTGGGCAACACCGCCAACCCGATCATGGCCGAGGCCGAGCCGGGCCTGAAGACGACGAAGTGGGGCACGATCGCGCTCGACCAGGACACGCAGAAGACCTCGATCGCCGACGTCTACTCGGGCGGCGACGCCGCGCGAGGCGGCTCGACGGCGATTCGTGCCGCGGGCGACGGCCAGGCCGCGGCGCGCGAGATCGTCGGCGACATCCCGTTCACGGCGGAAGAGATCAGCGAGCGGGTCGCCAATGCTGCGCGCTACACAGAGCTGGGCCAGGCGACGCCGACGATCGTCAGCAAGGTCGACCTGGCGGGCGGCATCGTCGAGTTCACGGTGCGCGCGCCGCTGGTCGCAAGGTCCGCGAGGGCTGGGCAGTTCGTGCGCGTGCTGCCCTGGGGCGACGGCGAACTGATCCCGCTGACACTGGCCGACTGGGACGCGGATGAGGGCACCATCGACCTCGTGGTACAGGGCGTCGGCACCAGTTCGCTGCTCATGAATCGCATGACGGTGGGCGACTCGTTTGCTGGCATCGCCGGGCCGCTGGGCCGCGCGAGCGAACTGCACCAGTACGCCGCCGACCAGACCGTCGTGTTCACGGCGGGCGGCGTGGGCCTGCCGCCGGTGTACCCGATCATGCGCGAGCACCTGCGCCTCGGGAATCACGTGACGCTGATTTCGGGCTTCCGCTCGGCGAACCTGCTGTTCTGGACGGGCGAGCAGGAGCGAATCGGCAAGCTGCAGGCCGAGTACGGCGACCAGCTTGACGTGATCTACACGTCGAATGACGGCAGTTTTGGCATCAAGGGCTTCGTCACGGGACCGCTGGAGGCGATGCTGCTGGACAACAAGACCAGCAAGGGCCGCCGCCTCGCCGAGGTCATCACCATCGGTCCGCCGATGATGATGCGGGCCGTCAGCGACCTCACGCGCCCCTACGGCGTGCGCACCGTGTCGAGCCTCAACTCCATCATGGTCGACGCGACAGGCATGTGCGGGGCCTGTATGGTACCGGTCACGATCGATGGCAAGATGGTGCGCAAGCACGCCTGCATCGATGGACCTGAGCTGGATGCCCATATCATCGACTGGGACAAGTTCCTGCCGCGCTTCAACGCGTTCAGGGCCCAGGAAGATCGCAGCCGGTCGGCCCACGGGCTGATCTGAAGCCACGGACGTCGAAGGAACGAACATGACCAGGACCAGAGCCTATGCCGCCCAGAGCGCCACCAGCGCGCTCGCGCCGTTCGAAATCGAGCGACGCAACCTCGCAGCGGACGATGTGCGGATCGAGATTCTTTACTGCGGCGTCTGTCATTCCGACCTGCACACGGCTCGCAACGACTGGCACAACACCCTGTATCCGTCCGTTCCGGGTCACGAGATCGTCGGGCGGGTTTCCGCAGTCGGCGGCTCGGTCAGCAAATTCAAGGTCGGCGACCTTGCTGGCGTCGGCTGCCTGGTCGACAGCTG
>JADZCS010000298.1 GCA_020851435.1 Gammaproteobacteria bacterium | reverse complement strand
GGTGGGCGAGGTGGTCCATGGCGTCGACGACGTAGTCGACCGGCACGAGGTTGATGTAGCCGCCCTCGAAGCCGATCAGCGGGAACCAGGCCGGCAGCGCGTGCCGGAGCTTCTGGATCATCTTGAAGAAGTAGTACGGGCCGTCGACCTTGTCGATCTGGCCGGTCTTCGAATGGCCGATCACGATGCCGGGGCGGTACACGCGCCAGGGCACCGGGCAGCCGTTGCGAACGATCGCCTCCGAATCGTGCTTGGTGCGGAAGTAGGGATGATCGAGGCCGGTCGCCTCCTCGAACATGTCCTCGCGGAACGTGCCGCGATAAAGGCCGGCGGCCGCGATCGAGCTGGTGAGGTGGAAGCATCCCGCGTCGACGGCCGCCGCGAACTGCATGGCGTGTTCCGTGCCGAGCACGTTGGCCGCCTGCTGGGCCTCGGCCGACGCGGAAAGGTCGTAGATCGCGGCAAGGTGGAAGAAGTGCCGGACCTGGCCCTTGAGCCTCGCGACGTCCCCGGCGGACACGCCCAGCGCGGGCTGCTCCAGGTCGCCCGCGACCGGCACGACGCGGTCGGCGTCCTCGCCCCAGGACTGCCTGAGCGCCTCGAACCTGGACATGGACTGCGGCCGAACGAGCACGTAGACCGTGCCGCCGCGCGCGAGCAGCTTGTCGACGAGATAACGGCCGATGAATCCCGTAGCGCCAGTGACGAAATAGTTCACGATGCCCCCTCGCATGACGTGGCGCATCCTGCGCCACTTTGGCTTGCGCCCGGCAGCCCTTCGTGAGGGGCCACTCGAGCCGGTATAGTCACTGTAACGCCCCCCGGCGAAACCGGCGAGAGGTCCATGTCCGACGGCCGCGAACTCATGTCCAGCGTCGATGCCGCCTGGCTGCACATGGACCGGCCCACCAACCCCATGATCATCGTGGGGGTCATGGTCTTCGACGATCGCCTGGAACTCGAGCGCGTCCGCCGGACGATCGCCACGCGCTTCCTGTGCTTCAAGCGCTTCCGCGCCCTGCCCGACCAGGACCTCGGCCTGCCGATCTGGCGGGCCGGCCCGGAGCCGGACCTGACCGCCCACGTGGTGCCGGTGCAGCTGCCGGCTCCGGCGGGACGCCGGCAGCTCGAAGATCTCGCCAGCCGCCTGGCGAGCGAACCCCTCGACCCGGGCCGGCCGCTGTGGCAGTTCCACGTGGTCGAGCGCTTCGGGACGGGCAGCGCGCTGGTGATCCGCGTCCATCACTGCTACGCGGACGGCATGGCGCTGGTGCACGTCGTGCTGTCCATGACTGCCGCCGATTCGCGAAGCTCCCTGAAGCGTCGCCCGCGGGAGGTGGAGAGCCACCCGGCCGCCCGGGGCTGGCTGGGGCGCGGGATGGACTTCGTGCGCCAGGCCGGTCACGTGAACGACCTGGCGCGCCACGCGCTGGGCATCGCGGTGGAGGCAGCGCGCGTGATCGGCTTGCCGGACGAGCCCGTCACCAGCCTGCGCGGCGCGATCGGCCGGCGCAAGCGCGCCGCCTGGGCCGAGCCGCTGCCGCTCGAGGAAGTGCGATCGGTGGCCAGGGCGCTGGGGATCTCGATCAACGACGTGCTCATGGCGACGGTCGCAGGCGCCCTGGGCGCCCACCTGCGCGAGGCCGGCACGGCGACGGACGGGCTCACGCTGCGAGCGGCAGTGCCCGTCAACCTGCGCTCCCCCGACGCGGCGGCGGAACTGGGCAACGACTTCGGCCTGGTGTTCCTCGACCTGCCGGTAGGCATCAAGGACCCGCTCGAACGCGCCTACGCGGTGCACGACGCGATGACCGGGCTCAAGGGCTCCTACCAGCCGGTCATGACCCTGGGGCTGCTGGCGGCCCTCGGCGTGATGCCTGGCGGCGTCGAAAACGCCGCCATCGACCTGCTCGGCGCCAAGGTCTCGGCGGTCGTGTCCAACGTGCCCGGTCCAGCCGAACCCCGTTACCTGGCCGGGCGGCGCATCGTCCAGCAGATGTTCTGGGTACCCCAGTCGGGCGGCGTGGGCGTGGGCATCAGCGTGCTCAGCTACGCGGGCCAGGTGCAGTTCGGCATGATCGCCGATGCCCGGCGCGTGCCCAATCCACGCCAGGTGGTACGGCGTTTCGGCCATGAATTCGAGCAATTGCTGCTGGCCGTGCTGATGGCCGCCGCGGAGAGTTAGGTGGAACGCCCTAGCGGACCCGCGCATGCTTCCAGTGGCAGCAGTACGATAGGGCGCGTTGAAGGCCCGCAAGCGACCAGCCGTTCCTGAAGGAGAAATCAGTGGCCAAGGCAAAGACGAAAGCCCGTGCGAAGGCAGGGACCGCGGACGACAGCGTCGCTTCGCGTGCCGGCAACATGCTCTATTCCGCCAACCAGATCTGGCTCGCCGGACTCGGCGCCCTCGGTCGCGCACAAGGCGGCGCGGGCGGACTGCAGCGCTTCGAGGGCCTCATGAAGGAAGGGACCAGGCTGCAGACGGCTGCGCTGGATACCGCGCAGAAAGCGGTCATGCAGGCGTTCCGTGGCGCGCAGCAGGCCGTGGACCAGAAGGTCGGCGGCGTGCGCAACCAGGCCCAGGGCACCTGGGACAACCTCGAGAAGATTTTCCAGGCTCGCGTCCAGCGCGCGCTGCACCAGATCGGCATGCCGACCGCCGAGGAAATGTCGGCGCTGGCCCAGCGGGTCGGCAAGCTCAACCACAGCGTCGAGGCGCTCGCGAAGAGTTCCAGGCAGAAGCCTGCGAAGCAGGCCGCCCGCAAGCCGGCGCGCAAGCCGGCGCGGAAGCCGGCACGCAAGCCGCGTGCCGCCACGCCCCCCGTCGCCGGCGAGGGCTGAGGCGCGCCGCCGCGGCGCGTAGAACATGCTGACGCCGCAACCCGCCATCCGACCAAGGCGCGGCACCCGCATCGGCCTCGCCATGGCCGGCGGAGGGCCGCTGGGCGCGTTCTTCGAGCTCGGCACCCTGCAGGCCCTGGCGGAAAGCATCGAGGGCCTGGAACTCGACAATCTCCAGGCCTACGTCGGCGTCAGCTCGGGAGCGATCCTCGCGGCCAGCCTCGCCAACGGGCTGTCGCCCGTCGAGATGGGCCGGATCATCCTCACCAACGAATCCGGCGAGTTCCCGGTCACGCCGGGCGTGTTCCTGCATCCCGCCTATCGCGAATACCTTGCCCGGCTGGCCAGCATTCCCGGGCTGCTGGCCCGCGCTCTCGGCTACTACGCGCGCGCGCCGCTGTCGCGCAACGTCGCCGAAGTGCTGGAGCCCCTCACGGCGGTGCTGCCGACCGGCTTGTTCGACGGCCGCCCCTTCGAGAAGACGCTGCGCTACCTGTTCAGCAAGCGCGGCCGGACCAACGACTTCCGCGACCTGAAGCGCAAGCTGTTCGTGGTCGCCACCGACCTCAACACCGGCGAGGCCGCGCGCTTCGGCGAGCCCGGCATGGATCACGTGCCGATCTCGCTGGCCATCCAGGCCAGTACCGCGCTGCCGGGCCTTTACCAGCCGGTCACCATCGACGGCTCGACCTACGTCGACGGCGCGCTGCTGCGAACCATGCACGCCTCGCTGGCGCTCGACGCGGGCTGCGACCTGGTGCTGTGCATCAACCCGCTGGTCAGCTACAACGCCTCCCGCGGCGGGACGCGCCCGCACCACGCCGACCTCACGCTCGGCGGCCTGCCCGTCGTGCTGAGCCAGACTTTCCGTTCCATGATCCAGTCGCGGATGCAGGTCGGCATGGCGGCCTACGAGGAACGCTACCCGCACGCGGACCTGCTGCTGTTCGAACCGGACCGCGACGACGAGACGATGTTCTTCGCCAACGTGTTCCGCTACGCGGACCGGCGGCGGGTCGTCGAATATGCCTACCAGCACGCCAGGCGCGACCTGCGCGGGCGCGCCGACGCGATCGGCCCGCTGCTGGCCCGGCACGGCCTGTCGCTGCGGCG
>JADZCS010000297.1 GCA_020851435.1 Gammaproteobacteria bacterium | reverse complement strand
GACCAGGCGATCCATCGAGCGATAATGGCGCGTCCTCCAACGCGTCGACCGAGGCGATATCTTCGATCTCGAAGGCGCCGTCGGCGTTTCTGAAGAAGGTGAACCGCACGCGCTCACCGACCGCAATATCGGACGGGTTCAACGGCGGCACAAAGCTCATGCCCATCGCGCCCATCTGCAGCGACGGGACTGGGCCGGTATCGATGGTCCAGGCATCGGCCTCTATGCGGGTCACCACACCGTCGGCGGCGTGGCGCTCGGCCAGAGGCTCGGTGCGATCCGACGCGCTCGATGCGCCAGACAGTCGTGCCAGGGCGCCTCTCAGGCTGGCCTCGGAATCGATCAGGAACTGGCCGGACAGCACGACCTCTTCGCCGGCCTCGACGCCCTCGAGAATCTCGCTGCGGCCACCCGACTCGATACCGACCCGCACTTCCTGGGCGCGGAAGCGGCCCCGGCCCTCGGCGACGATGACCGCCTGGCGCGTGCCGGTGGCGATGACCGCCTCGGTGGGGACCAGCACGCAGCGCGGGCCCGCGTCGACCGGCCGGAGCTGCAGGGCGACGAACATCCCCGGCGTGAGCCGTTGATCGAGGTTGTCGAGCACGATGCGCGCACTCAGCGTGCGCGTCTGCGAATCCACGCTCGGCAGTACGGCATCGACGGTGCCTTCAAAACGCTGACCGGGATACGCCGGCACGCTGGCGATCACCTTGGCGCCCTTGGACACGATGCCCGCACTGGCTTCCGGCACCGCCGCGTTGACCCAGACCGTCGACAGTCCATTGATCGTCAGCAGCGGCAAACCGGCCATCACCCGCGCGCCCTCGCGCACCGCCAGTTCGGCCACCACGCCGTCGCGCGGTGCGTGGATGACGATGCGGGTGTCGCTGCGACCGCTGCGTTCGATCGCACTGATCTGCGCCTCGCTCATGCCCAGCAGCAGCAAGCGCCGGCGGGCGGCGTCGATGAAGTTCTGGATGTCCGGCGTCCGCGCACGACGCAAGCTGAGATACTCCTCCTGCGCCGCAGTCCACTCGGGCGCGATCAGCGCCAGCAACGGCTGGCCCGCCTTGACCGGGTCGAGTGTGGCGCGTACGTGCAGGCGTTCGACGATGGCGTCAACACGCGCCTGCACGACCGCGATCTCGCGCTCGTTGAAAGCGACCTCACCGTTGGCCTGGACCGAGCGATCAATGCGATCGAGAACGGCAGGAGCCGCGCGCACGCCCAGGTTCTGGACCAGTCGTGGATCGATGGTGACGCTACCGCTGTCGCCCGCGTCACCGGCGTACTTGGGCACCAACATCATGTCCATGAACGGCGACTTGCCCGGCGCATCGAAGCGATGCTGCGGCAGCATCGGGTCGTACCAATACAGCACTTCGCGCTCGCCGCTGGCGGCCGGTTCAAGCGGCCCGGTGTCGCCGTTGGGCACCCGAGGCCCCCACCAGGCCATTACGGCCAGTCCGGCGAGAAAAGCACCGACCACCACACACCCCATCAGGACTCGGCGCATGTCAGTGCTCCTCGACAAAGCTGTAGCGGAGTTCGGCCCAGGCGGCGGCCAGCGTGGCGAGCCGATCGAGGTAATCGAGTTCGCGCTCGGTCTCGGCCGTGAGTGCCGTGAGGGCGACGCTGAGCTCACCGCGCCCGCCGCGATAGGCAGCGAGGGCAGCGTCAGTGCGGTCGAGCGCCAGCGGGCGCAGTTCGCGCTCGAAACGATCGATCTGTACGGCCGCGGTTTGCCACGCGGCGACGACGCTCTGCAGTTCCGCGGCGTGCCGACGGCGGGCATCCTCACGCTCGGCGTCGATGCGGTCCCGCTCTGCCAGCTTCGCGGCGATCATCGGGTCCTGACGGCGCGAGGCAAACACCGGCAGGTCCACCCGCACCATCAGCGAAAGCATGTTGGAGTAGGCCGGCCCACGATCGGCATAGGCCAGTTCCAGCGACCAGTCCGGCTGCTTCTCCGCGCGAGCGAGCTGTACATCGACGTCCGCCGCGCGGGTCTGTGCGGCATAGCCCAGCAGCTCGCGGTGCTGATCGATGCGCGGCAGCAGGGACGCGACACTGGCATTGCCGAGGCCACGCCAGTCCGGAGGCGACGCCAACGGGCGCTGCGCATCGTCCGGCAGCCAGCGAGCCAGTTCGGCACGGGCAATACGCGTGGTGAGCTCAGCCTCGCTGATCCGGTCCTCCAATGCGATGCGCGCGTCCTTGGCCGCCAGGGCGTCGGCGCTGCTGCCGCCCCCTCGGGAGATCTGCGCCTCGGCGGCGGCAACCCCCAGGTCGAAACGCGAACGCAGGGCGAGCAGCAGCGCGTGGCGGCGCTCGGCCAGAGGGGTAGCGATCCAGGCGCGTGCGACGGCCACGCGCACCGAAAGGCGTTCCGACGTCAACATCGCGGCCTCGCGTTCCGCGTCGGCAGCTGCCAGCTCCTGGCGCAGCGTGCGTTTGTCGCGGCGCACGAAGCGCTGCATCAGCCCGACCTTGCGCATCGTCATGAAGTCGGCGGTGAGGCTGCCGGCGTCCGCGCCGTCCGTCGGCAGGTTGTCGATGCCGGCGATCAGTTCCGGGTCCGGCAGTTCGCCCGCCGGGCCGACGCGCTGCTCGGCCGCGAGCACCGCAGCGCGCCGCGCCGCCAGCATGGGCGTGGTTGGTTCGGCCAGCGCGAGTGCGTCCTCCAGACTCAGCGGCTCGGCGGCCGCCGCGAGGCCCGCAGCCGACATCCATCCAAGCGCCAGCGAAACAGCAAGCCGGCGCATTGATCCGCGCGCGGCGGTGAATAGGCAGGGCTGCGCCCCGCATCCAGTAGGAACAGACATGGAAGCTCCGTCATCGTCGAAAACCAGCGGCACCGCGCAAGACGCGGCGGCTCAGCGAACGACAACGAAGCTCAGATCAGAAGCGAGCAATACCGCGTGCGTAGCGGGGGGGCGCAGGCATCAATGTCGAGTTGTGCGGCAGCGACCGCGTGCCATTGGATCAAGCTGGGTTCGGCGAACTCGATGGCCGCACTGGGCAGGATCGCCGCAGCTGCAGCGCTGATCGTGTGAGGCGGATCGAAGGTCGGCACGGTCGGATTGCAATGCGCCTCGCAACGCACGCGGTCCTCCGCCTCCGGGGCCTCCTCGTGACACGGGGGATTCCCCGCGCTGGCTGCCATCTGCACCTGCATGTCCAACGGGCAGACATAGGTTGCCAT
>JADZCS010000296.1 GCA_020851435.1 Gammaproteobacteria bacterium | reverse complement strand
TCAAGGCCTCGCACATCCTGCAGCTGCAGGGCAAGGAAAGCCGCGAGATCACCGTCGCGATCCCGGGCGACCTGTGCGCGATCGCCAAGGTCGACGAGGTTCACTTCGACGCGGTGCTGCACGATTCCCACGACGAGGACCACCATCACCTGAAGTCCATCGTCTTCCCGCCGCCGATGCTGGGCCTGGCGATCGAGCCCGAGAAGCGCGGCGACGAGCAGCGCATTGCGGATGCGCTGCACAAGCTGATGGCCGAGGATCCCTGCGTGCGCGTCGAGCACCTGACGGCCACCAACGAGACCGTCATGTACGGCATGGGCGAGCTGCACCTGCGCGTGCTGCTCGAGCGCATGACCGAGAAGTTCTCGGTGGCGGTAAAGACCCGCCCGCCCAGCATCCCCTATCGCGAGACCATCACGCGCGAGGCCGAGGGCCATCATCGGCACAAGAAGCAGACCGGCGGCGCCGGCCAGTTCGGCGAGGTCTACCTGCGCGTGGCGCCGCTGGATCGCGGCGCCGGCTTCGAGTTCGTCGACGAGGTGGTCGGCGGCGCCATTCCGCGCCAGTTCATCCCGGCCGTGGAAAAAGGCATCCGGCAGACGCTGTCGGAGGGCGCGATCGCCGGCTATCCCCTGCAGGACGTCAAGGTGACCGTGTACGACGGCAAGTACCACGACGTCGACTCGAAGGAGATCGCCTTCTCGACCGCCGGCCGCAAGGCCTTCCTCGAGGCGCTGCAGTCGGCCGGCCTGACCGTGCTCGAGCCGATCGTGCGTGTCGAGATCACCGTGCCGGCCTCGGCCATGGGCGACGTCACGGCGGACCTCAACACTCGGCGCGGCCGCGTCAACGGCAACGATTCGCTGCCGGGCGGGCGCGTGTCCGTGTCGGCGCTGGTGCCGCTGGCCGAGCTCAACGACTACCAGATGAGGCTCAAGGCATTGTCGGGCGGCGAGGGGACCTATACCCTCGAGCTGAGCCACTACGACCCGGTGCCGCCGCGGCGGCAGCAGGAACTGGCCGCAGCCTGGAAGCCACACGCCCACGAGGACTGATGGACCGCACCGAGCGCTTCTACCGCATCGTCGAACGGCTCAAGCGCAAGGGGTCCCTCACCCGTCGTGAAGTCGAGGAGGAGCTCGAGATCTCGCACGCCACGTTCAAGCGTGACGTCGAGTACCTGCGCGACCGCCTCAACGTGCCGATCCAGTGGTCGAGGCAGCGAAATGCCTACGAACTGGACCCAGCCGCGCAGGTCGCCGAGTTGCCGGGCGTCTGGTTCAGCTCGGGCGAGATCTATGCGCTGCTCGAGATCGAGCACCTCATCGGCCGGCTCGAGCCCGGCCTGCTGAGGCCGCAGCTGGAGCCGCTGCGCAAGCGCCTCGAGAAGCTGCTGGGTAGCGGCGACCACGGCCTGGACCAGGTCCGGCGGCGCATCCGCATCCTCGCGATGGGCACGCGGCGCGTCGACCGCGAGGTCTTCGAGTCGCTGTCGGTGGCGCTCATGGGCCGCAAGCGCGTCTCCATCCAGCACATGAAGCGCTCCAACGGCGAGACCACCGAGCGCGTCGTCTCGCCGCAGCGCCTGACCCACTATCGCTACAACTGGTACCTCGACGCCTGGTGCCACACGCGCAAGGACATCCGCGTCTTCTCGGTCGACGCGATCGCTTCGGCGCGCGTGCTCGACGAGCCTGCACGCGAGATCGACGACGCGAAACTCGATGCCGTGCTGGGAGGCGGCTACGGGATCTTCGCCGGCGCCGCCGTCGATACCGCGGTGTTGCTGTTCAGCCCGGCGCGCGCGCGCTGGGTGGCGCAGGAGACCTGGCATTCGCAACAGGTGGGCACGCTGCAGTCCGACGGCAGCTACCGCCTCGAGGTGCCCTACAGCCAGGAGCCCGAGCTGATCATGGACGTCCTGCGCTACGGCAGCGACGTCGAGGTGCTGGGTCCCTCGAGCCTGCGCGAGCGCGTGGCCGACGAGCTGCGCGCCTCCGCGGCGCGCTACGGTCCCTGAGGCGGCCATGAAGCCCGAGCAGCCGGGACCGCCCTTCGATGGTCGTCGCCGCGAGCTGCTCACGCTGCTGGGGGCCTTGCTGGCGAGCGGCTGCACCACGCTGCGGCCGACGGTGGTGACCGAGCCGCCGCCCGGCATCGACACGACAGGGCCTGCGCCGCCGGTCATCTTCATCCACGGTGCCTTCGGCGCCAAGCTGCGGCGCCGCTCGGACGGAGCGGAGGTCTTTCCCGGCAGCGTGACCGACATGCTGGTCAGCGACTACACGGAACTGGCCCTGCCGCTGGATCCCGCGACCGCTCTGCCGCTGCTCGGTGACATCGAGCCCTTCGCGCTGTTCGAGGAAGCGGCCGGCGTGCAGTTCTACGGCTCCGTGCTCAGGATGCTGGAGCAGGCCGGCAACTACGTGCCCACCGAGGTGGGCACGCCGGGCAAGGCCGGCGATCGCCGCCAGTACGTGTACCTGTTCGACTGGCGGCGCGACCTCGTCGAGGCTGCGCTTGGCCTCGATGCCTTCATCGAGCGCATCCGTGCCGACCACCGCGA
This sequence comes from Gammaproteobacteria bacterium, assembly GCA_020851435.1. Lineage (GTDB taxonomy): Bacteria > Pseudomonadota > Gammaproteobacteria > Steroidobacterales > Steroidobacteraceae > JADZCS01. The sequence goes on along the minus strand of JADZCS010000296.1, from coordinate 7,305 downwards.
TCCCCGGCTCAAGGTGGACATCGTGGCCCATTCGGCGGGCGGCCTGGTCGCGCGCTATTTCCTGTTGTACGGCGGCACGCCGCTCGCCGACTCCGGCGCGCTGCGACCGACGATGAAGGGTGCGGCGAAGGTTCGCCGCCTGGTCACGCTCGGAACGCCCGAGCTTGGCACGGCCCGCGTGGCGGCTGCCTGCATCCACGGCGAGCCCATGGGCCTCCTCGGACGAGTTCCCCCCGAGGTGTTCGCCACGACGCCTGGCGCGCTGCAGCTGCTGCCGATGGGCTTCGACTACTGGCTGGTCGACGAGTACGGCCAGCCCCAGCCGCTGTCGGCGCACGACGTCGACACCTGGCGGGGCCTGCAGATCGGACTGTTCAGCCCCGTGGTTGCGCGGCGCGTGGCTGCCGCGGGCGGCGAGGGCCAGGCGGGCCAGGACTGGCTGCTGCTGCACCAGCGGGGTTTCGAGCTGGGCCTGCTGCGCGCGCGCCGGTTCACCGCCGCCCTGTGGGCAGCGGCCCTGCCGGCGAGCATCCGGCTGCATACCATCGCCGGTGACTGCCGGCCGACGCAGGCGCGGCTGCTGCTGGAATCGCGCGGCGGCGGCCCGTCGGTTGTGGCGATGCCTCAGGATGTGCGCGAGCGCCGGCGGGGCATCGATTACGAGGCGCTCATGCTGGAGCCCGGCGACGGGGTGGTGACGCAGGCCTCGGCCCTGGCAAGTCCCCTCCAGCCCAGCGGCAAGAAGGCGCCGCGCGGCTTTGGCACCGACATCGATTCAGCGCGCTTCATCTGCGCGCAGCACAACCAGCTGGCCGTGAACCCGCAGAGCCAGCGTGAGGTGCTACGCGCCCTCGGGCGATGATCCCGCCATCGGGCAGCTCACCGTGACGCGCGTGCCGCCGGCGGGCAGCACCTGCAGTTCGAACTTGCCGCCGATGGCCGCGGCCCGGTGGCGCATGCTGCGCAGGCCGAAGCCCTGAGTCGCCGATGGGGCGCCGTGCTGCCCGATGCCGTCGTCGCTGACCTCCATCGAGAGGATGCCGGGCGCGGGTGTCGCCAGGCGGACGATCACCTGGGAAGGGTGTCCGTGGCGAAGCGCGTTGGTGACGGCTTCCTGCGCGATGCGGAACAGGTGGTTGCCCGTGATCTCGTCGAGCGCGGTGAGTTCGCCGAGGGCCGCGTCGAGTTCCAGCTGGATCGACTGCACGTCCTGCAGTTCCTCGACCAGCATGCGCAGGGCGTTGACCAGGCCGCCGCGCTGCGCGCTGACCGGCGCGAGGCCGTGGGCGATCGCGCGGGTGCTCTGCACCGCGGCGCCGGCGATGCGCGTCAGCTGGTCCATCTGGCGCGCGAGTTCCGGGCGCGCCGACTTCACCTGCTGCGAGACGGCCTCGAGCATCATCGACAGTCCCACGAGTTCCTGGCCCAGGCCATCATGCAGCTCGTGCCCCAGTCGCTGCTGTTCCTGGTTCGCGGCCTCGACCAGCTCGCGCTCCAGGCGCTTGCGTTCCGAGATGTCCATGACGATGCCGTAGACGCGCGGCGGGCGTCCCTGGAACCGGTCGCACAGCCCGATCACCCGCGCCCACCCCTGTGAACCGTCGGCGCGCCGGATCTGGTACTCGATGTCGAAGGGCTGTCCCTCCTTCCGCGCGCGCGTGAACGCGTCGCGGACCATCGCCCGGAACGGCCGGGCAATCAGTGGCCGGATGTTGTCGCCGGTCGGCTGGAAGGTGTCGGGTACGCCGTAGATCCGGTAGGTGCCCTCGGTCCAGCGGTAGGTGCTGTTGGTGATGTCGAACTCGAAACCGCCGACCTGGGCGACTTCCTGGGTCTGGGCGATGAACTGGCTCGTCCGGCGCCGCTCCGACACGTCGCGCAGGGTGCCGGTCATGCGGCTGGGCAGGCCGTTGGCGCCGCGTTCGGTCACCAGGCCGTTGACGCGAATCCAGCGCGGCGCCTGGGCGGGCGGCTGCAGCAGCAGTTCGATGTCGAGCCGGTCGTCCTCGCCGGTCCTCACGCGCTCAAGCGCGTCGTTCAACCTCAGCGCGTCTTCGCTGCTGATCACCTGCTGAAGGGTGGCGGGGTCGGCCTCGATGGCGGCGCGCGGCAGCGCGGAAATCGCCGCGGAGGCGTCATCGATGTAGACGCGGCGGGACGTCAGGTCCCAGTCCCACATGCCGAGTCCCTCGGACTTCAGCGCGAGCTCGAGTCGCAGACGGTATTCGTCCGCTTCGCGCGTCGCCAAGGGGGTGGGGTCGTGGCTCACAAACCGATCATATATACCCCTCGCCGGGCGGGCTTGCTGTGAGCGGCATCATGGAATTCGGGGCTTCTATTTGACATAAGGCTAGCAAGTTGTCGGTTTTGGTTGCCTGATGGGCGTCCGGCAGTTATCGTTAAATTAGAAGAACTTCCAAGAGATGCGCCCATGTACCTGAAATCCATAGCTTGTAGCGCGTTCATCGCCATGATTTGCGCCTCGGTCGCACTGCCGGTGCAGGCCGAAGGCCAGTCAGCTGCTGAACGGCGGGCGGAGGTCAAGAGGCACAAGGATTCACCGCGCGCCAAGTTGGGCGCGGGCCTCGACGTATTGGCCGAGGGCCAGGGCCAGGGCAAGGGCCTCGCCTCGCGCGCCATCGCCTCGCGCCTCGAGCGGTTCATGCGCATCCAGGGCGGCTACGTGACGGTAGACGTGATCGCGCGGAGCGATGCCGCGCGGATGAAACTCGATCTCGAGGCTGCCGGCATGATCGAGGCGCAGGCCTTCGGCAACGTCGTCTCCGGGCGTGTGCCGCTGGCCGCGCTGGATTCCGTTGCGGCGCTCGGCAGCGTTGCCGGCATGTTGCCGGTGCTGGCCCGCGCGAGCGTGGGGCTCGTCACCAGCAAGGGCGACGCTGTGCAGCGCAGCGACGACGCCCGCAGGCGCTTCGACGTGGACGGGCGATGGAAGGGCCGCGCCATCCGCGTGGGCGTATTGTCGGATTCGTTCAATTGTGCGACCGGGCCGTTCGCGCCTGGACAGATGTTCACCAATGCGGCACAGGACCGCCGCAACGACGACTTGCCTTCCAGTGTCGTGGTCATCGACGACGTGTCTGGTTGCGAGGGTGGCGTCGACGAAGGACGCGCGATGCTGCAGATCGTGCACGACGTTGCGCCCGGCGCCTCGGGCGCGTTTGCGAGCGCGTTCGGCGGGCAGGCTGGTTTCGCCAACAACATCCTGCGCCTCGCGTCCGCCGCCAAGGCCGACGTGATCGTGGACGACGTGATCGTGTTCGCGGAACCCATGTTCGCCGACGGCGTCGTAGCGCAGGCAGCGAACCGCGTTGCGCGCGACGGCGTGCCGTATTTCTCGTCGGCCGGCAACCAGGCGCGCCTGTCGTACGAGTCGGAGTATCGCGAGTCGCGCGTGCAGGGCGAATACGGATTCCGCCACGACTTCGATGCCGGAAAAAAAGTCGACACGCTGCAGTCGTGGGTCGTGGAGCAGGGCGGCTTCGAGGCCTTGTCCTTCCAGTGGGACGCCCCCTATCGCTCGGCGGGTTCGGCGACCGGCGCCGACAGCGACCTGGATATCTATTTCTATGACGCTGCCGGCAATCTGATCGTCGACTGCAACGACGATCCGGCCGCCACCGTTTGCCAGATCACCGGCTACGCCTACAACCTGGGCGGCGACCCGGTCGAAATTGCGGCCATCCTCAACGACAGCGGCGCCGACATCGCGGTGCAGGTCGCCGTCGAGCGCTACGCGGGGCCGAAGCCGACCCGCATCAAGTGGGTCCAGTTCGGGCTGGGATCCGGCTTGGCCGGGCCGACCGAGTACGACACGCGGAGCCCGACGACCTACGGTCACGCCAACGCAGCGCTGGCCGAGGCGGTCGGAGCCGCTGCCTGGTACAACACGCGTGAGGGCGGCAACCTGCTGTTCGGCGACAAGGACTGTGGCGTGGCCTGCCTGCAGGGCTTCTCGTCGGCCGGCGGCACGCCGATCCTGTTCGATGACGAAGGCGATCGGCTCGACCGTCCCGAGGTTCGCAGGAAGCCCGGCGTAACGGGGCCGGATGGCGGCAACACGTCGTTCTTCTTCTTCGACGCCACGAACCTGGCCGATTACCCCGCCACGGGAGAACCTGACGGATATCCGAACTTCTTCGGCACTTCGGCCTCCGCTCCGCATGTAGCGGGCATCGCGGCGCTGATGCTCGAGGCTTCGAACGACAAGCTGTCCGCGAGGCAGGTTTATTCGCTGCTGCGCGAGACTGCGACCGACATGACGGTGCGTCGCATTCCGGGCGTTGGTTTCGAGAAACTGCCCAAGGGCTTCGACTACGACAGCGGGTACGGCTTCGTCGACGCCTTCCAGGCGGTGTGCAAGGCGCGCGAGGTCGTCGATTCGGAGACTGAGTGCGACGACTAGCCCGTATACTCGCGCGGTCTTCCCTGCTCTGGAACCAGGATGCCGACCCGCGGCGGGCCAGCCCATAGTCACGTATTCGACCTGCATAACCCGGTCGCGGAGCGACGCACGCGGCAGGTGATGTGGCTGACCGCGGCCATGATGGTCGTGGAGATCGTCGCGGGCACCGTGTTCGGGTCCATGGCCCTGCTCGCGGACGGCTGGCACATGAGTTCGCACGCGCTCGCGCTGGGCGTGTCGGCCGGTGCCTATGCGCTGGCGCGGCGCCATGCCCACGACCGCCGCTTCGCCTTCGGCACCTGGAAGATCGAGGTGCTGGGCGGCTACACCAGCGCCGTGTTCCTGATGGGCGTGGCGGCGTACATGGGCTTCGAGTCCATCGTCCGGCTGGTGAACCCCGCGCCGATCCGCTTCGACGAGGCGATCCCGGTCGCCGTGCTGGGGCTCGCGGTCAACGTCGTCTCCGCGTGGCTGCTGTCGACGGGCGCGCAGGGCCACCACCACGCGCATGCGGGACATGAGCACGGCCACGGTCACGCGCATGCGCACCATCACGACCTGAACCTGCGGTCCGCCTACCTGCACGTCGTGGCCGACGCTGCGACCTCGGTGCTGGCGATTGCGGCGCTGGTCGGCGGGCGGTATTTCGGCGCGACCTGGCTGGACCCGGTCATGGGCCTGGCCGGCACGATCCTCGTCGGCCGCTGGGCCTGGGGACTGCTTCGCGACACCGGTCGCGTGCTGCTCGATGCCGAGATGGACGCGCCGGTGGTCGAGGAGGTGCGCGAGGTCATCCGCGAACTGCCGCAGCCGACGATCCTGCACGACCTGCACGTGTGGCGCGTCGGCAAGGGCAAGTACGCGTGCATTCTGAGCATTGAGACCGCTGCGACGCTGGATGCCGAGGCGGTGCGCAAGGCGCTTGCCATCCACGACGAACTCGTGCACGTGACCGTGGAACTGCTGCCGCCGCCCCCACAGACGACGGGCTGAGCGACACCCTGCACCTTTCCTTTTCCGTGCATCTCCGCCATCGTGGCGGCTGGACGGAATCGAGGTGAAAGGATGCGTTGCGGCCCAGGTTGGACACTTGTTCTGCTGCTCGTGCTTCTGGTGAGCGGCTGTGCCTCCACGGCTGCGCGGCCCGGGTCGTCGCGCGCCAACGCGGGCGATCCGACGCAGTGGGCCGGCGTCTGGCACCGCCCAGCGCATGCGACGGCCTCCGCCCAGTGGCTCGTGCTCGATGCGGACGGCTCGGCCTCGCTGCTCGGCGCCGACGGGCTCTGGGCCATCGCGTGGCGCGGTGAAGCTGGCGCACTGACGCTGACCACCCAGACCCAGGACAATCCCGCGTCACGCGAGCTGCGGCTATGGGTCATGAAGAAGCCCGGCGCGACGCTGAAGCTGGCGTCGGCGCACGACGAGCCCCTGCACCGCCTGGCCGGCGAGTGGCGGCGCGCGAGCGGCGAGCTGCGGCACGTCACCGGCAGCATCACGGTCAGCGAGCGCAGCACCCTGCCGCCCGACGCCGTGCTGCGCGTGGCCGTGCAGGAGGCGCGTCGGGTCGGCGGCCCGCCGCAGACCGTCGCCGTGCGCGACATCGTGCTGGGGACTACGGCGTTCCCCGTGCGCTACCACCTGCACGTGCCGGCCGAACTGCTGGATGCCGCGCAGCCCTACGTGCTGCGCGCGCGGGTCACGGCCGCGGGTGTCGCGCGCTACGCCTCGCAGTCGCTGTACGAAGTGCTGACGCTGGGTGCGCCCACGAACGCTGACATCACACTCGATCCCGTTGAGACTCCCGTGCGCCTGCGCGCGCCGCCGGCCGCGCCGCTGGCCGAGCAGGTGGTGGCGCTCGAGAAAGCCTTCGGCGAGGCTGCGCGCGCGCGCGGCACGAAGTCAGCTTTCCTGGAGTTCCTGGCCGAGGACGGCATCGTTCTGGAGCCGGGGCCGGTGTTCGGCCGCGCGGCCTGGGAGTCGCGGCCCGACAGTCCCGGGCTGCTCGAGTGGCTGCCCGATCGCGCCCAGGGCTCCGCCTCGGCCGACCTGGGTGTCGCGACCGGGCCCTGGCTGTTCACCGCGCCTGGCGGCACTGGGCGCGTTGCAGGTCGTTACCTGACCGTGTGGCGCAAGTCCGAGGCGGGCTGGCGTGTCGTGTTCGACGGCGGCTTCGGCGCGCCGGCCGCGGCCGATGCACGCCTGCCCGCGGTCACGCCGACGCTCGACATCGGCGACTGCGAGCGCGGCGCTGCCGGCGATCCCGCCGAGCTGCAGTTGCTCGACCGCGCCCTGTCCGCGAGCGCGGGCAAGACGACTGCCGCGCTGGTCGCGGCGCGCGCCGGCCACAACCTGCTGTGGCTGCAGCCGCCGAACGCGGCGGGCGCCAGCGCGGCCGCGGCGACCCAGGCCGTTGCGGCGCAGCCGGCGACGCTGCAGTTCCGCCCCATGGGCGGCTTCGCGGCCGCGGCCGGCGACCTCGGCTTCACCTACGGCCTCATCGAACCGAGCGAGGGTGCTGCGGCGAACGCCGCGTACGGTCACGTGTGGTGCCGGCAGCGCGGCGACTGGAAGCTGCTGGTCGTGCTGCGTCGGCCGCTCGAGTAGCCAGCCGTGGTGATCCGCACGCTCATCGTCGATGACGAGGCGCTCGCGAGGCGCGGCCTGGAGTTGCGCCTCAGGGACGCCGCCGACTTCGAGATCGTCGGCGAGGCGGTCAACGGCCGCGAGGCGATCGAGGCCATCGTGCGGCTGAAGCCCGATCTCGTGTTCCTGGACATCCAGATGCCCGGGCTCGGCGGCTTCGACGTGCTGCGCCAGTTGCCGGCCGACAGCATGCCCATGGCCGTGTTCGTCACGGCTTACGACAAGTACGCGCTCGAGGC
>JADZCS010000295.1 GCA_020851435.1 Gammaproteobacteria bacterium | reverse complement strand
TGGCTGTCGGACCGGATCGGGAGGATCGTTCCGGTCACCGTCGCTCTGCTGATCCAGGTGGCCACGATCGCCCTGCTGCAGGGGGAGATGAGCCTCCTGCAGTTCACCGTCACCGTCGCCGTTTTCCAGATCTTCTGGAACCTGACGGGTCCGTACCTCATGGGCACGATCGCGCTCAGCGACGACACTGGCAAGGTGAGCCTGCTGATCCCGACCGCGCAGATCGGTGGTTTTTTCCTCGGGCCGGTCATCGCCAGCTACTTCCTGAGGGGTCCGGGCTTCGGTCCGGCCAACACCGTGGCCATCATCTGTTGTCTGGTCGCGCTGGCCATCTTCATCCCGACGGCCATGCACCTGAACAAGCGCCATGCTGGCATGCTGTCACCCAGGCAGGTTTCAACGAGAGGGCACTCCTGATGGCTATAGCAGTCACGGCATCGTCGGGCCGGTTGGGCCACGCGATCCTCCGGGAACTGGTCAGGCAGGGACGTGCGCGGGACGTGGTGGCGGTCGCCCGGGACCCGGCGCGGATCCAGGTACCCGGGATCGAGCTGCGTACCGGCGACTACGAATCTCTCGCCGGGATGACGGCCGCCCTGGCCGGCATCGACACCGTTGTCATGATCTCCGCGCCAGTTTTCGGCAACCGCGATCGCATTCCCCTGCACCGCAACGTCATTGAAGCCGCCCGCGAGGCGGGCGTGCGCCGGGTGCTGTTTACCAGCGTGGTCGGCAACGGGCAGGAGATGGGCACCCTGTTCGGGCCCACCCAGCAGGTGAATCGCCAGACCGAAAGAGACCTGCAGGACTCCGGGCTCGAGTGGGTCGTCGGCCGGAACGGGCTCTACCTGGAACTCGACCTGATCCAGATGCGCCTGGCCCAGGAGTCCGGGATCTACGCCAATCCCGCGGGCAACGGCCGCTGCCCCTACATCACGATCGACGAAATCGCGTACGCCTTCGCCAGGCTCGCCGTCGACGGACAGCAGACCGGGCAGGTCTACAACATCACCGGCGAGACCCTGACCCAGGCTGAACTCCTCGAGCTCGTGCGCGAGATCCTCGGTATCGACCTGCGCCACGAGGACATGAGCGACGAGGCCTGCATCGAGATGTTCCTCGAACTCATGCCCGACAGGGGCGAGCCCGTTGCCCTCATGCTCGCCGGCTGCTTCCAGAGCATGCGGATCGGGGCGTTCGACGTGCCGTCCCACTTCCAGGAAGCCGCCGGGCGGCCGGTGAAGTCGGTGCGGGAGATGCTGGCGGGTCTGGCGTAGCGAGGGCAACGTGGACCTCAGGCAGCTGCGGTACTTCCTCAGCGTGGCGCGCCACGGAAACTTCCATCGCGCGGCCGAGGAGCTGTACCTGTCCCAGCAGGCGCTCAGCGCGAGCATTTCGGCGCTCGAGCGGGATCTCGGCGTGCCGCTGATCGTGCGCGGCAGGCACGGCGCCGCCCTGAGCCGCTTCGGCCAGGCACTGGTTCCGCGGGCCCAGGCACTGCTGCTCGATGCGCGCACGGCGCAGGCCGAACTCCAGGGCATGCTCGACGAGACCCAGGGCCAGCTGCGGGTCGGCGCAGGCGCCTTCTTCGTGCAGCACGTTTTCCCGGAGGCGCTGCTGCAGTTCGTGGCGCGATACCCGAAGGTCGACGTGACGGTCCTCGAGGGCCCGTCCTCCGATCTCTACGCAGCCCTGACGCGCGGCGAACTCGATTTCGTCATCAGCACGCGCGCGGCCGAGGTCGTGGTCCCGCCGGACATCGAGGCCGAACTGCTGTTCGAGACGATGGATGTGGTTTTCGTCGGCGAGAAACACCCGCTCGCAAGTCGCGAAGCGGTCGACCTCATCGACCTCGTCGACCTGCCATGGATCGTAGCGGCGCGATTCGATGCCCACCGCGAGCGGATCGAGAGCGCCTTCGTGGCGAGGGGCCTGAGTCCCCCGGCGCGAATCATGCGGGCCGACAGCGTCGCCCTCATCGGGCACGTGCTGCAGGGCAGCGACGCCGTGGCGCTGCTCGGTTCCAACCCCTTCGGGTCGCTGACGCTCCCGTCCCTGGGCGCGCTCAGGTCGTTCGAAGTGCCCGAGCTCGCCGGGCCTTACCGGGGCATCCTCGCCTGGCGCCGGGTCGGCCTGCTGCCGGCCCCCGAGCGGCTGATGAACATGCTTCGGGAGGTGATTCGATCGCGCGTGCTCGGCGCCTCGAGCGACACCCCACTCCCCTGATCGACAATCTGAGCTTGTCGAACTGCCAAAATTCTTGTTGGCCGCCCCCGGCTGGATAAATCAATACTCAGCGCGCCCGGGACCTGCCAAGGCAGAGTCACCGGATCTGCTGGTTCAGCGCTCGTGACTACTTGGGGGACGATTATGCTTATGCAGCCGCGCAACATTTCCCTGGCCTTTGCCATCGCCTCGACGCTCGCCATGAGCAGTGCTGCCGTCGCGCAGTCCGAGGGCACATCGACCCTCGAGGAAATCACGGTGACCGCGCAACGGCGTGCGGAAAGGCTGCAGGACGTGCCTATCGCGGTGAGCGCCTTCACGAGCTCGGAACTCGAGGTCAGGAACGTCACCCAGGCGCTGGACCTGATCC
>JADZCS010000294.1 GCA_020851435.1 Gammaproteobacteria bacterium | reverse complement strand
CGCCGAGCGCCGACTCGACGTACAGCGGCAGGCCCTCGAGCTCGCGCATGCCGGCGTCGTTCTTGAACAGGATCGCGCGCGGCTTCACCACCTTGACCAGCGCGGCGACGATGTCGTCCTTGAGCGCTTCCATGCCGGCCGTGCCGATCTGCACCACCAGCACGTCGTCGTAGCGGTCCACGACCAAGCCTGGCAGCAGGTCCGACTCGCCATAGACCAGGCGGTAGAACGGCCCGCGCCCCAGCCGCTCGCGCAGCGACAGCGCCACGCGCAGCCGGTAGACCAGCAGCGAACGACCCGGCGGATGCGCCTCCTCGCGGCCCAGCAGCCGCGCGCTGATCAGCGTGCGCGGGTTGACGTAGGCGTAGCCCATGAACTTGCCGCGGCTGGAGCGCACCTGCACGTGGGTGCCGGGCTCGAAGCGCGTGAGCGGCGTCGCGGCGACGTCGATCTCGTTGGAGAAGATCCACAGGTGGCCCGCCTGCAGGCGGCGTTCCTCGTGCGGCTTCAGCGTCAGCACCGGCAGGTCGACGCCGGAATCGTCGCCGTCCTGAAGCCCGGTTTCGTAATCGGTCAAGGGAAGTCTCCTGCGACGCGCGCCTGCGTTCGCGGGGGCGGAGTCGATTGGCTATAGTGACCGCGATTCTACCCGACCCCGGTGCTACCGACATGACCATGCCCCAGAACGGCGCGCCGCGTAACAAGCTGGCTGCCGAAACCAGCCCCTACCTGCTCCAGCACGCGGCCAATCCGGTCGACTGGCACCCCTGGGGACCTGAGGCGCTGGAGCTCGCACGCCGGCTCGACAAGCCGATCCTGCTGTCGATCGGCTATTCGGCCTGCCACTGGTGCCACGTCATGGCCCACGAGTCCTTCGAGGACGAGGCCACGGCCGCGCTCATGAACGAGCTGTACGTCAACATCAAGGTCGACCGCGAGGAGCGGCCGGACCTCGACAAGGTCTACCAGCTCGCCCACCAGGTGCTCACGCAGCGCGGCGGCGGCTGGCCGCTGACCATGTTCCTGGCGCCGGGCGACCTGACGCCGTTCTTCGGCGGCACCTATTTCCCACCAGCGCAGCGCTGGGGCATGCCGGGGTTCCCGGACATCCTGCGACGCGTGGAGTCGTTCTATCGCGAGCGGCGCAGCGACGTGGCGCGACAGAACGCGTCCCTGCAGGACGTGTTCGCCGACCTCGTGCCGCCGCCGGCGGCCACGGACGTGGTGCTGTCGGACGCGCCGATCGTCGAGGCCCGCGCCGACCTGGAGGCCAGCTTCGACGCGCATTTCGGCGGCTTCGGCGGCGCGCCCAAGTTTCCGCATCCGACCAGCATTGAGCGCCTGCTGCGCGCCTGGCACGCCACCGCGAGCGGCGACGAGCCGGACCTGCAGGCGCTGTTCATGGCGACGCTCACGCTCAAGCGCATGGCCGAGGGCGGCCTGTACGACCAGCTCGGCGGCGGCTTCTGCCGCTATTCCGTCGACGCCTGGTGGATGATCCCGCACTTCGAGAAGATGCTGTACGACAACGGCCCGCTGCTGGCGCTCGCGGCGCAGGCGGCGATCGCGACGGGCGACGGGCTGTTCAGGCGCGTGGCGGTCGAGACCGCCGAATGGGCCCTGCGCGACATGCGCTCGCCGCAGGGCGGCTTCTACGCGGCGCTCGACGCCGACTCCGAAGGCCACGAGGGCAAGTTCTACGCCTGGGAAAAGGCCGAGATCGAGGCGCTGCTGCCGCAGGACGAGTACCGGGCCTTCTCGCGGCGCTTCGGCCTGGACCGCGGCGCCAACTTCGAGGGCAAGTGGCACCTGCACTGCTTCGCCTCGGTCGAGGAAATCGCCGAGGAACTGGAACTCGAGCCGCGCATCGTGGCCGGGCGCATCGACGCCGCACGCGCGCGCCTGCTGACCGTGCGCAACGGCCGCGTCTGGCCCGGCCGCGACGACAAGGTGCTCACGGCCTGGAACGGCCTGATGATCCGCGGCCTGGCGATCGCCGGCCGCGCGCTGGAGCGGCCCGACTTCGTCGACGCCGCGGCCGCGGCCACGGACTTCATCCGCACGCAGTGCTGGCAGGACGGCCAGCTCATGGCCGCGTGGAAGGACGGCCAGGCGCGCTTCCCCGCCTACCTCGACGACCACGCCTTCCTGCTCGATGCCCTGATCGAACTTCTGCAAGCACGCTGGCGCAGCGAGGACCTGGCCTTCGCGCGCGCGCTGGCCGACGTGCTGCTGGAGCGCTTCGAGGACCGCGAGCGTGGCGGCTTCTGGTTCACGGCCGAGGGCAGCGAGACGCCGCTCTATCGCCCCAAGGGCTTTGGCGACGAGGCCATGCCCTCGGGCAACGGCGTCGCGGCGCTGGCGCTGGCCCGCCTGGGCTGGCTGCTCGGCGAGACGCGCTACCTGGACGCGGCCGAGCGCTGCCTGCGCGGCGGCTGGTCGTCGATGACGCGCGCGCCGCAGGGCCACACCACCGCCCTCAACGCGCTCGATGAGTTCCTGGCGCCCGGCGAGATCGTGATCCTGCGTGGCGACGCAAGCCGCATCGCGACCTGGCGCGACGCGCTGGCCTCGCTGTACGCCCCCAAGCGCCTGTGCTTTGCGATCCCGGCCGACGAATCGGGGCTGCCCGAGGCCCTCGCGGCCAAGGCGCCGCGCGGCGAGGTCGTGGCCTACGTGTGCCAGGGACCGCAGTGTTCGCCGCCGATCGACAACCTGACCCGCCTCACGCGCTGGCTGCGCGACGGCGTGCTGACCTCTCAGGCGTCGCCGTGACGCTCGACCTGCAGCGCGACGAGATCCTGGGTCCGCAGCAGCGCCGCGTGCGTGCGTTCGGCATGGACGACCGCCGCTGACCACGAGTTGATCTGCCCGGTCGAGCTGATCACGGCATGCAGGCCGCGTCCATCCCACCAGCGTGCGAGGTCCGCCGTGAGCGCGGCCGACTCGACGACGCTGGTGCCCAGTTCGGGGTGCGCGGTCGCCGTGCTCGCCTGTTGCGTGCGCGCGAGGTCCTCGGCGCGCATCCGCGCGCTGCGCAGGGACTCGAGGTGATGGCGCATGGGCTGGTTGAGCCGCTGCACCACGAAGTGCCGCGAGCCAGTGGTTGTCGCGACCCGCGCGCCCGGCGCGCCGCTGCGCCGCGCGAGCTCGGCGATGGCGACTTCGACCGCAGTCGCCGCGGTGCAGATCACGGGCTCCCATTGCCCCCAGTCATCGGTGCCTCCCACGCCGACGCGCAGTGTGCGCAACGCCTGTCCCAGCGTGGCGACGACGGGCGGCAGGCCAATCGGCTCACCCGCGTGCAGGGCGGCCTGCAGGCCCGACAGGAACGCGAGGCGCAGGACCTCGGGCCGCGTGATCGGCGCCGGAATGGCGTCGCGGAGTTCCGCGAGCAGCGACGGATTCATCGACTCCAGCAACTCAGCCACCGATGATCTCCGCGATGACTTCCGCGGCGCGTTCGCACTGCGCAGTGGTGACGTCGAGATGCGTGACCACGCGCAGGATGCGCGGCCCGAAGGCGACGGCCAGCACGCCGCGCGCCTTGGCAGCCTCGAGCACCGCTGCGGCGTCCGGACCTTCGGGCGCCAGGCCAAACACGATGATGTTGGTCTGCACGCTGGCGGGATCGAGCTGGACGCGGGGCGACTGCGCGAGGATCGCCGCCATGCGCCGCGCATTGCCGTGGTCCTCGGCGAGGCGCTCGTAGTGATGCGCAAGCGCGTGCTGGGCCGCGGCGGCCAGGATGCCCACCTGGCGCATGGCGCCGCCCAGGCGCCGCCGGCAGCGCAGCGCGCGGTGGATGACGTCGCGCGGTCCGGCGAGGATGGAGCCCGCTGGGG
>JADZCS010000293.1 GCA_020851435.1 Gammaproteobacteria bacterium | reverse complement strand
GACGGCGTGCGCGATCAGATCGCATTCATGGTGAGCAACTGCAAGCTTGAACCGAAGGCCGATGCGGTCCTGCACGTGATGATTGCGGATCTGAGCACGGGGGCCGATGAACTGGCTTCACCTGCAACCCGGCCGGCAGGCCTGCAGCGGATCCGCAAGGCATTGCAGCAGTACCCCGAGTACTTCGCTCCAGCGGGCTGGTGACCGTTCGGTCCGGGCACGAAGGCAATCCGTGCGCCGATCGATCACCCCGCACCCGACTTGGGAGTTGAAGCATGAACATCACCGTACTCGGCGCCGGGGGCGAAGTCACCGGTTCCTGCCTTCTCGTTCAGACCAACTCGACGCGCTTCCTCGTCGACTGCGGGATGGTTCAAGGCGGCCGCGACGCACCCTCCCGAAACCGCAAGCCCTTCGACTTCGATCCGGGGCGAATCGACTTCGTGCTGCTGACCCACGCCCACATCGACCACAGCGGCCTGCTGCCGAAGCTGACCAGCAAGGGGTTCGCCGGTCCGATCTACACCACGGCGGCCACGGCCGACCTGCTGGCCGTGATGCTCCCCGACAGCGCGCACATCCAGGAAGCCGATGCGCAAAGGGCAAACCGTCACCATTCCCCTGCTCGCGCGGCGCCGGACGACGCTGCGCCTCTGTACACCACGCAGGACGCGCTCGACTGCCTGCGGCAGCTGCAGGCGGTGCGCTACGACGAGGACGTGCGTCCGCATGCCGGCGTGCGATGCCGGTTCCGCGACGCCGGCCATATCCTGGGCTCGGCCATCCTGGAAATCTGGTTGACCGAGGGCGCGAAGACCACCAAGGTCGTGCTGTCGGGCGACCTGGGGCAACCCGGTCGCCCGATCTTGCGCGATCCGACGCCGATCGACGATGCCGATGTGCTTTTCATCGAATCCACCTACGGGGATCGGCTGCACAAGGACCAGGGCGCGACGGTCGACGAGTTGGTGCAGGTGGTCGACCAGACGCTTCACGGGCGGGGCGGCAACGTCATCGTCCCGGCCTTTGCGGTAGGCCGCACGCAGGAGGTGATTTATCACCTGCACCGTCTGGCCTGCGAGCGGCGCCTGAACAATCTCCACATTTACGTCGACTCCCCAATGGCGGCGGCGGCCACACGCATCACGATGCGCCACCTGGAGCTCTTCGATGAAGCCGCCCGCCGGCTGGCCGGGTGGCACTCAGCGGGCCGCGACCTGCCGCTGCTGCACTTCACGGCCAGCGTCGAGGAATCCATGGCGCTCAACCGCGTGCGCAGCGGTGCGGTCATCGTCTCCGCCAGCGGCATGTGCGACGCCGGACGGATCAAGCACCACCTGAGGCACAACCTCGGGCGCCGCGAATGCAGCGTCCTGATCACTGGATTCCAAGCCCAGGGCACCCTCGGGCGCCAGTTGGTCGATGGCGCCAAGCGCGTGCGCATCTTCCGCGAAGACATCGAGGTGCGCGCCTCGATTCACACCCTCGGAGGCTTTTCCGCGCATGCCGACCAGAAGGCGCTGCTGGGTTGGGCGGCATCGTTCAAGCGAGCGCCTCGCCGGGTCTTCGCGGTGCATGGCGAGGACGCCGCTGCCAATGCACTGGCGCAGCGTTTGCGAACGGTCAACGGCTGGAACGTGGTGACGCCACGGTGCGGTGAGTCCTTCGATCTATGACCGTCCCGGAAGACGCGCGGCGTGACGCGGCGCGAGCCGGCGGCGCGGGGATGGCCTGGCGGGTCATCCAACGATGGTGCGCAACAGGCGGCATACCGCCCATGCCCGATGCCGCGCAACGTTCAGAGACACGGCAGTGACCAACGTTCGCCGAACGCTGCTGCGCGACATCGAGGCCAGCCCAGCCTACCGGCTGGCCCACGAGGACCCCGACTTCCTGGGGAGCGACGAACTGCGCCCGGTGCGACTGCAACTAGAGCTGTCCAAGGCCGAGCTTCAACTGCGACGGCAGAAGGTAGGCTCGACGGTGGTCGTCTTCGGCAGCGCGCGGCTGTTGCCGCCGGCCGATGCAGCGGCCCAACTCGCTGCGGTTCAACAATGCGTGCCTGAAGGCCCCGAGGACCCGACGCGCCAGGCCGCGATCAAGCGCGCCGAAAAGCGGGTGGCCTACTCCCGGTATTACGTGGAGGCCCGGCGCTTTGCCGCCATCGTCTCAGCGCACTTTCAGCGCGCGCACCGGCGAGACTTCGTGGTCGTCACCGGTGGCGGCCCAGGCATCATGGAGGCCGCCAACCGTGGGGCGCACGACGTGGGCGCACGCAGCATCGGATTGAACATCACACTGCCCAATGAGCAGGCCCCCAACCCGTTCATCAGCCCGGAACTGTGCTTGCGCTTCCGGTACTTCGGCCTGCGCAAAATGCACTTCCTGTTGCGGGCGCGGGCGCTGGTGGCCTTTCCGGGCGGTTTCGGGACGCTGGACGAACTGTTCGAGGTCCTGACGCTGGTCCAGACCGGGAAGGTCGGCCGGTTGCCGATCGTGCTAGTCGGAACAGCGTTCTGGCGTCGGGCGATCGATTTCGAGTTCCTCGCCAGCGAAGGTGTCATCAACGCAGAGGATCTGGAACTCTTCTCTGTAGTCGACACGGCCGAGGAGATCGTCGAGCGGCTGCATGCGTTCTACGGCGGCAAGCCACCGGAACCTACGACGGATGCCACATGAGAGGCCTCCTGAACACACGCAGGCGACACGGGCCGGGCAGGTGGCCCTGTGTCCTGGTGGCCTG
>JADZCS010000292.1 GCA_020851435.1 Gammaproteobacteria bacterium | reverse complement strand
GACCGGCACGCCACCACTGCCGCGGCGAGGTCATCGGCGCCGTTCATTCGTCACCTGCCGCGGGCCTGAGCCGCTGGCGCAGCGTCGCCTGTTCGTATCGCAACAGGTACAGTTGCGACTCGATCCGTTCGATTTGCGTGGCGAGTTCTAGCAGGCGCTCGAGGATCGCCGCCTGGCTCATTGCTGCGCCGGTCATCGCCGCGCCGCCAACATTCGCAGCGCGCAGCTTGCGCCAAGGCCGGCGGCCACAGCGACCGGCCGCTTGATCGGCCTACCGCAACAAGTGCAGCGAGGTACGATCCGCTTAGACTTTCTTGATGTAGACTTCATGCGTGTGTTCCTTGCCGCCGCGTTCCTGCGTCACCAGGCCGGCGGCATTTTCTTGCACGCCGGAATCGCGGGGGCGCATGGGGTTAGGCGGCGGCGCTTTCGTGTGCGCGGATGGTTTCCAAGCGCCAGCCGCGGCGGTTGCCGATACGGACATCGGGTGCCGGAATCTTTCCGTCTTTCTCCCAGCGCCAGACGGTTTCGCGGCAGACGTCATAACGGGCCGCGAGGTTGCGCCGCCACAGCACACGCTCGGCGTTCTCGGGGGTCGTCGGGGAAGTGGTCATTTGTTGCGCCTCACGAAGTACTAACGTGGGGCAACGTTACGAGCGGCACCTATGGCGCCGCACTGCCAATAAATCAGGCGGGTGGCAAGTACTCGATCTCGAGCGCGACCGCGCCCTGGCCGTCGAGTATGGCGCGGGCCATCGGCTCGGCAAGAAAGCGCAGTTCGGCGTAGCGACGTTCGAGCGTCCGTTCGCTTAGGCCATGCTTCTCTGCGACGGCTTCCAGCGCCTCGGTGCGGCGGTTCCGGTGAGGCTGCACGGGTTCAAGTTTCGCCAGGTGCGCGGCCACGATGAAGTCGACCACTGCCGGCAATGTGGCGCTCAGGGCTACCGGAAAGGCGGCTTTGTCTTTGTCGCCTTGAAACTTCTTCGGCCGGCCACGCTTGCGAGTCATGCGGCAGCCTTCGCGGTGGACGTTTCCAGCATCGCGAGGTGCTTGGCCCACTTCACGAGTGCGGCGCGCATCTCGTCCAGGGGTTCGTGTTGGTCGTAAACCTCGCGCATCGCCGGCAGTTTGTGATTCAGGATGCGCTCGCCGATGTCGTGGGAAACCTTGAGCCGGGCCAGGCCGGTGCGGCAGGTCCGGCGCAGGTCGTGGACTGTGAACGGCTCGAGGGTGATCGGTGGATTCTGTTCCGCGGCCGCGGCCTGTAGCCGCTTGAGGTTGCGCGACACGCTGCGCGTGATGAGCTTCGCGTCGGCGGCGGCTGTGCCGTCTTCGGTCGGAATCACAAAGGGCGAGCTTCCCGCGTATTGCTTCAGCGCCTTGAACTCGGCGACCGCAGCCGGCGACAGGGGCACCAGGTGGGCCGCGCCGGTCTTCGAGTCTTCCGCCGGTATCTGCCAGGCGGGGGCCTTGCCTGTCAGGGTGACGTTTACCCATCGGGCGTTGGCGAGTTCTCCGCGCCGCTGTCCGGTGAGCAGTAGCACGCGCAGGGCATGGGCCAGCCGCGGCGACCGCCCGGCCTGGTCCGTCTTGAAGCGCATGATTGATTCGAGGTTGCACAGTAGGAATGCAATCTCGTGATCGGCTAGGGCGCGCTCGCGGGCCTTTTCCTTGCCGCCGGGTCGGTACAAGAGTTGTACCGGCGAGGCGTCCACAATCGCCCGGTGTACTCCGAACTTGAACATTTGCGCCAGGATGCCGGCGCCACGGTTCGCCATAGCCGGCGAGCCGCGATCCACGATGCCGTCGAGTAGTTCGATTACCTCGCGGGGGGTGATGGTTCGAACATCCCGCCCGGCCCATGCCGCCGGGGTCAATACTTCGGCATCCAGAAAGCGGCTCACATACTCCGGCCGTTTGCGCCGCCGGGCGACATGGCGATCGATGTACTCGCGGGCCAGGTGTTCGATGCTGTGCGGGCTATGGGTCGGCGCGAGCTTGCCGGGTTCCAGCGCCTTGCGGACAGACTGGCGCCGGGTAGGGCGCTCGGCTGTGCGGGGGTCGATGCCGGCGTCGATCAGGTGGCGCGCCTCGAGCGCGGCGGCGCGAGCGTCTGCCAGGCCGGCGCCGTGGCCGCCGATGCTGATACGCACAGGCTGGCCCTGCCACTTGTAGCGGAGTAGCCAGGTGCGGCGGGCGGCGCCGTGACGATCCTCGCGGATTCGGACCTGTAAACCCTTCACTGCGGGGTCGGTGTATTCGCCAGGCGGCAGCTTGGCGAGTCCCTTGTCAGTCAGTTTTGTGGTCACTTTGTGGTCACTTGTGGTGCAACTAGATACACGGTACTGCAACACTAGTCATGTTGCAATGTGTTGCCAAGTGATTGAAAGTGAAGGGGTAAATGTGCCGCTTTGCGTGATCTACCGTTGCAGGGCGTTGCGGGCGTTTATTTCATGGGGTGCAAGGGGTCGCGAGTTCGAATCTCGCCGCTCCGACCAATTTCCCGATCGCCTGATCCCGGATCCGGGACCCCTCAGCCCTTCGTGCCTCCGCTCGAGCTGAACGCCTGCGAACCCAGCGGCTTGCCGTCGTCCTTGAAGGTCGCCGACGGCTTCTGCTTGGAAATGTTCTTCTCCAGCAGCCAGCCGGTCGTGTTGGGCTGTACCAGCGCAGGCGTTATCGCTCCGCCGTTGTTGGGACGAACGACCCGCACTTCCCAGAAGACCTCGCGACCCAGCACGATCTTGTTCCCTGTCAGGGTCAGTTCGGCGCCAAGAAACAGCATCCCCAAGACCCTTGCCTGGAAACTGGGCTGGGCCAGCAGGTGCGAGTCGTGGACCGTCAGGAAGACCTTGGTTCCCCTCAAGCCGTTCGCGGACATGTCTTCGCCCCCCGTGTTGATGCGCTGAGTATCTGCCCGGCGCGGGGTGGGGCGTTGTCACGCGTTTTCGTTACATACAGCACGGGTGCGGGTTCAGGGAGTCCTGTCGCCTTTCGCCACTGGACTAACACCCCGGTTAGAGGGTAAATGGGCGTCCATGGGATCCTCAGAAGCACCGGCACTATCGAGTCGCAGCCCGTGGGAGGCCGTTTCGGTCATCCCCGGGGCGAAGTGCTGTGCGGCG
>JADZCS010000291.1 GCA_020851435.1 Gammaproteobacteria bacterium | reverse complement strand
TGGCCGACGCGGACGGCGACTGAGTTGCGGCGGGGCGTGAGAGGCATGGGATCCCCAAGGTCTGCGGAGGGCGGTATTGTAGGGCGTCGGTCGGCGCGCTGGCGACCGGCGTGGGTCTTCAGGGGGCCGGATGGGCGGGACATATGATTTCTGCGTGATCGGCGGCGGCATCGCGGGCGTTGCGGCGGCCGGCGAACTGGCGCGGCGCGGCCGCGTCGTGCTGCTGGAGCGTGAAGCGGACCTCGGCTATCACGCAACGGGACGCTCGGCGGCGCTGTTCGCCGAGTCCTACGGCAACGCCCCGGTGCGCGCCTTGACGCGCGCCAGCCGGCGGTTCTTCGTCGATCCCCCCGAGGGCTTCGGGCGGCCGCTGGTCACCGCCCGTGGCGCCCTGTTCGTGGCGACCGCCGCCCAGCGCGCGGTGCTTGAGACCCTGGCTGCGGCGCTGCAGGCAGAGGGCGCTGCCGCAAGGCGCGTCGACGCCGGCGAACTCCCGGCCATCGTCCCGGTGCTGGCCACCGCCGAGCAGGGCATCCTCGACTCGGGCGCGCTGGACATCGACGTGGCGAGCCTGCTGGCCGGTTTCGCCCGCCGCGCACGCGCTGCGGGTGCCGAGATCCTGACCCGGCGCGAGGTCACCGCCATCCGCCGCGACGGCGCTTTCACGGTCGAGTGCGGCGGCGAGCGCTTCAGTGCCCCTGTCGTCGTCAACGCCGCGGGCGCCTGGGCGGGCGAGATCGGCGAACGGGCCGGCGCGCTGCCGCTGCCGCTGCAACCGCTGCGGCGCACGGCGTTCATCATCGACGGGCCGCCGGGCATGCACCTGAATGCCTGGCCGATGGTCATCGACGTCGAGGAAAAGCTTTATTTCAAGCCGGATGCGGGCCGGCTGCTGGTGTCGCCGGCCGACGAGACGCCGAGCCGGCCCTGCGACGCGTGGGCGGACGACCTGGATGTCGCCATGGCGGTCGAGCGCCTCGAGACCCTGACCACGCTGCGCGTGGAACGCATCGCCTCGAGCTGGGCCGGCCTGCGCACCTTCGCGCCGGATCGCGTGCCGGTGGCCGGCTTCGACCCGACGCTGGCGGGATTCTTCTGGCTCGCGGGACAGGGCGGCTACGGCGTGCAGACGGCGCCGGCGCTCGCGCGCACGGCCGCCGCGCTCGCCGCGGGCGAGTCGCTGCCCGACGAAGTCGCAGCCGAGGGCGTTACGGCTGCGATGCTGTCGCCGGCGCGATTCGCGAGCGCTTAGCGGCGATCCAGTCGCGCAGGTGCCGCTCGAGGGTGTCCAGCGGAACGGCGCCCAGCGAGAGCAGCGTGTCGTGGAACTCGCGCAGGTCGAAGGCCGGCCCCAGCGCCTTTTCGGCCTCGGCGCGCAGCGCCAGGATCCGCATCTGGCCCACCTTGTAGGCGAGCGCCTGGCCTGGCCAGGCGATGTAGCGGTCGATCTCGTTGACGATGTCGAGTTCCGACTTGGCGGCGTTGTCCATGAAGTACCGGATCGCCTGCTCGCGGGTCCAGTGCTTGTGGTGCATGCCGGTGTCGACGACCAGCCGCACCGCGCGCCACATGTCGTAGGTCAGCTGGCCGAACTTGTCGTAGGGATCGTCGTAGAGACCGACCTCCTCGCCGAGCCGCTCGCTGTACAGCGCCCAGCCCTCGACGAAGGCCGTGTAACCCGCGAAGCGCCGGAAGGTGGGCACGTCGCCCATTTCCTGCGCGAGCGCGATCTGCAGGTGATGGCCCGGCACGGCCTCGTGCACCGTCAGCACGGGCATCTCGTACTTCGGCCGCGACTCCGGCTTGTAGAGGTTCACGTAGTAATAGCCGGGCCTGCGGCCGTCCTCCGACGGCGGTTGGTAGTAGGCGGTCGTCGAGTCTGGCGCGCTGGTGTCCGGGATCGGCCGGACGCCGTAGGGCGTGCGCGGCAGCTTGCCGAACAGCGTCGCGAGCAACGGGTCGATCTTCTTGGCCGTCGCGGCATAGGCCGTGAAGAGTTCCTTCGGATCCTTGTAGTAGAACTTCGGGTCGGTGCGCAGGTACTGCACGAACTCGGCGAAGCTGCCCTTGAACCCGACGCGCGCGATCACCTTGTCCATCTCGCCGCGAATGCGCCCGACCTCCGCGAGGCCGATCTCGTGGATCTCGTCCGGCGTGAGGTCGGTGGTCGTGTGGTAGCGCGCCATCTGCCTGTAATAGCCGGGGCCGTCCGGCGTGTCCCACAGGCCCACGCTCTGGCGCGTCGCGGGCAGGTAGGCGCTCGCCAGGAACTGGTCGTAGCGGCGGAAGGCGGGAATCACGCTGTCGCCGATCGCCTTCGCGGCGGCGGCGCGCAGCCTGTCGCGGTCGGCCGCGGGCATCGTGTCGGGCAGGTTCCGGAAGGGCGCGAACCACGGGCTCTGCTCGGGCGAGGCGACCAGTTGCTTCGCGACCTGGGCGGGCACGCGCTCCAGGATCACGCGCGGCTGGACGCGGTGCTCGCGGACGCCCTGCGCCATGAGCGCGAGGATGCTGTCCATGTAGCCGCCGAAGGCCTGCATGCGCGCGATGAAGTCCTCGTAGTCGCCGACGCCGTCGAAGCGCATCTGCTCGAGCATCTCGTGCGAGAACTGCGGGCCGTCGCGATGGTTGACCGGATACAGGTAGGGCTTGAACGCGTAGACCGCGACGCGGTCCTCGTAGATGCGCCGGAACAGGTCGAGGCTCAGCTGGTCGGCGGCGCTGAGTTCGGCGCGCGGGATGCGGCCGAGGTCGGCGAGCGCCTGGCGGTCGGCCGCGTGGCTCGCCGCGATCGCCGCGGGCGACAGGTCCGGCCAGACCCGGTTGTAGCGTTTGTCGCCCAGGTAGGTGGCCAGGGTCGGGCTTTCGCGCAGGTCGCGCTGCCACTCGCGCTCGAACAGGGCCTTGAGGTCGTCGGCCGGGCCGGCGACGGCCGGCAGCGCGGCGCCCAGCGCCAGGATCACAAGCAACAGCCGTAACAGACGCATGACCACCCCCCCCGAATCCGGTGCGGAACTATACCCGGGCGGGGCCAAGGGGGGCGCAAGAGGGGGCCAAGGGGGCGCCAAGAGGGGTCTGACCCCTCCTGTGTGTCCGTGATAGCATTGAGGTTCCGCCACAAGACCTGTCCGGAGAGACCGCGCTTCGCGCGCGGCGCCGAAGGCGCAACCCGCCCGGAAACGCTCAGGCAAAGGAACGGCAGTGTCTGGCGGTCTCTGGAGAGCGGCCCTGTTGGGCCCACCGAAGGGGAGCGGCCCCGGGTTTTCCCGGTTCCCAATCTCTCAGGTTTAAGGACAGAGGGGCGGCAGGCTCGAAAGGGTCTGCCGCCCCTTTTTTATTTTTTGCCCGTAAGGCCGCGGTTCAAGCCGCAGGGACGTGACTGATGACGCAACGTACGGTGCTGCATGACGCTCACATCGAGCTCGGCGCGCGCATGGTCGATTTCGGCGGCTGGGACATGCCGCTGCACTACGGTTCTCAGATGGAGGAGCACCACGCGGTGCGCCGCGATGCAGGCATGTTCGACGTCTCGCACATGTGCGTGCTCGACCTGCACGGCGCCGAGGCGCGGCCGTTCCTGGGCAGCCTGCTGGCCAACGACGTGGCCAAGCTCAAGTCGCACGGCAAGGCGCTCTACAGCTGCATGCTCAACGAGCAGGGCGGCGTCATCGACGACCTGATCGTGTATTTCCTCGAGGAAGCCTGGTTCCGCGTCGTCGTCAACGCCGGCACGGCCGAGAAGGACATCGCCTGGATCAAGCAGCAGGCCGAGCGCTTCGGGGTCGCGGTATCGGTGCGGCGCGACCTGGCGATGATCGCCGTGCAGGGGCCGAACGCCCGCGCCAAGGCGGTCGCCCAGGTGCCGGACGTCTATCACGAGCGCGCGATGGCGCTCGCGCCCTTCTATGGCGTGGCCTGCGGCGAACTGTTCGTCGCGCGCACCGGCTACACCGGCGAGGACGGTTTCGAGATCATGCTGCCCGCCAACCAGGCGGTCGGGTTCTGGCTGTCGCTCAACGCGGCCGGGGTCAAGCCCTGCGGCCTCGGCGCCCGCGACACGCTGCGCCTGGAAGCGGGCATGAACCTGTACGGCAGCGACATGGACGAGACCACCACGCCGCTCGAGAGCGGGCTGGCCTGGACGGTCGTCCTCGACGCCGAACGCGAGTTCATCGGCAAGCCCGTGCTGGTCGCGCAGAAGCAGGCCGGCGTCGCGCGCAAGCTCGTCGGCCTGCTGCTGGAAGACCGCGGCGTGCTGCGCGGCCACCAGAAGGTGGTCGTCGACGGCATCGGCGAGGGCGAGGTCACCAGCGGCACGTTTTCGCCGACGCTCGAGCGTTCGATCGCGCTGGCCCGCGTGCCCGCGGGTGCGGGCGAGCGCGTCCAGGTCGACATCCGCGGCAAGTTGCTGAACGCGCGCGTGGTCAAGCCGCCGTTCGTGCGCAACGGCCAGGCCCAGATCAAACTCTGAACCGACACCCCAGGACATCCATCATGAGCAACAACATTCCCGCCGACCTGCGCTACACCAAGAGCCACGAGTGGCTGCGCCAGCACGCCGACGGCACGCTGGAAATGGGCATCACCGACCACGCCCAGCACGCGCTCGGCGACCTGGTGTTCGTCGAGGTGCCGGCAGCCGACAGGACCCTCGCGGCCGGCGATGCCTGCGCCGTGGTCGAGTCGGTCAAGGCGGCCTCCGACGTCTACGCGCCGATCGCGTGCACGGTCGTCGAGGGCAACCCGGCGCTGGAGGGCCAGCCCGAGCTCATCAACACCGATCCCTACACCGCGGGCTGGATCGCGAAGGTCCGCGCGGCCAACGCCGCCGACCTTGCCGGCCTGATGGACGCAGCCGCCTACGAGGCCTACCTCGCCGCCGAGACCTGAGCCGCAGCTGAAGCGCCCGCCAGCCCCTTACGGAGCTTGAGATGTCCTACATCCCGCATACCGACGATGACGTCCGGCAGATGCTCGCTGCGATCGGCGCAGGCAGCATCGAGGACCTGTTCGACGAGATTCCGTCCGACCTCAAGATCGAGGAACTCGCCGGCATTCCCGCCGCGATGTCCGAGATGGAGGTGGGCCGGCTGATGATGGAGCGCGCCGCCCAGGACTGCCGCCCGCTCAACTTCATCGGCGCGGGCGCCTACGAGCACCACATCCCGGCGACGGTCTGGGCCATCACGACGCGCGGCGAGATCTACAGCGCCGACACGACGTACCAGGCCGAGGCCAGCCAGTGCACGCTGCAGG
>JADZCS010000290.1 GCA_020851435.1 Gammaproteobacteria bacterium | reverse complement strand
TAGGCGATCGTGACGTCGAGGCTGGTGCGCAGCACGCCGCCCATCGCCGACAGCGCATAGGCGAGGCCGCCGGCCTTGGGCGGCAGCAGGTGGCGGTAGGCCCCCGCGGTCGCGGCGTGCTTGGCGGGGGTCAGGCGCGTGCCTTCGACGAAGTTGATGATGGTGGTCGGTATGCGCCGGAACTTCTCGCAGGCGCGGCGCGTGGCCTCGAGATCGCGGCCGCGCATCTCGGGGTGGCGCGACAGATAGGCCTGCGAATAGCGGCGCATGAACGGCATGTCCAGGGCCCACCAGGCCAGGCCCAGGAACGGCACCCACTTGAGCTGTTCCTTGATGAAGAACTTCAGGAACGGCACCCGGCGGTTGAACACGAGCTGCAGGACGAGGATGTCCACCCAGGAGCGGTGGTTGGCGATCATCAGGTACCACTCTTCCCGGCGCAGGGCGGCGGCGCCGCGCACGTCGAACGCGAGCGAGTGCGTGAGGCCGAAGATGCCGCGGTTGCAGCTGATCCAGTGCTGGCCCATCGCGATGTTCCAGCGGCCCACGAGGTCCTGCCAGGGCGTCCACGGCAGCACCAGCCTGGCGAAGCCGAGCAGGACGATCGGGGTGGCCCAGAAGATGACGTTGACGCCGAGCAACAGCAGGGTCACTGCGCCGCGGGTCGCCTGCAGCGGTCGAAAGGCCATGGAATCGGTGGCTCCGGATGACAGCGCGAGTCGCCTGGCCCGTGGCCGGGCCTGCAGGGAGGATTATGCAACGCCGCGCGCGCGTCTACACTCTCGCATCCTCTACCCCGGGACACAGGCATGGACATCGATACGCTGGCATTCATCGGTGGCGGGCACATGGCGCGCGCCCTGATCGGCGGGCTGCTCGCCAGGGGCTGGGCGGCGACGTCGATCAGGGTCAGCGACCCCTCGGCGGCGCAGCGCGAGTCGCTGGCCGCGGCATTTCCGGGCATCGCCTGCTTCGCGGACAACGAAGCCGCGGCGGCCGGCGCCGGCACCTGGGTGCTCGCGGTCAAGCCGCAGCACATGCGCGAGGCGGCCACCGGCCTGGCGCAGGCAGTGCGCGCGCCGGCGCCGCTGGTCGTCTCGGTGGCAGCCGGCATCCGCGTGGCCGACCTCGCGCGCTGGCTGGGCCCGGGTGTTGCTATCGTCCGCTGCATGCCCAACCGCCCGGCGCTGCTCGGTTGCGGCTGCACGGGACTCTATGCCGATGCCGCGGTCAGGAACGGCCACCGCGCGCGCGCCGAGCGCGTGCTGGCCGCTGTCGGCAGCTGCGTGTGGGTCGAGGAGGAATCGCAGATCGACGCCGTGACGGCGGTGTCGGGCAGCGGCCCTGCCTACTTTTTCCTGCTCATGGAACTGCTCGAAGAGGCCGCCCTTGCCGAAGGCCTGCCGGCGGCGACCGCGCGCGCGCTGGCCATCGAGACTGCCTACGGCGCGGCGCGCATGGCGCGCGAGGCAGACGACACGCCGGCCATCCTGCGCGAGCAGGTGACCTCGCGCGGCGGTACCACCGAAGCCGCGCTCGCCGTGTTCCGGGATGCGGGACTGCGTGATATCGTCCTGCGCGCCGTCGGCGCCGCCCGCCGGCGCTCGGCGGAACTCGCGCGACAGTTCGGCGACTGAGGCACCCATGAACGCACTGATCTTCGTCGTCGATTCGCTGCTGATGCTGGCGGTGTTCGCCTTCCTGCTGCGGCTGATGCTGCAGGTCGCGCGCGCCAACTTCCGCAACCCGCTGGCGCAGGCAGTGGTGCGGCTGACCAACTGGCTGGTCCTGCCGCTGCGCCGCGTGCTGCCGCCGATCGGCCGCTTCGACACGGCCTCGCTGGTGGCGCTGGTGCTGGTGCAGCTGCTGCGCAAGCTGCTGGTGCTGTCGATCGCGATGGGCGGGGTGCCGGACATCGCCGTCCTGCTGCAGGTGTCGCTCGTCGACCTGTACCTGACTGTCCTGCAGTTCTACACCTTCGCGATCATCATCTACGCGCTGATGTCCTTCGTCGCCGGCGGCGGCTACAACCCGGCCGCCGCGCTGCTCGGCGAGCTGTGCGAGCCGCTGCTCGGGCCGGTGCGCCGCATCGTTCCGCCGCTCGCCGGCCTCGATCTCTCGCCGGTGTTCGTGCTGATCGGGCTCCAGGCGCTCAGGATCCTGCTGAACGGCTGACGGCCCCGGCGCCGCAGCCTCGGCGCGCTGCACGTGCCACTCGGAAAAAACCTAGGAAAAATTCGCCGGACCCTCTTATATCCCCGGATTTTCCATGTTATGGTCGCCACCGACCCGACAGTAGGCGGGTTTTCAAGTCCCGCCTCCACATTACACAGGAGATGATTCATGGCGAAGAAGAGCACGGCGCCGACGAAGTCGCAGGTCATTGCGACGATCGCCGACCAGACCGACCTGACCAAGAAGCAGGTCGCGGCCGTATTCGATGCCCTCAACGGCGTCATCAAGAAGTCGCTCAAGGGCGCCGGCGTGTTCACGCTGCCTGGCCTTGCCAAGCTGCGCGTCGTCAAGAAGGCTGCTACCAAGACGCGCGAAGGCGTCAACCCGTTCACGGGTGAGAAGATCACGATCAAGGCCAAGCCGGCCTCGAAGCGCGTCCGCGTACGCGCGCTCAAGAACCTGAACGAGATGGTGGGCTGATCGCCCCTGCCCGTCGTCAACGACGGGCATATCGTTCGATCTCCGGGGCGGCGCAAGCCGCCCCGGCTTTTTACGGGCTCAGCCCAGCGCGGGATTGAGCGTGTAGATGCCGGTCAGGCGCGCCTCGGCCAGCACGTGGCCCTTGATCGCGGCCTCCACCTCGGCACCGGTGAAACTGCCCTCGACCGGGCAGCGCTCGAGGTCGGTGGCGTACAGCACGAAGTGATAGTGGTGCAGGATCTCGTCGTTCCACGGCGGGCAGGGACCCTCGTAGCCGTGCCACTGGCCCTGCATGCCGGGATCGCCCGCGAACCAGGCCGTGTAGTCGTTGAGTCCCTGGCGGGAGCCGGCGGGGCCCGGCGGGTTCTGCTTGCCGTGCGGCGTGATCCCGCGCGAGCAGGCGCCGGCCTCGATGCCCGCCACCGTGGCCGGGATGTCGACCATCACCCAGTGATAGAACGCGCAGCGCGGCAGCGAGGCGGGCACGACGCGGCCTTCCTGGTTGACGTCGTCGGGGCGCGTGGGCACGTCGGTGTCGACGCAGATCAGTACCAGCGACTTCGTCCCGGCGGGCAAGTCGCGCCAGGCGAGCGCCGGGTTGAGGTTGTCCGACAGGCGAACGTGCGTGGCCGGATCCTGCGCGCCGAACGCGTAAGCGGCGGGGATGCGGGTCATGTGGCCGAAACTGGACGACTGGATCTGCATGGGACACCTCCTGGCTGCCGACGATGTTAGCGCTTGAGCCGCGGGCGTCGAGCCCCTATCGTGCCGGGCCATGAGTTTCGTGCCACCCACCGCCCAGCGCCTCACGATCGACGGTCCCGCCGGCCCCCTCGAGGCGCTGCTGGAAGCGCCGGCCAGCGCGTCGCCGGCCACGCGCTACGCAGTCGTGTGCCACCCGCATCCGCTGTTCAGCGGCACCATGCACAACAAGGTGGTGCACACGCTCGCACGCGCGCTGCAGGAACTCGGCGTGCCGACGCTGCGCTTCAACTTCCGCGGCGTGGGCGCCAGCGCCGGCACGTACGACAACGCCGTGGGCGAGACCGAGGACGCCATCGCAGTGGCCGACTGGGGCGCGCGGCAGTTCCCGGGCGCCGAATTGTGGTCCGCGGGATTCTCGTTCGGCAGCTTCGTGGCCTACCGGCTGGCGCTGGCGCGCAGCGCCACGCGGCTCATCACCGTGGCACCCCCGGTGCAGCGCTTCAACTTCGAGCACCTGGCCACGCCCACCTGCCCCTGGCTGGTCATCCAGGGCGACCAGGACGAGCTGGTCAACCACGAGCTCGTGCTGGCCTGGGCGCGCGAGCTCACGCCCGCGCCCAAGGTCGCGCTGCTGGCAGGCGCCGAGCACTTCTTCCACGGCCGCCTGGCCGACCTGCGCGCCGAGGTCCAGTCCTTTCTGCGGTAACAATCGTGCCAGGCACGATTGTTACCATTACTGGCGGTAGACGGCGCCTTCCTTCATGACGAAGCGCACGCGCTGCATGGCGGTGATGTCGGCCAGCGGGTCGCCTGGCACCGCGACGAGGTCGGCGAGCTTGCCGGCCTCGACGCTGCCGAGCTTGTCCGCAATGCCCAGGAAGCGCGCCGGCACCATGGTCGCCGACTTGATCGCCTCCATCGCGGGCATGCCGCCCTCGACCATGTAGGCGAATTCCTTCGCGTTGTCGCCGTGGGCGCTGACGCCGCTGTCGGTGCCGAACATGATCTTCACCCCGGCCTTGTAGGCCTTGACGAAAGTGCCCTGGATCTGCGGCCCGACCTGCAGGGCCTTGGGCCGCACGACGGCCGGGAAGAAGGTCGGATCCTGCGCCTGGTCGCCCACCCAGCGGCCGGCGATGATGGTCGGCACGTACAGCGTTCCCTTCTGCTTCATGAGCTGCATGGTCTCGTCGTCCATGAAGGTGCCGTGCTCGATGGAGCTGATGCCGGCCTTCACCGCGCGCTTCATGCCGTCCATGCCGTGCGCGTGCGCCGCCACCGTGAAGCCGTAGTCCTTCGCGGTGGAGATGATCGCGGCGAGTTCCTCGTCCGTGAACTGCGGCGCCTGGCCACTCTTGGCGAGCGACAGCACGCCGCCGGTCGCAGTGATCTTGATGACGTCGGAGCCGTCCTTGTAGCGCTGCCGGACCGCCATGCGGCACTCGTCGGCGCCGTTGCACACGCCCTCGGCGGGCCCGGGCGTCGGCAGGCCCAGCCAGCGCGCGCGGCCGTTGGTGGGATCGGCATGGCCGCCGGTCGAGGCGATCGACTTGCCGGCCGCGAACACGCGCGGGCCCTTGACCTTGCCGGCGCTGATCGCGTTGCGCAGCGCGAACGAGGCCAGGAAGCTGTCGCCCAGGTCGCGCACGGTGGTGAAGCCGGCGAGCAGCGTGCGCTCGGCGTAGACGGCGCCGTCGAGCGCGGTGTCCGCCTCGGTCCTGCGGTAGGCGTCCAGCTCCGACGTGCGGCTGTACTGGCTGGTCAGGTGCACGTGCATGTCCATGAGGCCGGGCAGCACCGTGGAATCCCGGAGGTCGACCACGGTGTCGCCTGCGGCCGCCGCGCGGAAGCCGCTCTCGACCGCGGTGATCGACTTGCCGTCGACCACGATGGTGACGTTCTCGCGCGGCTTGTCCGCGATGCCGTCGATCAGCCGGCCGGCGTGGATCAGCGTGGCCGCGCTCGCGGACGTGGACAGGACGGCCAGCACGGCCGCCGCAAGGAACTTCTGCATTGACTATTTCCCCCGGGTGAATTCGCGCTCGGCGGCGCGTGTTTACTTGGCGTCGAGCGTGGTCTGCACGGACTCCACGCCCAGCAGCTCGACCTCGAACAGAAGCGTGGAATTCGGCGGAATCAGGCCCTTGCCCATGTCGCGCGAGCCGTAGGCGAGTTCCGGCGGGATGATCAGCCGGCGCGTGCCGCCGACCTGCATCCCCGCGACGCCCTCGTCCCAGCCCCGGATCACGCGGCCGGCGCCCAGCGGGAACACGAAGGGCCGCGCGCGCTCGCGCGAGCTGTCGAACTTGCGGCCACGGCCCTCGGGAGCCGCGGGATCGTAGAGCCAGCCGGTGTACTGCACGACGACCAGCATGCCGGCCTGGGCCACCCGGCCCACGCCGCGCTTCAGGTCCTCGATCACGAAACGCGGCTGTTCGGCGGGCCGGTCCGGCAGCGCCTCGGCGACAGGCTGCGGCGCGGCAGCGGCTTCAGCAGGCGCCGCGGCAGCCGCCGGCTCAGTCGGCGGCGGCGCCTTGTCTTCCGCCCGGGCGGACAGGCACAGCAGCAGGCCAGCTATGCCGATCGCGAGCGGGCCGACGCGCAACAGCCGGTTCATTTGCCGGGCTCCGCGGGCTTGAAGTCCAGCGAGGCGGAGTTCACGCAGTAGCGCAGGCCGGTCGGCTGCGGGCCGTCGGTGAACACGTGCCCGAGGTGGGCGCCGCAGCGCGCGCAGGTGACTTCCACGCGGATCATGCCGTGCGATACGTCGCGGTGCTCGACGACCCGGTCGCCGGCAAGCGGCAGCCAGAACGAGGGCCAGCCGGAGCCGGACTCGTACTTGGTGTCGGAGGCGAACAGTTCCGCCCCGCAGCACACGCAGGCGTACACCCCCCGCTCCTTGTGGTGGTAGTAGCGGCCGGTGAAGGCGCGCTCCGTGCCCTTCTGCTGGGTGACGTACAGCTGCTCGGGCGTGAGGCGGGCGTCGAGGTCGGTTGGCTGGTCGCTCATGGGCGGATCATAAGGCCGGCGCTTGCCCGGCGCACCAGTCTCCTACACCCTAGCGCACCCGGGGTCCCCATCGACTGCAGGAGCGCATGCGCATGAACTGGTCCGACGGCTACGTGTCCGACGCCGAGTACACGAGCCACTACTACGCCGAGCTGGCGCCGCCGCACCTCGACTTCGCGGCCCTGGCCGCGGGCGTCATGCCGCCTGACCGCAGCGGCGGGCGCTTCCGCTACTGCGAGCTGGGCTGCGGCAACGGCATGTCCACCACGATCCTCGCGGCCAGCAACCCGGACGCGGAGTTCGTCGGCATCGACTTCATGCCGGTGCACATCGCCAACAGCCGCAAGGCGGCCCGCCGCGGCGGGCTCACCAACGTGCAGTTCCGCGAGCTGTCCTTCGCCGACGCCTGCCGCGAGGACCTCGGCCAGTTCGACTACATCGTCGCGCACGGCGTCTACAGCTGGATCACGCCCGAGAATCGCGCCGAGATGGTCGACTTCTACAGGAAGTTCCTGGCGCCGGGCGGCCTCGTCTACCTGAGCTACAACACGTATCCGGGATGGCTGGGCATTTCGCCCGTGCAGAAGATCGTCAGCGAGATCGCCCGCACCCGCCACGGCCGCAGCACCGAGCGCGCCCTCGCCGGCTTCGACTTCGCCGCCAGGCTGCTCAAGAGCAAGGCCGCCACGCTCGAGCTCTACCCGGGCGCGCGCCAGCAGATCGAGACGGCGCGC
This sequence comes from Gammaproteobacteria bacterium, assembly GCA_020851435.1. Classification (GTDB taxonomy): domain Bacteria; phylum Pseudomonadota; class Gammaproteobacteria; order Steroidobacterales; family Steroidobacteraceae; genus JADZCS01. Next base: position 18,795 of record JADZCS010000290.1, on the reverse strand, counting down.
AACTGGCCCGCCAACTACCTCGCCCAGGAATACCTCAACGAGGCCTGGTACCCGCTGTACGTCACCGAGGTCATGCGCGAGCTCGCGCCCGCCAAGCTCGAGTACGTGGCCAGCGCCACCCTCGCCGAGAACGACCTGCGCCTGGTCGTCAGCGACGAGCTGGCCGCGACCATCCGCGAGCAGCCCACCGAGGAACTGCGCCAGCTGGTCAAGGACATCAGCATGAATGCGCGCTTCCGCCGCGACGTCTACACGCGCGGCGGCCGGCGCCTGTCGGGCCTGGACCAGCGCCAGCTGCTGGCCGAACGCCACGTGGCGCTCACGCGCGCGCCGGAGGCGATCACCTACCGGGTCGAGCACCTCGGCCGTTCGCTGAATTTCGACACGCCGCACGCGCACGCGGTGGTCGAGGCGCTGGCCGGCGGACCGGCCCCGCTGGGTCGCCTGGCCGCGGCCTGCGCCGGCGCGCCGGACCCGCTGAGCGCGGCGCTGGAGGCCGCGCAGGTGCTGTTCATCAGCAACCAGGCGCTGCCGGTGGACGAGCCCAGGCTCACGCCCGCGCAGATGAACGAGGCGCTGACCTCGGCGGCGCTGGAAGACAGCGCCTGCAACGCGGTGGCCTCGGCGCTGGGCACGGGCGTGCCGGTCACGCCGCTGGAGATGGCGCTGCTCAGCGTGCCGGGCAGCCTCGGCTCGCTGGAAACCGCGGCCGAGGCGCTGCGCGACATCGCCAATCGCAAGGGGCGCGTGTTCCATCGCGCGGGCAAGCGCATCGAGGGCGAGGAAGCCCTCGCCGCGTTCCTCACCGAGGAAGTCGGCGCGACCCTGCGCAACCGCGTGCCGGCCTTCCGCAAGCTCGGACTGCTGCCGCCCGTGCTGCCGGAGGCCTGAGGCCGGCACCCGCGCGCTTCAGGTGATGATGCGCGAGGGGCCGCTGCCCGCCGGCACCAGCGCGAGCAGCAGGCGATTGAGCCGCTGCGAGAACGCGGCCGGGTCGGCCAGCGAACCGCCCTCGGCGAGGGTGGCCTGGTCCAGCAGCAGCGCGGACAGGTCGTCGAACTGCTCGCCCGCCGGCAGCGTCTCGAGGCGCCGGACCAGCGGGTGCGCCGGGTTGAGCTCCAGCCAGGGCTTGGTGGGCGGCACCTTCTGGCCGGCGGCCTCCAGCAGCTTGCGCAGCTGCGGGCCGAGGTCGTTCTCGTCGCGGACCAGGCAGGCCGCCGAGTCGGCCAGGCGCTGCGTGGCGCGCACGCCCTCGACGCGCTCGCCGAGCACCTTGGCGAGGCGCTCGCACAGCTCGCCGAGTTCCTTCGCCGCGGCCTCGGCCGCGTCGCGCTCGACGGTGGGTGTGAGGTCCTCGAGGCCGAGGTCGCCGCGCGTCACGTCGCGCAGCTGCCTGCCCTCGAACTCGCCGAGGTGCGACATCGCCCACTCGTCGACGCGGTCGGACAGCAGCAGCACCTCGATGCCGCGCTTCGCCAGCGCCTCGATGTGCGGGCTGCCCTTCGCGGCCGCGTAGCTGTCGGCGGCGACGTAGTAGATGTGCTTCTGGCCCTCGACCATGCGCGCGACGTACTCGGCGAGCGACACCTCCTGGGCCTCGCCTTCCGAGCGCGTGGTGGCGAAGCGCAGCAGCTTCGCGATGCGCTCGCGATTGGCGTGGTCCTCGGCCGGGCCTTCCTTGATCACCTGGCCGAACTCGCCCCAGAACTTGCGGTACTTCGCGGGGTCGTCCTCGGCGAGCTTCGCGAGGATGTCCAGCACGCGGCGCGTGATCGCGCCCTTCATGGCCTCGACCTCGCCGTCGTGCTGCAGCATCTCGCGCGACACGTTGAGCGGCAGGTCGGCGGAATCCACCACGCCCTTCACGAAGCGCAGGTACAGCGGCAGGAACTGCTCGGCGTCGTCGAGGATGAACACGCGCCGCACGTAGAGCTTCAGGCCGCGCGGGGCGTCGCGGTTCCACAGGTCGAAGGGCGCCGCGGAGGGCACGTACAGCAGGGTCGTGTACTCGCGCTTGCCCTCGACGCGGTTGTGGCCCCAGGCCAGCGGCTCGCCCGGGTCGTGCGAGACGTGCCGGTAGAACTCGCGGTAGTCCTCGTCCTTGAGCTCCTGGCGCGGCAGCGTCCACAGCGCCTGGGCCTGGTTGACGCGCTCGTACTCGCCCTTGCCGGCGTCGGGACGCAGGTAGACGGGGAAGCCGATGTGGTCGGAATACTTGCGCACGAGCTGGCGCAGGCGCCAGGCGTCGGCGAACTCGACGGCGTCGTCGCGCAGGTGCAGCACGATCGAGGTGCCGCGCTGCTCGCGCGTGACGCTCTCCACCGTGAACTCGCCCTCGCCCGCCGACTCCCAGCGCACGCCCTCGTCGGCGGCGGCGCCGGCCTTGCGCGAGATCACCTCGACGCGCGCGGCGACGATGAACGCCGAGTAGAAGCCCACGCCGAACTGGCCGATCAGCTGGCTGTCCTTCTGCTGGTCGCCTGACAGCCGCGAGAAGAACTCGGCCGTGCCGGACTTGGCGATGGTGCCGAGGTGCTCGATGGCCTCGTCCCGGCTCATGCCGATGCCGGTGTCGGTGAGGGTGATGGTCTTCGCGGCGTTGTCGAAGTCGATGCGCACCGCCAGCTCGTCGCCCTCGGCGAGGGCGGGCTCGGCGAGCGCGCGGAAGCGCAGCTTGTCGCAGGCGTCGGAGGCGTTGGAGATGAGCTCGCGCAGGAAGATCTCGCGGTGGCTGTACAGCGAGTGGATCATCAGCCTGAGCAGCTGCTTGACCTCGGCCTGGAATCCACGGGTCTGGGCATTCGCGGCGGGGGTGGTCGCGTCGGTCATCGTTTTCTCCACGGACAGGGCGTTATGGCGCAAACGAGCGCGCCCGACCCCGTGATGGGGCCGGCCGTGGAGGATTCAAGGCGCGGGGCGGCTCAGCGGCCGCGCGGGACCATGGCCGGAGCGGCCGGGACGGGGGAAGGCTCGAAGCTCGGCCGCATGCGCTCGGCCCAGTTGCGGTAGCTGCTGAAGCTGGGAAGTTCGCGCGCGATCGCCCCATGGCGGCTCGGCGCCGGGCCATTGTCCTTCCAGCCCGCGCCACCAGCGCCAGCCGGCGGGTCGGCAACGGCCGGACTCTGCGCGACGACGGGTTTCCTGCTCTGCATGACGGCGGTCCTGGGGACTTGGGTTGGGCCACCCTACGCCGCCCGTCCCGGGCCACACAGGAACTAGGTCACACTCCCTTGTGGTGTGCAGGTGCCAGTCAGCCGACGACGCGGTAGACGGGCTTGTACTCGCCGGACAGCTTCATGCGGCGCTGGGCGACGAAGGACCGCAGCAGCTCGTCGAGCGACTGCGCCATCTCGCGGTCGGCGTGCAGCTCGAAGGGCCCGTGCTCCTCGATCAGCCGCACGCCCTGCTCCTTGACGTTACCGGCCACGATGCCGGAGAACGCGCGGCGCAGGTTGGCGGCCTTGAGGTGCACCGGCAGGTCGCGGCGCAGCTCGAGGCCGGCCATGGACTCGTGCGAGACCTCGAACGGGCGCTGGAACTCGGCCGGCACCTTGAGCAGCCAGTTGAAGTTGTAGGCGTCGCGCGCCTCGCGCCGGTAGCGCTGCACGGAATCCATGCCGTGCAGCATCGCCCGGGCCACGGCGGCGGGGTCGCCGGTGATGATCCGGTAGTGGCGCTGCGCCTCGGGCCCCAGCGTGGCCGCGATGAAGCGGTCGAGGTTCTCGAAATACGCGGCCGAGGACGCCGGCCCGGTGAACACCAGCGGCAGCGGCTGGTGCGCGTTGGCCGGGTCGAGCAGCAGGCCGAGCAGGTAGAGGATCTCCTCGGCCGTGCCGACGCCACCGGGGAACACGATGATGCCGTGGCCCAGGCGCACGAAGCCCTCGAGGCGCTTCTCGATGTCCGGCAGGATCAGCAGGCTGTTGACGATCGGGTTCGGCGGCTCGGCGGCGATGATGCCGGGCTCGGTCAGGCCGATGTAGCGGCCCGCGTGCACGCGCTGCTTGCTGTGGCCGATCGCTGCGCCCTTCATCGGGCCCTTCATCGCGCCCGGCCCGCAGCCGGTGCAGATGTCCATGCCGCGCAGGCCGAGCTCGTAGCCGACCAGCTTGGTGTAGTCGTATTCCTCGCGCGGGATCGAGTGGCCGCCCCAGCACACGATCAGGTTCGGGTGGCCCTTGTGGTCCAGCACGCCCGAGTTGCGCATGATGCGGAAGATCGCGTTGGTGATGTTCGCCGGGTCCGACAGGTCGTAGCGGCCCACCACCTCGGTGCTCGTGTAGACGACGTCGCGCAGCACGGAGAACAGGTGTTCCTTGACGCCCTTGATCATCTGGCCGTCGACGAAGGCGCTGCCCGGCGCGTTCTTGATCTCGAGCTTGAGCCCCCAGGGCTCGCGCATGATCTGGATGTCGAAGTCCTTGTAGGCCTCGAAGATCAGGCGCGCGTCGTCGATCTGCGTGCCGCAGTTCAGCACGGCCAGCGCGCAGCGGCGGAACAGGTCGTACAGGCCGCCGCGGCCGCGGTCGAGCACCTGGTCCACTTCCTGCTGCGAGAGGTTCTCGAGACTGCCCTTCGGCGTCACGCGCGCGCGCACGACGGCTTCGAGAGCGTTGTGGTCATCCATTGAAATCGGCTCCTTGGGAGAGCCCCTCAGGGCTCTATGTCGATCGGGGTCTGGGACTGCGTCAGCAGCCAGAACTCCAGCATTTCGTCGTTGCCCAGCGCGATGCAGCCGTCGGTCCAGTCGTTGCTGAGGTACTTGTCGCGCGGATAGCGCGGCACGTTGGGCAGGCCGTGGACCATGATCGCGCCGCCGGGCCGGACGCCCCTGCGGCGCGCGGCGTCGATGTCCTGCCCGTTCGGGTAGGACACCTGGATCGAGAGGAAGAACTCGCTCTGGGGATTGCGCCGCGTGAGGTAGTAGCGCCCCTCGGGGGTGCGGAAGTCGCCCTCGCGCTCCTTGTGCCCGTCGGGCGCGAGGCCCAGCGAGACTTTATAGCGCCGCACCACGCGGTCGTCGCGGTACAGGTACATGCGCCGCTCGCCCTTGCGCACCACCACGCGGTCGACCGGGGCGAGCAGGCCCGTATCCACCTCGGGCATGACGATCGAGTCGGCCCGCACAGGCGGAGCGAACACGGCAGCCAGCAGCAGGGCAGCGACAGCGAGTCTCATGGGTCCCGAATTATAAGCGAGACCGCGTCGCAGGAACGTGCACTGGCCGTCGCTTCCAGCCGGTACTCGCGACCCGCCGCGACCTCGCCCTCGACCAGGAAGCGCGTCGTGCCCTCGCCGGCCACGCTGCAGTCGACCAGGAAGCGGTGTGCGCCGGGCAACACCTCCACCGCGGAGTGGCTGGCGCTGACCTCGCGTTCGTCGACCTTGCGCAGCCGCACCTGCACGGGCAGGCCGGCACTGAGCGCGGGATCGGCACGCACGACGGCGACTTCGGCGGATGAGCGCTCCGGCCCGGCGTAGCCCTGCTGCGTGGCACAGCCCGCGACCAGCGCCGCCAGCGCGAGCAGCGCCGCGACGGCCGGGCGCGCCCGGCGGCCCGCCTCAGCCCGCGGGCGCACCGACCGCCTCCAGCGTTGGCCAGGTCAGCTCGGTGCCCGGCTTGAGGTTCTCGAGGTTCACGTCGGGATTGTACTGCCGCAACAGCCACACCGGCACGTTGCCGCGTTTCTGCGTGAGCCCCCACAGCGTCTCGCCGGGGCGCACCGTCAGGCGCTCGGTCGACACCACCCGCCAGGAGGTGAAGAACTGCTCCTGCAGCTGGCGGTGGTAGGCGCGGCGGCGGCGCTCGAACTCGGTGGCGTTGACCGTGCCGAGGTCGAGCTTGATGCGGCGGCCCAGCGACAGCGCCTGGCCCGGCTTCATGCCGTTGAGGTCGCGCAGGCGCTGCGTGCGGACTTCCAGCCAGTCGGCGAAGTGCCCGAGCGTCTCGGCGCCGGCGACCATGATCGTGCCGTCCGACCACACGGAATAGTCGGTCGGGTCGGCGCTCACCGCGCCCGCGACGGGCACCGTGCCGCCGTCGCCCTGCTCCGCCGTGACCAGCGGCTGCGCTTCCTCGGCGCGCGCGCGCCGCGGTTCGCTCGCGGCCGCGCGTTCCTCGGCCAGCAGCTCGGTGGCCTCCTCGTCGGCCCGCGCGAGACCGGGCGCCTTCTTTGCGGTTCCCGGCAGGCGCAGCACCTGGCCGACCTGCAGCACCTTGCCGCCCTTGCGCAGCTTGTTGTTGCGCACGAGCCAGTCGGTGCTCACGCCGTGCTTCTTCGCGATGCCGCCCAGCGTGTCGCCGCGGCGCACGGTGTGGAACGCCTCGCCGCCCTGCGTCTCGCGGCGCTCGGCGGGCTTCAGCGCAGCCAGCCGCAGGGCGGGATCGGCCGCCTTCGCGGGCACGCGCAGCTCGAAGCCGCGCGGCACCGAGCGCTGGCCGTTCCAGACCGGGCCGCGCAGCGAGAGGTTGAGGCTGCGCAGCGTGTCGCGGTCGACCTCCAGCACGCGCGTCAGCGCCGTCACCGGCACGTAGTCGCGCAACGGCACGATCACCGTGTCCTCGAGCGGCTCGCGCTGGATGGGGCCCAGATAGCGTTCCTGGTTGCGATCCACCTCGAGCGCGGCCAGGAACGACACGTAGAAGTTGCGCGAGGCGAAGCCGAAAGTGGGGCTGGTGTAGTAGCGCAGGATGGTCGCGATGTCGTCCGTGCCCATCATCTCCTTGGCGCGGCGCATGCCGCCGGCACCGTGGTTGTAGGCGGTCAGCGCCAGCGGCCAGGTGCCGAGGATGCGGTGGTTGAGCTGCAGGAACTGCGCGGCCGCGACCGTGCTCTTGTAGGGGTCGTAGCGCTCGTCGACGACGTTGTCGACACGCAGCCAGCGGCGGCCCGTCGAGGGCATGAATTGCCACAGCCCGGCCGCGCCGACCTTCGAGCCGGCCATCGGGTTGAAGGAACTCTCGACGTGCGGCAGGGCCGCGAGCTCCGGCGGCAGGCCGCGCTCGGCGAAGCTGCGCGCGAGATGGTCCTCCCAGCGGCCCGAGCGCACCAGGCCTTCGATGAAGCGGTCGCGCTGGCCCAGCTGGAAGCGGATGCGGTCGACCGCGAGCTCCAGCGTGCGGTCGAGGGTATTCGGCCCCCACAGCGCGAGCACGCGCGCTTCCTCGTCGCTGAGGCCCTCGCGCCTGCCCTCCGCCAGCGTGCGCAGGATGCGCACGTACTTGGCGCGGGCCGATTCGACCATGCGCGAGCGCCCCTCGCGGTTGAGGCCCTCGGGAAAGACGATGACCTCGTAGACGACGGACAGGTTGCGGTCGTCGTGCAGCAGGCCGGCGCCGGTGGTGATGTCCGAGTAGATGCGCGTCCAGAAGTCGACGTCGCGCTGCAGCTCGGGGGGCGGCTCGAAGCCGGGCGTGCGCAGTGCCTGCGCCTGCGCGCCGCCGGCCATGCCACCCAGCACGAGCAGCGCGACGAGCGCGACTACGCGTCGACGCAGGGATTCATTCGGCATGCGGCGAGAATAGCCGGGAAGGACGTGGGCAGGAAGGCACTGCGTCACTCGTAGGTCAACTCGCGTGCGCGGCCCCAGAACACCCGGTAGGTGAAGGCCGTGTAGCCGATGATCAGCGGCAGGGTAATCACGGCGCCGACCAGCATGAACTTCAGCGAGCCGGGCGCCGACGCGGCGTCGAGGTAGGTGATGCGGTCCACCACGAGGTACGGGAACATGCTGTAGGCGAGCCCGCCGAAGGCGAGCACGAACATCGTGACCGCCGCCGCGAACGGCAGCCAGTCGGGTGCCGCCAGGCCGCGGCGCATGCGCCGCAGCGCGTTGGCGCAGGCCAGGAACACCGCCGCCGTGGCCACCGGCACGGGCAGCAGCCAGAACAGCGCCGGCAGCGTGAACCACTTGGCGAAGATGCGCGGGCTCACGAACGGCGTGGCCAGCGACACGGCCGCGATGCCGAGCCCGGTCAGCCACAGCGCGCGGTAGGCCCATGCAACCGCCCGCCGCTTGAGCTCGCCCTCGGCCTTCATGAGCAGCCAGCCCGCGCCGAGCAACGCGTAGCCGGCACACAGGCAGGCGCCGATCAGCGCCGCGAAGGCGAGGCCCGCCGCATCGCTGCGAAAGCCCAGGATCCAGCTGCCCAGCATCCAGCCCTGCGCCGCCGAGGCCAGCAGCGAGCCGCCCCAGAACGCGAGGTCCCACAGCGGCTTGAAATCGGCGCGCGCCTTGACGCGGAAGTCGAAGGCCACGCCGCGCAGGATCAGCCCGATCAGCATCGCGGCCACCGGCAGGTACAGCGCCGTGAGGATCACGCCGTGCGCCATCGGGAAGGCGACCAGCAGCAGGCCGATGCCGAGCACCAGCCAGGTCTCGTTCGCGTCCCAGAACGGCCCGATCGACGAGACCATGCGGTCGCGGTCGGCGACGGGGGCGCTGCGCAGCAGGATGCCGACGCCGAGGTCGTAGCCGTCGAGCACGACGTAGATCAGCATCGCCAGCGCCATGAGCGCCAGGAAGGTGAAGGGCAGCCAGTTGCTGAAGTCCATGGTTCAGGCCTTGCGCGCGAGGTGGAACAGCACGGAGACGTAGGCGGCCAGCAGCAGCACGTACAAGGCCAGGTAGGCGGCCAGGCTGGCGCCGATCATCGCGCCGGGAACCGTCGAGGCCGCATCGGCCGTGCGCAGCACGCCCGTGACCAGCCAGGGCTGGCGGCCGATCTCGGTGACGTACCAGCCCGCCAGCGTCGCGATCCAGCCCGAGAAGGTCATCGCCACCAGCGTGCGCGCGAGCCACGCCGGCGGGCCGGTGTTCTCCCGGGCGGCCCGGCGCAGTCGCCACGCGGCGAGCCAGGACACGACCAGCATCAGCACGCCGACGCCGACCATCACCCTGAAGCTCCAGAACACCGGCGCCACCGGCGGGTGCGCGTCGGGGAACTCGTCGAGGCCGCGCACCAGGCCGTTGGGGTCGTGGGTCAGGATCAGGCTGGCGCCTTTCGGAATGCCGATGGCGTAACGGTTGACGCGCGCCTCCTCGTCGGGCCACGCGAACAGCAGCAGCGGCGCGCCGCGCTCGGTGCGCCAGACGCCTTCCATGGCCGCGACCTTCTGCGGCTGGTGTTCGAAGGTGTTGAGGCCGTGGAAGTCGCCGGCCAGGATCTGCAGCGGGATCAGCACCGCGGCGACCGTCACGCCCGTGCGCAGCGGCGCGAGCACGCTCGCGTCGCGCTTGCCGCCGAGCCAGCGCCAGGCCGACAGCCCCGCGACCAGGAACGCGGCCGTCAGGCCCGAGGCCAGCAGCATGTGCACCATGCGGTACGGGAACGAGGGATTGAAGATCACCTCGAGCCAGCTGGTGGGATGAGCCTTGCCGTCGATCATCACGAATCCGGTCGGCGTCTGCATCCACGAGTCCAGCGCCAGGATCCAGAACGCCGAGAACGTCGTGCCGCCCGCCACCAGCACCGTCGCGATGGTGTGCATGCGCTCGCCGACGCGCTTGCGGCCGTACAGCATGACACCCAGGAAGCTGGCCTCGAGGAAGAACGCCGTGAGCACCTCGTAGGCCAGCAGCGGGCCGGCGATGTTGCCGACCGTCTGCATGTAGCCCGGCCAGTTGGTGCCGAACTGGAAGCTCATGGTGACGCCGCTGACCACGCCCATGGCGAACGTGAGCGCGAACACCTTGGTGAAGAGGTAGTAGGCGTCCAGCCAGCCCTGCTCGCGCGTGCGCAGGTAGCGCAGCTTGAACCACAGCAGCATCCAGGCCAGCGCGATCGTGATGCTGGGGAACAGGATGTGGAAGGAAATGTTCGCGGCGAACTGGATGCGCGCCAGCATCACGGCATCGGCCACGGTGGTTTCCATTCCCTGACCTCCTGCCGGGGTGACGGACAGTCGCCCCAAGCGCAACGGGCCCCCCGCAGGGAGCCCGTTACTTCAGACAAGCGAATGCGCGACTTAGTTCAGCCGCACTTGGACTCGCCGCAGTTCAGGCAGGTCATGCAGCCGTCCATCATGACCACCGCCGCCGTGCTGCACTTGGCGCACAGCTGCGCGCCCTCCGGGTAGCTCGACTTGGCGAAGGCGTCCTGCTGCTTGTGCTTGAGCTCGTACTCGGCGCGCTTCTGCTCGATCAGCGCCTTGCGCGACTCGTCCATCTCGAGGTTCTTGAGGAGGCCGATGGTCTGCAGGTGCTTCTCGACGACGAAGCCCAGCTCGGCGACGATCGAGGGCATGAACTTGCCGCCCGGCTGCCAGTAGCCGCCGCGCGGGTCGAACACCGCCTTGAGTTCCTCGGTCAGGAAGGTGATGTCGCCGCCCTTGCGGAACACCGCCGAGATGATGCGCGTGAGCGCGACGATCCACTGGAAGTGGTCGAGGTTCTTCGAGTTGATGAAGATCTCGAACGGCCGCCGGTGCTCGTGCTCGGTGCCCTCGTTGAGCATGATGTCGTTGATGGTCACGTACATCGCGTGGTCGGAGACCGGCGTCTTGATCTTGTAGGTCGAGCCGATCAGCACCTCGGGGCGCTCGAGCTTCTCGTGCATCCACACGACCTTGCCGGACGCGTCCTCCTTGCGGGCGCGCGCGGCTTCCTTGTCGGCGGCTGCCTTCTCAGCGGCCTTGTCTTCCGGCTTCTGGACGCGGTACTTGGTGATCTTCTTGTCGATCTTGATGGTCATCTGTCTTTTCCCCGGTACTTCGGCTCAGAACTTGCCGTAGTACCCCTCCTTGAGCGCGTCGAACAGGTTGGCGGCCGAGTGCATCTCGCCGTCGTACTCGATCTGCTCGTCCCCCTTGACCGAGACCTCGCTGCCGTCGTCCAGCGTGAACACGTAGGTCGTGTTCTTGAGGTCCTCTTCCTTGACCAGCACGCCCTGGAACACCTCCGGGTTGAAGCGGAAGGTGGTGCAGCCCTTGAGGCCCTTCTCGTGCGCGTAGAGGTAGATGTCCTTGAAGTCTTCGTAGGGGAAGGCGGTCGGGACGTTGGCGGTCTTCGAGATCGACGAGTCGATCCAGCGCTGCGCGGCGGCCTGGATGTCGACGTGCTCCTTCGGGCCGATGTCGTCGGCGGAGATGAAGTAGTCGGGCAGCTTCTCGCCGGCCGCGGTCGCGCCCGGGAACGCGCGCGGGTTGACCAGCTCGCGGTAGGCCAGCAGCTCGAAGGAATAGACGTCGATGCGTTCCTTCGACTTCTTGCCCTCGCGGATCACGTTGCGGAAGTAGTGGTGCGCGAACGAGGGCTCGATGCCGTTCGAGGCGTTGTTGGCCAGCGACAGCGAGATCGTGCCGGTCGGCGCGATCGAGCTGTGGTGCGTGAAGCGCGCGCCGACGTTCTCGAGCTGCTTGACCAGGTCCGGCGCCACCTCGGCGACGCGCTGCATGTAGCGGCTGTAGCGCGCGTGCAGCACGCGGCCGGCGATGTGGTCGCCCACCTTCCAGCCGTCCTTCGCCATCTCGGGACGCTTGCGCAGCATCTCGCGCGTGATGGTGAAGGTCTCCTCCATGATCGGCGCCGGGCCCTTCTCGCGCGCGAGGTCGACCGCGGCTTCCCAGCCGGCGAGCGCCATCTCGCGCGAGACGTTCTCGGTGAACGCGACCGACTCCTTGGAGCCGTACTTCATGCACAGCATGGTGATGGTCGAGCCAAGGCCCAGGTAGCCCATGCCGTGGCGGCGCTTGCGCATGATCTCGTTGCGCTGCTGCTCGAGCGGCAGGCCGTTGATCTCGACGACGTTGTCGAGCATGCGCGTGAAGACCTTGACGACCTCGCGGTACTCGTCCCAGTCGAAAGTGGCGTCCGGCGTGAACGGGTTGCGCACGAAGCGCGTGAGGTTGACCGAGCCCAGCAGGCAGGAACCGTAGGGCGGCAGCGGCTGCTCGCCGCAGGGATTGGTGGCGCGGATCGTCTCGCACCACCAGTTGTTGTTCATCTCGTTGACGCGGTCGATGAGCACGAAGCCCGGCTCGGCGTAGTCGTAGGTGGACGACATGATGACGTCCCACATGCGCCGCGCCGGCACGTGCTTGTAGACCTTGCACGCGACCAGGCCTTCGTCGTTGGTGACGTAGGCCTCGGTGGTCGGCCACTCGCGCCAGATGAAGGCGTCGGGGTCGGCGAGGTTGTGCTCGGCCGGGTCGTACTCGCGCAGCGACAGCGGGAAGGCGAGCTTCCAGTCGGCGTTGGCGCGCACGGCGGCCATGAACTCGTCGGTGACCAGCAGCGACAGGTTGAACTGGCGCAGGCGGCCGTGCTCGCGCTTGGCGCGCACGAAGTCCATGACGTCGGGATGGCCGACGTCGAAGGTGCCCATCTGCGCGCCGCGGCGGCCGCCCGCCGAGGACACGGTGAAGCACATCTTGTCGTAGATATCCATGAACGACATCGGGCCCGAGGTGTAGGCGCCGGCGCCCGAGACGTACGCGCCGCGCGGGCGCAGCGTCGAGAACTCGTAGCCGATGCCGCAGCCGGCCTTGAGCGTGAGGCCGGCCTCGTGGACCTTGCCGAGGATGTCGTCCATCGAGTCGCGGATGGTGCCCGAGACCGTGCAGTTGATGGTCGAGGTGGCGGGCTTGTGCTCGAGCGCGCCGGCGTTCGACATGATGCGGCCGGCGGGGATGGAGCCCTTGCGCAGGGCCCACAGGAAGCGCTCGTACCACTCGTCGCGCAGGGCCGGGGCCTCGACGTCGGCGAGGGCGCGCGCGACGCGCTGCCAGGTGCCGTCCATCGAGGCGTCGACGGGCGAGCCGTCCTTCGCGGTCAGCCGGTATTTCTTGTCCCAGATGTCCAGGGATGCTTCCTGGAACGGAATCGAGTCCACGTCTTTGGGGTCGAGCTTCACTGCCGTGCTCATGTGTTGATCGCTGCTCCCCTGAGAAAGCTTCTGTTTTCTGACGAAGCGCGTGGACCGGAAGCCCCCAGGGGCGTGCAACCGGCCAGGCCACGCGTTTCGTTGCTGTTCGTCGTGATGGGTCTGACGGCGCCCTGTGGCCGATGTCGGCGACCACAAGATGTTGTGTCAGGGGGGCTACGGTATTGATCCGGTGCCCAAGGTGTCAAGGATGATTTTAACGCAACGGTCACGTTACTGATTTCCTGTAATTTCAGTAAGTTACAAAAATCACCTCGCGTGCTTTCAGCCTCGCCTAAATGGCCCCCGCTGTCAAGGGCCGGCAAACCCCGACCACAACATCTTGTGTGCACTGCAGCGATACAGGCTCCACACAGCTTATCCACAGCTTCTGCAGCCCCGGGAGCGGCGTTTTGGAACGGCTATTGCATACAGCGGCGCCCGGCGCCGGACTTGAAAGGCGCCACGGCGTCACCAGATCGGTTTCCAGCGCGACAGCGCGCAACCGACACCCAGCACCACAAGGAGGACCTGTCATGAGCTACCTGATGCGCCAGGATCCGTGGCGTCTCGTCACCCAGCTGCACCGCGACCTCGACCGCGCCTTCGGCGCCCCCGTGCTGACCGGCGACGACGCCGCGAGCGCGGTCGTCAACTGGGCGCCCGCGGTCGACATCCGCGAGGAAGCCCAGCAGTTCGTGCTGCACGCCGACCTGCCGGGCGTGAAGCCCGCCGACATCGAGGTGACGCTCGAGAAGGGCGTGCTCACGATCCGCGGCCGCCGCGACCTCGAGAACCGCGAGGAAAAGGACGGCTACCGGCGCGTCGAGCGCGTGACCGGCGAGTTCTTCCGCCGCTTCAGCCTGCCGGACACCGCCGATTCGCAGGGCGTGACCGCGCGCTACACCAACGGCGTACTCGAAGTCACGATCGCCAAGCAGCAGCAGGTGCTGCCGCGTCGCATCGCGGTCGAGGAAGGCTGAAACCCGCCCGCTTCGACGCCCGCGCGGCCGGCGCACGCAGCCCGGCCGCGCGGCCAGCGGGGAACTCCGCGCGCCCTGCCCGGGTCAGACTTCCCTGCGCACCCCGCTGCGCACCCCATTTCCCCAGACCGAGGTCGTCCCGCATGAAGAAGTTCCTGGGAGCTGCGCTCGCCACGCTCGCGATCGTTGCCATGGCCCCGCCGGCCAGCGCGGCGCTGCCCGCGATGGCAGGCACCGAGGCGATGCCGTCGCTGTCGCCGATGATCAAGCGGGCCGCGCCGGCCGTCGTCAACATCGGCGTGCGCGGCACCGTGCAGCAGCAGCGCGGCCAGCATCCGTTCTTCGACGACCCCGAATTCCGCCGCTTCTTCGGCATGCCGCCCGGCGGCGGCACGCCGCAGGAGCGTGAATTCCAGAGCGCGGGCTCCGGCGTGATCGTCGACATGCGCCAGGGCTACATCGTCACCAACGCGCACGTGGTCGAGAACGCCAAGGACATCACCGTCACGCTGCTCGACGACCGCGAGCTCAAGGCCGAGATCGTCGGCGCCGACAAGGGCTCCGACGTCGCGGTGCTGAAGATCAAGGACGGCAAGCTGCCGGCCGAGATGCGCCTGGCCGACTCGGCGGGCCTCGAGGTGGGCGACTTCGTCATCGCCATCGGCAACCCGTTCGGGCTGCAGCACACCGTCACCTCGGGCATCGTCAGCGCGCTGGGCCGCTCGGGCCTCAACCCGGACGGCTACGAGGACTTCATCCAGACCGACGCCGCGATCAACCCGGGCAACTCGGGCGGCGCGCTCGTGAACCTGCGCGGCGAGCTGGTCGGCATCAACAGCGCCATCCTGTCGCGTTCCGGCGGCAGCATGGGCATCGGCTTCGCGATCCCGGCCAACATGGTCAAGTCGGTCATGGACCAGCTGATCAAGTACGGCACGGTCAAGCGCGGGCTGCTGGGCGTCAGCATCCTGAGCCTCAACGGCGACTACCGGCAGAGCCTGGGCCTCGGCGCCGACGTGCAGGGCGCGCTGGTCTCGCAGGTCGTCGAGGGGTCGGCCGCAGCCAAGGCCGGCATCGAGGCCGGCGACGTCATCACCTCCGTGAACGGCCAGCCCGTGAAGGGCGCCGCCGAGCTGCGCAACCAGATCGGCATGCTGCGCGTGGGCCAGGAGGTCGAGCTCGGCCTGATCCGCGACACCAAGCCGCGCAAGGTCAAGGCGCTGATCGCCGAGGCCGCGCCCGACGCCGTCCAGGCCGAGGCCGGCGACGCGCATTCGTCCCTGGCCGGCGCGGAACTCGCTGACGCCACCACCGCCCAGGTCGCGGGCGGCGGCGTGCTCATCCGCTCCGTCGAGCCGGGCAGCCCCGCCGCGGCCGCCGGCCTGCGCGCCAACGACCTCATCCTGGGCGTCAACCGCGTCCGCGTGACCAACCTCGCCACCCTGCGCGAGGCGCTCAAGGACCGCGAGTCGTTCCTGCTCCAGCTGCGTCGCGGCGGCCAGAACGTGATCCTGCCCATCCGCTGAGTCGTCGTGCGGGTGGGGCGGGTGGTGCAGGTGGTGCAGGTGCCCCACCTGCACCACCTGCGCCGGTATAATCGGCGCATGACTCCCCGCTCCATCTGTGTGCTCGGCGGCACGGGTTTCGTCGGCACCCACCTCTGCGCGAGCCTCACGCGAGCCGGCCACGAGGTCACCGTCCTCACCCGCAACGCGACGCGCGCCCGGCACCTCTGGGTACTGCCGCGACTGAAGCTGGTCCAGGTCGATCCGCACGACGCCGGAGCGCTGGCCGAGTCCTTCCGCGGCCACGACGCGGTGATCAACCTCGTCGGCATCCTCAACGAGAGCGGCCGCAGCGGCGCCGGCTTCCGCCGCGCCCACACCGAGCTGACCAAGAAGGTGGTGGCCGCCTGCCGCGCCACGCACGTCAACCGCCTGCTGCAGATGAGCGGCCTGAACGCCGCGGAACACGGCCCGAGCCACTACCTGCAGAGCAAGGGCGAGGCCGAGCGCAGCATCCGCGAGGAATCCCACGCCGACCTGAGCTGGACGATCTTCCAGCCGTCGGTGATCTTCGGCAGCGGCGATTCGTTCACCAGCCGCTTCGCGGCGCTGCTCGGCGACCTGCCGCTGGCGCTGCCGCTCGCCAGGGCCGACGCCCGCATCGCGCCGGTCTGGATCGAGGACGTGGTGGCCGCGATGATGAAGGCGCTGGCCGACGAGGCCGGCACGGCGGGCGAGACTTTCCAGCTGTGCGGCCCGCGCGTCTACACGCTGCGCGAGATCGTGTGCTACGTGCGCGACCTGCTGGGCCTGCGCCGCGTGGTGATCGGCCTGCCGGACGTCGTCGCGCGCCTGCAGGCGGCGGTCATGGACTTCGTGCCGGGCAAGCCGTTCTCGACCGACAACTACCGCTCACTGTCGCAGGACAGCGTGTGCAGCCTCAACGGCTTCGCGCGCCTCGGGCTCAAGGCCACGCCGATGGAAGCCATCCTGCCCCAGTACCTCGGCAAGGCCGAGGAAAACGCGCGCCTGGACCGTTACCGCCGCAACGCGCGCCGCTGAGGCCGCGCCGATCAGCTGCGGACCGTGAAGTCCGGGTAGCGGCCGAGCGCCAGCAGGATCAGGCCGCCGCCGACGAACCCTCCCATCGCGGCGAACAGCGCGAGGTCGTAGTTGCCGGTGGCGTCGCGCACCCAGCCGAACAGCGCCGGCGAGACCGCCGACCCGAAGCCGAAGGGCATGTACAGCAGGCCGTAGATGCGGCCGTAGTTGACCATGCCGAAGTAACGGCCGGCGAGGTAGGCGACCAGGTCGGTCTCGGCGCCCGCCGCGAGGCCGATCATCGCCGCGGAGATGTAGGCCGCGAACAGCGGCATGGAATCGCCCGCCAGCAGCCAGCAGGAAATGGCCGGGATCGACAGCAGCGGCAGCGTGACCAGCGGCGCCCAGAAGCGATCCAGCAGCCAGCCCGTGCCGATGCGTCCCACCAGGATCGACAGGCCCATGATCTGCACGATGTGCTTGATCGTCGAGCCGGTGTCGAAGCCGTGCATCTTGAGCATCTGCGGCAGGTGCACGAACAGTCCGCCGTAGGACATCGCCACGATCAGCACCGAGGCGAAGATCAGCCAGAAGCGGTAGTCGCGCAGGGCCACCTTCGCCGTGACGCCCGCGAGTCCGCCGCCGGCCGAAATCTCGGGCGGACGCTGGTCCGGACGCGGCTCGTGGAAGAACTTCAGCGCCACGGGCAGCGCCACCAGCAGGGGCAGCATCGCGATCAGCGGGTAGGTGTAGCGCCAGCCCAGGTTCTCGATGCCCCAGACCGCGATCTCGGGGACGATCACGGCCGCCAGGCTGGTGCCGACCAGCGTGAGGCCCAGCGCCAGGCCGCGGCGCCGGTAGAACCACAGGTTGATGCCGCGCGTCCAGGTGACCGGCGTGGAGCCGATGCCCACCAGGCCGATCAGGAACCAGCCGGTCCACCAGGCCCAGAGCACGCCCGGCACGAAGCCCAGCGCGCCGAACAGGATCGCGAAGGCCAGCAGCGACAGGATCGCGACCGGCCTGACGCCGTAGCGGTCGGCCAGCGAGCCGTACACCGGCGCCAGCATCGCGCCCAGCACGCCATAGACCGTGATGCCCAGGCTGATGTCGCGGAACGACCAGCCGAACTCCTCGTTGATCGGGCCCAGGAAGAAGCCGATCGAGTTGAAGGGCAGCGGCGAGGCGCCGCAGGCAACGCCGAGGACAGCCGCGATCAGTACGCGCCAGCCCTGGCGGAACTCCGGATGGTGTGCCGGAGCGGCCGGCGTCGGTGTGTTGCTCATGGGCGCAGATCATAACGTGGTAACAATCGTGCCAGGCACGATTGTTACCAGACCCCGGTCAGTCGAAGCCGCGCACCCGCTTGTTGCGCAGGCTCAGGCGGGCGCGCTCGAGCCGGGCGAGCAGCTCGGGGCCCTGGCGCAGCGCGACGCCCACCGACAGCACGTCGACGATCGCGAGCTGGGCGAGCCGGGTCGTCATGGGCGTGTAGATGTCGGTGTCCTCGTCGACCGAGATCTCGAGCGGCACGGTGCTGATCTCCGCGAGCGGCGAGCCGGGCGCCGTGATGGAGATGACGTCGGCGCCCGCCTCGCGCGCGAGTTCCACGCTGGAGATCAGGTCGATGGTGCGCCCGGTGCTCGAGATCGCGACGACCACGTCGCCCGGCGAGAGCATGGTCGCGGCCATGCCGTGCACGTGCGCGTCCGGGTACGCGGCCGCGGCGATGCCCAGCCGGAAGAACTTGTGGCGCGCGTCGGCGGCCACGATGCCCGAGCTGCCGAGGCCGTAGAACTCCACGCGCCGCGCAGCGGCCAGCAGGCTGATCGCGCGCTCGAGCCGCGCCGGGTCCAGCTGCGCGCGAACGTCCAGCAGGATCCTTGCCGACCTCTCCAGCACCTTGTTCGCCAGCTCGGCCGGCGAATCGCTGGGCAGGATGTCGGTCGGCAGGAACAGCGCGCCGCGCGCGAGGCTCTGCGCCAGCCGCAGGCGGAAGCTCTGGAACCCGTCGAGCCCCATCGAGCGGCAGAAGCGGATCACGGTCGGCTCGCTGACGGCCGCGCGCCCGGCGACCACGGTCAGCGACTCGCGCAGCACGCGTTCCGGCTCGGCGAGCACGAGTGCTGCGACCTTGGCCTCGGCCGGCGTCAGCTCGTCCTGCGCCTCGGCGATGCGTGACAGCAGGGTGTCAGGGTGCATGGTAGATGTGCAGCGGGACGCGCTGCTGGCGCAGCAGGGCGCGCGCCGGAAGGTCGGTGGCGGGACCCGGGGCCTCGGCGCGGTTCAGCGTCGCGAGCTTGGCGGGACCGGTGACGTGCAGCGCGAGCAGGTCCGTGTCGCACAGCGCGCCGAGGTTCAGCGACAGGCGCGCCTGCGGCTCGGCGGGCGCGAGCCCGCGCAC
>JADZCS010000289.1 GCA_020851435.1 Gammaproteobacteria bacterium | reverse complement strand
GCACGAAAGATACCTTGTGCATGGTCAGCAGGCGATCCTGGCCCGCGACGTCGGCACCGGATGAAAACGCGTTGCCCATGGCCTCGAGCAGCCCGAACATCAGGAAGGCGATCATGATCGACGCCAGCGTGAACGCCGTGCGCAAGCGGCGGCGGCGCAGGTTCGCGAACACGATGGGCGCGAACTTCAGCATCAGGCCTCGCGCTCCAGCCTGCCCTTTTCCAGGTGCAGCGTGCGCCTCGCCCGCGTCGCCGCGCGCGGGTCGTGCGTGACCATCACGATGGTCTTGCCCTGTTCGCTGAGCGCCGACAGCAGGTCGAGCACGCCGTCACCCGACTTGCGGTCGAGATCGCCGGTTGGCTCGTCGCACAAGAGCAGCGTCGGATCAGTGACGATCGCGCGGGCGATGCCCACGCGCTGTTCCTGGCCACCGGACAGCTCGCCGGGCCGGTGCCGCGCGCGATCCTCCAGTCCGACCAGCTTGAGCGCCGCGCGCGCGCGCGCGATGCGTTCGTCCGCAGGGAGACTGGTCAGCAGCAACGGCAGCTCGACGTTGCGCTCCGCGGAGAGCACCGGCATGAGGTTGTGCATCTGGAACACGAAACCCACGTTGCCCGCCCGCCAGCGCGCGAGCTCCGCGTCGCCGAGGCCGCCAAGCTCGAGTCCCTGAACCTCGAGAACGCCGCTGGTCGGGCGGTCGAGCGCTCCCAGCAGGTTGAGCAGCGTCGACTTCCCCGACCCGGACGGACCCATCAGCGCGACGAAGTCCCCCGCCTCGATGTCCAGCGAGAGACCGTCGAGCACGCGGATGACCTCCGGGCCACGGTGGTAATCCTTGACGAGGTCGCGAATGCGGACCAGCGGCGAGGACGCGGGGGTGTTCACGGGCCCTTGCGCGGCTGGAGTCGCCGGCCCTCGGCGATGCCCTCGGGGCTGCCGGCCACGACGCTGTCGCCGGGCTTGAGGCCCGCCAGCACGTCGCGGCGTCCACCGGCCTCCTCGCCGGCCTCGATGATCACTTTGTGCGCGCGCTCATCGTCCACCCGCCAGACATAGAGCTTGCCGTCCTCTTCGTGGACCGCGCTGCCGGTGACGCTGGCGACGGACCGCGCGGCGCGGGTGGTCGCCGCTTCATCGAAGAACCTGACCTTGACGCCCATGTCCGGAAGGATCCGCTGGTCGAGCTTCTCGAAACCGATGCGCACGCGCACGGTCGCCTTCTGCCGGTCGGCGGTCGGGACGATCGCCGTCACCCGCGCCGGGATCTTCCAGTCGCTGTAGGCATCCAGCACGGCCTCGGCGCGCTGGCCGGCGGCGACGCGATTGATGTAGGCCTCGTTGACGTCCACCTCGACCTCCCGCGAGTCCATGTCGACGATGGTCGCGATGCCGGTGCGCGTGAAGCCGCCGCCGGCCGACACCGGCGAGATCATTTCGCCCGGCTGCGCGTCCTT
This sequence comes from Gammaproteobacteria bacterium, assembly GCA_020851435.1. Lineage (GTDB taxonomy): Bacteria > Pseudomonadota > Gammaproteobacteria > Steroidobacterales > Steroidobacteraceae > JADZCS01. Next base: position 1,840 of record JADZCS010000289.1, on the reverse strand, counting down.
GGAGATGATCACGCCGCTGAACGGCGCCCGGATCACGAAGTCCTCGAGATCGCGGTCGCGCAGCGCCACGTTGCTCGAGGCCACCGCCAGCTCGGCGCGGGCCGAGGCGAGCCGAGCGGCCAGGGCCTCGGCTTCGGCCTCCGCGGCATCCAGCGAACTCTGGCTCACCAGCTTGTCGGCCTGCAGGGTCCTTATGCGGTCCCGGCTGCGGCGGGCGTCGGCGAGCCGGACCTCGATCTCGGCCAGCGCGCGCTGCGCGGCGTCCCGCTGCCTGTAGCTGACCTCGCGCTGGGCACGCACCGTGGCGTCGTCCAGCCGGGCGAGCACCTGGCCGGCACGAACCTCGGCGCCCTCCTCGAACAGCACTTCCATGACCCGGCCGGTAGCCTTGGACGAGACAGTGGCGAGCCGGCGCGCGACCACATAGCCGGAGGCGTTGAGCACAGCGCCGCCGGTGCCGGCATCGGGCGCCTCGGCCGTCACCACATCCACCTCCAGGGCCCCCTCGCCGCGGCCCAGCCACACGAAAGAACTGCCTGCGGCGATGGCGATGAACAGAGCAATCCTGCCGAGGCGGCTGCGGCCCTGGCGACCTGCCCCTCCTGTGAGTCCCTTGCGGAGCCGTGCGAGTGCATCTTGATCGAGGGCCATGGCTTACCTGTTGGGGCGTCCGTGCTGCGGGACACCCGCGTGCTGGGTTCGGGGAGGGTCGCTTACAATGCGCGGTCTTCAGCGGGCCAAATTATTGCACGCCCCGGATCGCCTCATGCAGCCACCCACCCTCGTCGACATCGGCATCAACCTCGCGCACGACAGCTATGACGTCGATCGCGCCGAGGTGGTGGAGCGGGCGGTCGCGGCCGGGGTGCGGCGCATGGTCGTGACCGGCAGTTCCATCGAGGCCACCGAACAGGCCATCGCCGTCTGCCGCCAGTGGCCGCAGCTGATGCGCGCCACAGCGGGCGTCCACCCGCACCACGCGGCCGATTTCAAGCCGGGCGACGTCGCGCGCCTGGCCGACCTGATGGCTGACCCGCTGGTGACGGCCGCCGGCGAGTGCGGCCTGGACTACTACCGGAACTTCTCCTCACCCGCCGAGCAGCGTCCGGCCTTTTCGAAGCAACTGGAACTGGCGGTACGCACCGGCAAGCCCGTGTTCCTGCACCAGCGCGACGCCCATGCCGACTTCATGGCCATCCTGCGCGAGTTCCTTCCATCATTATCGCAATGTGTGGTGCATTGCTTTACCGGCACCGGTGCGGAGCTGGACGACTACCTCGCGGCTGGTTGCCATGTGGGGGTGACCGGCTGGGTCTGCGACGAACGCCGCGGCGCTGAGCTCCAGCGCCTGGTGCCGCGGATACCCGCCGACCGGCTCATGCTCGAAACGGATGGACCCTACCTGCTGCCACGCGATCTCCAGCCAAAGCCGAGCAATAGGCGCAATGAACCCAAGTACTTAGCGCATATTCTTAACGTTGTATCGACCCTTCGCGGTGAACCCGCGACGGAGCTCGCCGCCGCGACCACCGCCAACGCTATGAATTTCTTCAAGTTACAACCTTTGTACAGCGTGTAGTAGCATTGCTACATTATCGATAAATCGCCTTTGGAAATATCAGTAGAGGCTTGTTTAAAATGGACTTTAACGCTGCGATCGCGATGAATGACCAGACTTGGGAAAAGTCGATCATTCCACGGCTGTCGGAGTATGTTCGTATCCCCGCCAAGTCCCCACTCTTCGATCCGGACTGGAGCGTTAACGGCCATATGGACAAGGCCGCCGATCTGATGGCCGGCTGGTGCCGTGAGCAGGAGGTGACCGGCCTCAGCGTTGAAG
>JADZCS010000288.1 GCA_020851435.1 Gammaproteobacteria bacterium | reverse complement strand
TGGTGGGCGGTACAGGATTTGAACCTGTGACCCCTGCCGTGTGAAAGCAGTGCTCTACCGCTGAGCTAACCGCCCGGAGAGGCGCGAGAGTTTACGGATCGGCGGCGGGGCGCACAAGAGGGGGCACAGCGGGGGTCAAGCGGGAGGCAAGAGGGGTCTGACCCCTCCCTGTCGGTTAGAATCACCGCCTTTCCCCGCCACTGGTAGACCCATGACCGTCAGAACCCGCTTCGCCCCCAGCCCGACTGGCCTGCTGCACATCGGCGGCGTACGTACCGCGCTGTTCTGCTGGCTCTACGCCCGGCGGCACGGCGGCGTGTTCGTGCTGCGCGTCGAGGACACCGATCGCGAGCGGTCCACGGACGAGGCGGTGCAGGTGATCCTGGACGGCATGAAGTGGATCGGCCTGGACCACGACGAGGGCCCGTTCTACCAGACGAAGCGCTACGACCGGTACCGCGAGGTCATCGGCCAGTGGCTTGCGGAGGGCAAGGCCTATCACTGCTACTGCTCGAAGGACGAGCTCGAGCAGATGCGCAACGACCAGCTCGCGCGCAAGGAAAAGCCGCGCTACGACGGCCGTTGCCGCCATCGCACGGAGCCGCTCGCCGGCGTCTCGCCGGTCGTGCGCTTCAAGAACCCCACCGAGGGCAGCGTGGTGGTGCCCGACGCGGTGCACGGCGACGTCGAGTTCAGGAACACCGAGCTCGACGACCTGATCATCCAGCGCTCCGACGGCAACCCGACCTACAACTTCTGCGTGGTCGTCGACGACTACGACATGAAGATCACGCACGTGATCCGTGGCGACGACCACCTCAACAACACGCCGCGCCAGATGAACATGCTGCTGGCGATGGGCGCGACGCCGCCTATCTACGCGCACCTCCCGATGATCCTCGGCCCGGACGGCGCGAAGCTGTCCAAGCGCCACGGCGCCGTGAGCGTGCTGCAGTACCGCGAGGAGGGCTACCTGCCCGAGGCGCTGCTCAACTACCTCGCGCGGCTGGGCTGGTCGCACGGCGACCAGGAACTGTTCACGATGGACGAGATGACGAAGCTGTTCGACATCCACGACGTCAACAAGTCCGCCGCCGCGATCAACCCCGCCAAGCTCGACTGGATCAACCAGCAGCACATGATGAAGGCGTCCGGCGAACACCTCGCGGACGAGCTGGGCTGGCACATGCAGCGGCTGGGCGTCGATACGAGCCGCGGGCCGTCGCTGGCCGCCGTCGCCGACGTGCAGAAGGAGCGCGCCAAGACCCTCAAGGAAATGGCCGCCAACAGCGTGTTCTTCTATGTCGCGCCGACGCAGTACGAAGAGAAGGCCGCGAAGAAGAACCTCAACGCGGAGACGAAGCCGCAGCTCGAGAAGGTGCTGGCTGGTCTGGCCGCACTGGAGGATTTCAGCGCCCCCGCGATCCACGCGCTGCTGCAGGGCATCGCCGAGGCCGGCAGCCTGAACCTCGGCAAGGTCGCGCAGCCGGTGCGCGTCGCCATCGCCGGCGGCGGCGTTTCCCCGCCGATCGACCAGACCCTCGCGCTGCTCGGGCGCGAGGAAGTGCTGGCGCGGCTCGACAGAGCGCTGAGCGTGGTGTAAGAGGGGTCTGACCCCTCTCGGCTCCCTCTTGACCACCTCTTGACCCCCTCTGTGCCCCCAACGCCTATGCACCAGTTACGCAAGCGCCTGTTCCTGGTAGTGCTCCTGGCACTGCCTGCGCTCGTGTTCCGGCTGGCGATTCCGGCGGGCTTCATGCCGGGGGTGGGGGCGGACCACCAGGTCACGCTGAAGATGTGTCACGGCGCGGGGCCATTGCCCGCCGCGCCGACCGACGAGCCGCAAGGGCATGAGGCGCCCTGTGCCTACGCGGCCTCGGCAACGACCGCGCCGCCGCCGGCGGCGACTCAGGTCCAAAAGGGCGTCGAGCTCGCCGACACCGCCTTCGAGCACACACCCTCCGAACCGGCCCTCCGTCCGGTCTTCCGCGCGCAGTCGCCGCGCGCACCGCCCCTCGCGGGCTGACGCTACCTTAACCACCGTCAGTCAGTTCCCGCGCGCAACGAGGCACGCGGGACATCGCCGCGTCGCAAGGCGCGGCCCGAGGATTCGATCAATGTCCATCCATCCCGCGACCTGCAAGTCGCCGCTCGCCATTGCGATTGCCACCCTGCTGGTACCCTCCCTCACGCACGCCGCCGCCGAACCCGCGCTCGGCGAAGTCGTGGTCACCGCCGCGCGCATGCAGCGCCCGCTCGAGGTCGTCACCGACCCGAAGGCGCCGCGCCAGCCGCTGCCGGCCCACGACGGCGCCGACTACCTCAAGACCATTCCGGGCTTCGCCGTGATCCGCAAGGGCGGCACCGACGGCGACCCGGTGTTCCGCGGCATGGCCGCTTCGCGCGTCAACATTTCGGTGGACGGCGAGCAGGCTCTCGGCGGCTGCGGCATGCGCATGGACCCGCCCACCGCGTACATCTACCCCGAGACCTTCGATCGCGTCGTCGTCGTGAAGGGGCCGCAGACCGTGCTGCACGGCCCCGGCAACTCGGCGGCGACGGTGATCTTCGAGCGCGACCGCGTGCGGCTCGCGACGCCCGGCGTGGACGGCGAGGGCAGCCTGCTCGGCGGCAGCTTCGGGCGCAACGACGTCGTCGCGCGGCTGCGCCTGGGCAACGAGCAGTTCCAGGGCGAACTGCAGGGCACGCGCGCGCAGGCCGACGACTACGAGGACGGCGCGGGCCGCGAGGTGCACAGTGCCTACGAGCGCTGGTCCGGCAACGGCGCGCTGGCGTGGACGCCCGACGAACGCACCGTCGTCGAGTTGACCGGCGCGCTGTCCGACGGCGAGGCCTCATACGCCGATCGCGCGATGGACGGCGTGAAGTTCGCGCGCGACAACGTCGGCCTCAAGTTCGAGCGGCGCGAGCTCGGCGAGGTCCTGCGCAAGGTCGAGGCGCAGGCCTACTACAACTACGTCGATCACGTGATGGACAACTACAGCCTGCGCGATTTCGTCCCGAGCGCGATGATGCCGGCGCCGGCCGTCAGCAATCCCGATCGCAAGACCACAGGCGCGCGCGCTGCCGTCGAGCTCGCGCTGCCGCGCGGTGCGGTGGCGACGGTCGGCCTCGACTCGCAGCGCAACGTACACACGCTGCGCTCGACGATGAACCAGCTGACGATGCCCTACGAGCTTCGCGCGCGCGTCGAGGATGCGCGCTTCGAACAGCTCGGCGCGTTCGGCGAGTTCGTCGTGCCTGCCGGCGGCGGCCGCGTCGTCGCCGGCCTGCGCGGCGACCAGTGGCAGGCGCGCGACCAGCGCGAGACGCTGCGCATCGGCATGTCGAACGTGCCCAACCCGACGGCCAAGGCGCAGCGCGACGACACGCTGTGGAGCGGCTTCGCGCGCTACGAGCGCGGCCAGGAGGACGGGCCGTTGACCTGGTACGGCGGCGTCGGCCACGTCGAGCGCTTCCCCGACTACTGGGAACTCGTGTCGGCCGGCAAGGAGTCGCTCGACAGCCTCAGCGCCTTCGGCACGCGGCCCGAGCGCACGACCCAGCTGGACGTCGGCGTCATCAGCGCCGGCGATACGCTGTCGTTTTCCGTGTCCGGCTTCTACTCGCGCGTCGACGACTTCATCCTGATCCAGAGCGGCGTGCCCAAGGGCATGCGCAGCGTCACCGTCGTGCGCAACATCGATGCCGAGACCTGGGGCGGCGAGGCCGACGCGAGCTGGTGGATCGCGCCGGGCTGGAAGGCCGTCGGCACGCTCGCCTACGTGCAGGGCCAGAACAACAGCGACGACCGGCCGCTTGCGCAGCTGGCGCCGCTCGAGGCGCGCGTCAGCCTCAGCTACGAGCAGGCCGCCTGGTCAGCCGGCGCGCTGTTCCGCGGGGTGCTCGCGCAGGACCGCTACGCGGTGAACCAGGGCAACATCGTCGGCCAGGACCTCGGCCCGACCCCCGGCTTCGGCGTGCTGTCGCTCAACGCCGGCTGGCGCCCGCGGCCAGGGATGCTGGTGTCCGCCGGCATCGACAACCTGCTCGACCGCGACTACGCCGAACACCTGAGTCGCAGCGGCGCGATGGTCGCCGGGTTCGAGCAGACCACCCGCGTCCACGAGGCCGGCCGGACCTTGTGGTTGAAGCTCAGCGCCGAGCTGTAAGAGGGTGGTGGTCAAGAGGGGGTTAAGAGGGGTCAGACCCCTCTTGCGCCCCTCTTGGCCCCCGCTTGACACACCCCACCCGCACGCGGAGAATGCG
>JADZCS010000287.1 GCA_020851435.1 Gammaproteobacteria bacterium | reverse complement strand
GCACGTGACGCCATGCGCAGATGACGCCCTTCCTGAGCGTGATCGCGCCGGCCGGGCCCTCGATGCGGATGCCCGGGGTGTGCTCGATGTCGCCCGACTCACGCACCGGCGCGTCGACACCCAGCAGGAATTCGTCGGTGCGCGACACCTCGACCTGGTCGTGCGCGCGCGCCGGGCCGACGATGCGCACGCCATCCAGCCGGCCCTTGGGACCGACCAGGCTGACAGTCTGTTTAGCCGCGAACTGTCCGGGCTGGGTGACCGCGCGATGCGAAGCCAGCGTGGCTCCAGGCCCGAACAGCGCCTCGACACTGGCCTGGGTCAGGTGCACGTGCCGCGCCGAGATCGAGATGGGCACGGCGAGTCCGCCGCTGAGCTCGCGCTCCCCGCCGAGCAGGCGCGCGGCGTCGCGCGCTATCTGCAGTTCCTCGTCGGTGGCCACCACCAGCAGCCGGACGCGCGCGTGCGGTTCCGAGACCTCCGCCACGCGCCGCCCATTACCGACGCGCGCATCGCGGTTGAGGTCCTCGTCCAGCGGCGCGCCCAGGAAGTCGAGACGCTGGGCGATGCGGTGCCGCACGAGCGCGCTGTTCTCGCCGATCCCGCCGGTGAACACCACCGCGTCGAGCCCGCCCATGGCCGCCGCATAGGCGCCGATGTACTTGCGCACCTGGTAGGCGAACACCGCGATCGCGAGCCTGGCGTCGTCGTCGCCGCGGGCGGCGCGCTCCTCGATCTCGCGCATGTCGGGGGTGCCAGCCAGGCCCTTGAGCCCGGACTCGCGATTCAGCAGGCGCCCGAGCTCGCTCACGGCCATCCCGGTCTGCTCGAGGATGTACAGCAGCATGCCCGGATCGAGGTCGCCGGGCCGGGTGGCCATCGGCACGCCGGACAGCGGCGTCATGCCCAGGCTGGTGTCGACGCTGCGGCCGAACTCGACCGCCGCCACGCTGCAGCCGCTGCCGAGGTGGCAGGTGACCAGGCGCAGGGACTCCAGCGGCACGCCGAAATGGCGCGCGGCCTCCGCGGCGACGAACGCGTGGCTCGAGCCATGGAAGCCGTAACGGCGCAGCGACAGGCGCTCGCGCAGGTCCCTGGGCAGCGCGTACTCGCGCGCGCGGCGCGGCAGCGTGGCGTGGAAGGCGGTGTCGAACACCGCGACGTGCGGCAGCGCCGGCCAGGCGGCCTGGGCCGCGGCGATCCCCGCCAGGGCGGCGGGGTTGTGCAGGGGCGCCAGCGGGGTCAGTCCGGCAATCGCCTCGACGAGTTCGGCGTCGACGCGCGTGGGCTGCACGAAGCGGTCGCCGCCATGGGCGACGCGGTGGCCGATCGCGGCGATGCCACGCTCCAGGCCGGCGCCCCGCAGGGCCTCGAGCACCAGGCCGACCGCCGCGGCAGGGTCGGCCGCGACCGCGCCGGGTCGCAGCACGCCGTCGACACGCAGCTCGGCCGAGGGGCCGATGCGCTCGACGCGCAGGTCGCAGAGCCGGCGCGAGGACTGCGTGTCGATCACGGCGGCCTTCAGCGAGGAACTGCCGCAATTGAGGACGAGGATGATCATCGTGATCCGGAAGCGTATCACTCCCGGCGCGACGCGTTGCTGCCGCCGGCCAATCCTCCTAGGATGACGGGCATGCAGATCCCCAGCCAGGAACCCTCGCGCTTCTACGAGCGCGTCTTCACGATCGCCACCGTCGCCGTGTTCGTCTGGTTGCTGTACCAGATCGTCGAGCCCATGCTCCAGGCCGGCGCCTGGGCCGTGTTCCTCGCCTTCCTCATGCAGCCGATCCAGCGTCGGCTCACGCGCCGCCTGGGCGGCCGCAGCAGCGCCGCCGCCGTAATGCTGACCCTCGTGACGCTGTTCCTGGTGGTGGCGCCGTTGACGCTGCTGGCTGCGGCATTCGCCGCGCAGGCGGTCGAACTCGCGGGCCAGATGCAGTCAGGCGCCGCCGCGCTGCCAATCCGCAGCCTCAGCGACCTGCCGCACTGGGCGCCGGCACGCGGCATCGTGGAATGGCTGGGCACGCACGTGTCCGGCGGCGTGGAAGCGGTCCAGGGCTGGATCGTGACGGGCGCCCGGCGACTGCTCGAGATAGCCGCGAGCAAGGGCGGCGCGCTGATCGTCGGCGCCGCCGGCACCGTGCTGAGCTTCACGGTGATGCTGTTCGTGCTGTTCTTCTGCCTGCGGGACGGCCCGACCATGGCGCGCGCCGTGACCCGGCTGATTCCCCTGTCCGGCCAGCACAAGGACACGATCAGGCAGCGCCTGACCGCCGTCACGCGTGCCGTGGTGTTCGGCACCGTGCTCACGGCGCTGATCCAGGGCCTGCTGCTGGGCGCCGGCTTCGCCATCGCCGGCCTGCCCGCCCCGGTGGTATTCGGGGTCGCCGGCGCGGTGCTGTCGGTGGTGCCCTTCGGCGGCACGGCCATCATCTGGCTGCCCGGCGCGCTGTGGCTGCTGTGGCAGGGCGAGACCTGGCCCGGCGTTTTCCTCAGCGCCTGGGGCGTGCTCGTGGTCTCCAGCGTCGACAACTTCCTGAAACCCCTGTTCATTTCAGGCCAGGCGCAGGTGCCGACGCTCGCCGTGTTCGTCGGCGTGCTCGGCGGACTGTCGGCCTTCGGGCTGATCGGAATGTTCGTCGGCCCGATCGTCATCGCCATCGCGCTGACGCTGCTGGACATCGTGAGCGACTCGCCGGGATAAGGGCGTGCCGGGCCCCGGCCGGGGCGGTATCATGCGCGCCCCATGACCGCAGCCCACCCCCTTCTCGCACGCCTCAACGAGGCGCAGCGCGCAGCCGTCAGCGCAGCCCCCGAAGCCACCCTGGTGCTGGCCGGCGCGGGCAGCGGCAAGACGCGCGTGCTCACGCACCGCGTGGCGTGGCTGGTCAGCGAGTGCGGCGTCGACCCGCGCAGCCTGCTCGCGGTGACCTTCACCAACAAGGCCGCCGCCGAGATGCGGGGACGCATCGAGCAGGTGCTGGACCTTCCCGCGCAGGCGCTGTGGATCGGCACCTTCCACGGCATCGCGAACCGCCTGCTGCGGCGCCACTTCAACGAGGCCGGCCTGCCGCAGGCATTCCAGATCCTCGACGACGACGACCAGCTGCGCCTGGTGCGCAAGATCCTCAAGGAGCAGAACCTCGACGAGCAGCGCTGGGTGCCGCGCGAGGTGCAGGGCTTCTTCAACTCCAACAAGGACGAGGGCCGGCGCCCGAAGCAGCTCGAGGACCGCGGCGACCCGACGCGGCGCGAGCTGATCCGGCTCTACGACCTCTACCAGCGCCGCTGCAACCAGATCGGCGTGGTCGACTTCGCCGAGCTGCTGTTGCGTTCCTACGAGATGATCCGCGACCAGCCCGGCCTGCGCGACTTCTACCAGCGGCGCTTCTCGCACGTGCTGGTCGACGAGTTCCAGGACACCAACGGCATCCAGTACGACTGGGTGCGCCTCGTCTGCGGCCAGGGCGGCAAGCCCTTCGTCGTAGGCGACGACGACCAGTCGATCTACCGCTGGCGCGGCGCGCGCGTCGAGAACATGCAGCACTTCCGCCGCGACTTCGGCGCGAGGGTGTTCAAGCTCGAGCAGAACTACCGCTCGACCCAGGTCATCCTGGGCGCGGCGAACGCGGTGATCGAGCGCAACTCCGACCGGCTCGGCAAGGCGCTGTGGACCGACGTCAAGGGCGGCGAGCCGCTGCGCGTCTACGCCGCCTACAACGAGCGCGACGAGGCCGCCTTCGTCATCGAGCGGATCCGCGAGCACGCGCGCGGCGGCGGCAGGCTCGCCGAGTCCGCGATCCTGTACCGCTCGAACGCGCAGTCGCGCAGCTTCGAAGAGGCGCTGATGGCCGCGCGGATCCCCTACAAGGTGTATGGCGGCCTGCGCTTCTTCGAGCGCGCCGAAATCAAGGACGCGCTCGCCTACCTGCGCCTGACCCAGACCCGCACCGACGACGTCTCCTTCGAGCGCGTGGTCAACCTCCCGCCGCGCGGCATCGGCCTGTCGAGCCTCGACAAGGTCCGTGAGCTGGCCCGGATCCGCGGCATCCCGCTGTGGGACGCGGCCGCGCTGGCGCTGCCGCAGCTGCCGCCCAAGGCCGGCAGGGGCCTGCTCGACTTCATGCAGCTGATCGAGCGGCTGGGCGCCGAGTCGCAGGGACTCGAGCTGCACGAGCAGGTCCGGCGCGTGCTCGAGGCCTCGCTGCTGCGCGAGCACTACGCGAAGGAAAAGGACCAGAAGGGCGAGGCCCGCGTCGAGAACCTGGACGAACTGGTCAACGCCGCCGAGGCCTTCGAGCCGGAACCCGGCGAGGACCTGCCGCTGATCGTCGTGTTCCTCGCGCACGCCTCGCTGGAAGCCGGCGAGGCCCAGGCCGCCGAGGGCAAGGACTGCGTCCAGCTCATGACGCTGCACTCGGCCAAGGGGCTGGAGTTCCCGATGGTGTTCCTGGTCGGCCTCGAGGAGGGACTGTTCCCCTCGGAGCGTTCGGCGCTCGACCTCGAGAAACTGCCCGAGGAAAGGCGCCTCTGCTACGTCGGCATCACGCGCGCGATGCGCCGCCTGTACCTGACCTACGCCGAGAGCCGCCGCCTGTACGGACGGACCGAATACCGCGCCCCGTCGCGGTTCCTCGGCGAGATCCCGCCCGAGCTGATCGAGGAAGTCCGGCCGCGCATCAACGTCTCGCGCCCGCTGTTCGGGGCTGGCGACGACGAGCGCGACCACCACCGCCGCGGCGAGGGCCACGGCAGCGGTTTCGGCGGGGGTTCGCGCAGCGGCGGCTGGCGCAACGCGCCGCCCGCGGCCGGACCTTCGGCGCCGCGTCCCGGCGCCCAGCCCCAGGCGCGCGGCGAGGAGCTGCCGGTCAGGCTGGGCACGCGCGTCCGGCACGCCAAGTTCGGCGACGGCGTGGTGCTGCGCTTCGAGGGCAACGGCCCAAACCAGCAGGTCTGGGTCAAGTTCGAGCGCAGCGGCGACAAGTGCCTGATGTATGCCTACGCCAACCTGCAGCCGCTGTGATCCGGCGGCAGCCTGCTAGAATCCGGCATCCCTCGCCCCGGTGAGGGCCCCGGCGGACAAGGCAGGACGACCGTGAAGATCATCATCCTCGGCGCGGGCCAGGTCGGAAAGACCGCCGCGTACCACCTGTCGCGCGAACAGGCCAACGACGTCACCGTCGTCGACACCGACGACGACGTCCTGCGCGACCTGCAGGACCGCCTCGACATCCGCACGGTCAGCGGCAACGGCGCGCACCCCGGCGTGCTCGATGCCGCGGGCGCCAGCGACGCCGACATGATCGTCGCGCTGACCAACAGCGACGAGGTCAACATGGTGGCCTGCGAGGTCGCCCACGCGCTGTTCCGCACGCCGCGCAAGATCGCGCGCATCCGCTCCAGCGACTACACCTCGCACGCGCGGCTGTTCGACGAGGGCGCGCTCGCGGTCGACCACATCATCAGCCCCGAGCAGCTCGTCACCGAATACGTCGAGCGGCTGATCCGCTACCCGGGCGCGCTGCAGGTGCTCGACTTCGCCGACGGACGCGTCCGGCTGGTGGGCGTGCGCGCCATCGAGGGCGGCAAGCTGGTCGGCCACCAGCTGCGCGAGCTCCGCAACCACATTCCCCAGCGCGACGCGCGGGTCGCCGCGATCTATCGCGGCCAGCGCAGCATCAAGCCGGAAGGCGACACGGTCATCGAGACCGGCGACGAGGTGTTCTTCATCGCGGCGCGCGACGACATCCGCGCCATGATGAAGGAGCTCCGCGCCGAGGAGAGCCCCATCCGCCGCGTCGTGATCGCCGGCGCGGGCAACATCGGCTTCCGCCTGGCCAGCGCGCTCGAGGACAAGAACAAGGTCAAGCTCATCGAGCGCGACCCGCGCCGCGCGCGGCGGGCGTCCGAGCGGCTGCGCAACACGCTGGTGCTCAACGGCGACGCCGCCGACGAGGACCTGCTGATCGAGGAGAACATAGACTCCACCGACGTGTTCGTCTCGCTGACCAACGCCGAGGAGGCCAACATCCTGTCGGCCATGCTCGCCAAGCGACTCGGCGCGCACAAGGTCATGGCGCTGATCAACCGGCCTTCGTACTCCGATCTCATGGAGGGCGGCTCGATCGACGTCGCGCTGTCGCCCCAGACCATCACCATCGGCGCGCTGCTCGCCTACGTGCGCCGTGGCGACGTATCCAAGGTGCATTCGCTGCGCCGTGGCGCCGCCGAAGCGATCGAGACCGTGGCGCACGGCGACTCGCGCAATTCCAAGGTCGTCGGGCGCCGGATCGAGGAAATCCCGCTGCCGGAAGGCACGACGATCGGCGCCATCGTGCGCGGCGAGGAAGTCGTCATGGGCCACCACGACACGGTGATCGAGGCCGACGACCACGTCATCCTGTTCCTGACCGACCGCCGCCACGTGGAGGCGGTCGGCAAGCTGTTCCAGGTCGGCGCGAGCTTCGCCTGAGCGGCGCGGGAGTAACATGAACCTGCAGATGGTTCAGCGCATCCTTGGTTTGATGCTGATGGTGTTCAGCCTCACCATGCTGCCGCCCATCGGCGTGTCGCTCGCCTATGCGGACGGCCACTGGCAGCCGTTCCTCGACGCCTTCGCCATCGTCGCCCTCGTCGGCGCGGTGCTCTGGCTGCCGGTGCGCAGGGTGAAGCGCGACCTGCGCCTGCGCGACGGCTTCCTCGTGGTGGCGCTGTTCTGGGTGATCCTGGGCTTCGCCGGGGCGACCCCGCTCGTCATCACCGACGTGCCGGACATGTCGCTGACCGACGCGGTGTTCGAGGCGGTCTCCGGATTCACGACGACCGGCGCCACCGTCATCGTCGGGCTCGACGAGCTGCCGAGGTCCATCCTCTACTACCGGCAGCAGATCCAGTGGCTGGGCGGCATGGGCATCATCGTGCTCGCGGTGGCCCTGCTGCCGGTGCTGGGCATCGGCGGCATGCAGCTCTACAAGGCCGAGACGCCGGGTCCGGTCAAGGACGAGAAGCTCACGCCGCGCATCACGCAGACCGCCAAGGCGCTGTGGCTCGTCTATCTCGCCCTTACGGCCGCCTGCGCCGCCTCCTACTGGCTCGCCGGCATGGACCTGTTCGACGCCATCGGGCATGCGTTCTCCACGCTGTCGACCGGAGGATTCTCGCCCTACGACGCGAGCCTCGCGCACTTCGACAGCTACGCGATCGACATGATCGCGGTCGTGTTCATGTTCCTGGGCGGCGTCAACTTCGCGCTGCACTTCATGATGTTCCGCAGCCGCGCCACCAGGCACTACTGGCGCGACGCGGAGTTCCGCGCCTACGTAGCCATCGCCTCCGCGCTGGTGGTCTTCACGACGCTGTACCTGATGCTGAACGGCACTTTCGCGGACCCCAGCGAGTCCTTCAGGAACGCGGCCCTGCACGTCGTCTCGATGCAGACCTCCACCGGCTTCGTCACCTCCGGTTTCGCCGACTGGCCCGGCGCGCTGCCGGCCCTGCTGATGCTCGCCACCTTCATCGGCGGCTGCGCGGGCTCCACGGCTGGCGGCATGAAGGTGATCCGCTGGGTGCTGGTGCTCAAGCAGGGCATGGCCGAACTGAAGCGGCTGGTACATCCGAGCGCCGAGATCCCGGTCAAGATCGGCGGCAAGCCCGTGCCGGACCGCGTGACCAACGCGGTCGGCGGCTTCTTCGCGATCTACCTGATCCTGTTCGGTGCGATGATGATGATGCTGATGGCCACGGGCGTCGACCAAGTCAGCGCCTGGTCGGCCGTCGCCACCACGATCAACAACACGGGCCCGGGCCTGGGGTCCGTGGCCACGAATTTCCGCGACGTGCCGGACCTCGCCAAGTGGGTCTGCACGCTCGCGATGCTGATCGGAAGACTCGAGATCTTTACCCTGATCATCCTGCTGACGCCGGCTTTCTGGCAGAAGTAACGAGGAGATTCGCTGATGGCAAAACCCAACTACGCCTTCGCCAAGCGCCAGCGTGACATGGCCAAGAAACAGAAGAAGGAAGAAAAGAAGCTGCGCAAGGCGGCCGGCCAGCCCCAGGACGGGGAAGAGGGCGACACAGCCGCGCTGCCCGCGGACGCCCAGCCGGACCCGAACTCGCCGGAAGCTTGAAGCCGGCTCCCGCTGCAGAGGGTGCGGGCGGCTATGCCCCTCGCGCGGGCACCATGAGCACCGGGATGCGGCTGTCGCGCAGCACCGCGTGGCTGACGCTGCCGACCAGCAGGTCGAACATGGCGCTGCGGCCATGGGTGGCCATGACGATCAGGTCGACCTCCAGGCGCTGCGCCTCGCGCAGGATCGTCTCGGCCGTCGGGCCGCGGATCAGCAGTGCCGTAGCCTCGAGCCCCGCGTCGCGCAGCTGCTGCGCGTGTTCCTGCAGGCGCCGGTGCTCGTCGCGGTACTCGTGCGCGATCTGCTCGCGCACGGCATCGGAGCCGGCCTCGTAACCGACGAACGCGGGATCGGGCTCGGCGACGTGCAGCAGCCAGACGGCCGCACCCGTGTCGCGGGCCACGGCGCGCGTCGAATCGAGGACACGGTCGGTGGCGGAGCTCAGGTCCAGCGGAACCAGCAGGCGCATGGTCAATCTCCCTTGCCGGGCGTGGCGCTGGCCTGCTCGACCAGCGGATACAGCGCGGCGGTGAACTTCTCCGCGTCCGCGGCGGCGAGGTGCGACCACTCGGGCAGTCGCAGGCCCTGCAACTCCGGATGATCCTCGAAATGGATCCCGGGCGCACCCGTCCGTGCCAGCAGCAGGTCCCAGGATTCGGCGCGCGGGAAGTCCCTGTTCTCGTACTCGAGGTAGCGGCCGTCGCTGGGCGCGCGCACGAAGATCACGGTCACGCCGCGCGCACGGAGCTTGCCGACGGCCGCCGCCGTCCGGTCGATGTTCTCGCCGATCCTCTTTTGCATCGCTTCCTGGCCGCCAGGCGGCAGCTCGTCGAAATCCTGCGCCCAGATGCGCTGGGCCATGGCTGCGTAGGCGGGATCGGTCTCGACCTTGCGCCACATTCGGGTATTGCGGTCGGCCTCGCTGACGCTGAGCTTGCGCACGCTCTCGCGCGACCTGACGCCCTCGCGCGTCGGCCAGGGCTGGCGCTTGAGCACCGTCATCAGCGCGAAGTCGTCCTCGTAGAACGCCAGCCAGGGCTCGAGGAAGGTCATCGACAGCCACTCGCCGGCACGCTGCGAAGGCGTTTCCGTGTCGTACTGGCGAATCGCGTCGTCGCGATAGGTGAAGCCCGTGAAGAACACGTCCGGCGCGATGCCGACCAGCAATCGCCCCGTGAAGTCGGGGTCGTCGGCCAGGCCTTCGAGCACCGGCAGGGGCGAAGTGCCCTCCAGCGCGAGCTGGATGGGCCGCTCGCCGGCCAGGCGTTCCCACACGTGCAGCTGCACGTCGAACAGCATGCGCGAGGCGCCGATGATGACGGTCTTGCTCCCCTCGCCCGCGTCGATGCGGCGGCGCTGGATCGCCCACTGCCCGTCGCTGTTGCGATAGGCCGGCACGCCGCCGTAGTCGCGCCAGTAGAGTTCCCACGCGACCATTCCGGCCACGAACAGCAGCAGCGCCAGCAGCACGGCCCAGCGCGTGTCCGACTGCGGCAGCGGGCGCTGGTACTCGAGCTCAGAACTGGAAGTAGATGAAGGCATTGCTGCCCCCCTGTGTCATGACGATGAGCAGGGCCATCGCGCCCCACAAGAGACCGCCGACCGCGACCGGCAGGCGCTGGACTTCGGCGTGCAGCTCGCGCTCGCGCATGTACACGTGCACCAGCAGCATGCCGCCGACCGCGACGCTGGCGCTCAGCACGCGCCAGTAGGACAGCACCGGCTCGCCGCCCTGCCCGATCAGCAGCATGGACGACAGCACGCGCCAGGCCGTCGGAAAATCCTGCGCGCGGAAGAACACCCAGGTGATGTTGACCAGCGCATAGGTGAGCAGGCCGAGCCCGAGGCGCGCCGGCCAGGTCGCCCAGACGCTCATGTGCCCCAGCGACTGGCGCAGCATGCGCTCGACGGCCAGGTAGAGCCCGTGCAGGCCGCCCCAGACGACGAAGGTCCAGGCCGCGCCGTGCCACAGGCCGCCGAGCAGCATGGTCAGCATGAGGTTGACGTAGGTGCGGCCCGGTCCCTTGCGGTTGCCGCCCAGCGGCACGTAGAGGTAGTCGCGCAGCCAGGTCGACAGCGAGATGTGCCAGCGGCGCCAGAAGTCCGAGAAGCCGATCGCCGCGTACGGGTAGCGGAAGTTGTCGATCAGCGAGAAACCCAGCACCAGCGAAACGCCGATCGCCGTGGTGGTATAGCCAGCGAAATCGCAGAAGATCTGCCCCGAGAACGCCAGCGTGCCCAGCCAGGCGTCCAGCGCGCCCACGGCCTTGTCGGCGCCGAATACGCGGTCGGCCACCGGGGCGAGCAGGCCGTCGGCGATCACGATCTTGTTGAACAGGCCCAGGGTCATCAGCATGAAGCCCCAGGACAGCTGCTGCGCGCTCGCCGTGCGCGGCGTGGCGAACTGCGGCATCAGGTCGGTCGGGCGCACGATCGGGCCGGCGACCAGCTGCGGGAAGAACGCCACGAACAGCGAGAAGTCCAGGAACGAGGTCGCCGGGCGCGCGCGGCGCAGGTAGACGTCGAGCGTGTAGGACAGGGTCTGGAACGTGTAGAAGGAGATGCCGACCGGCAGCACGATGTCCCAGTCGGGCGGCACGTAGGTGATGCCCGCGGTCGCGACCAGCGCGGAGAAATTCTCCAGCAGGAAGCCGCCGTACTTGAAGTAGCCGAGCAGGCCGAGGTTGCCGACCAGCGAGATCACCAGGATGGCGCGGCGCCGGCCCTTGCCCTCGGCGCGATACATCCACTGCGCCACCTTCCAGTCGACGGCGGTCGACAGCCACAGCAGCAGCACGAAGGGCGGATTCCAGGCCGCGTAGACCAGGTAGCTCGCGACGAGCAGGTTGATCTTCTTGATCCGCCAGCTGAACGGCAGGCGGTGCAGAAAAAAAACGATCGCGAAGAACGCGACGAACGTCAGCGAGTTGAACGTCATCCTTGACCCCCGGCCCGAATCCCTGGGCTGTACGGCGGGTCTGTGCCCGCCTGCGGCGTCAGTGTGTGCCTATGTCCGCGGCAAATCCAGCGTGAATCGGCTCAGGCCGCGTCGGGCTGCAGGCCGGGCGCCGCGCTGCGGAAGGCCTCGAGACGGCCGCAGGCCGCATCGGCCGCGCCGATCAGCGGCCAGCGCGACAGATCGACCTTGAAGCGCCGCGCGCTCTCGACCTGCGGCACCAGGTAGACGTCGGCGATGGTCGGCGCGCCGCCGAAACAGTAGTCGCCGCGAGCGGGGTCGGCGGCCAGCATCTCCTCGAGCGCATCGAAGCCCGCCGCGATCCACCGCCCGCACCAGGCCTCGACGGCCGCCTCGTCGCAGCCGAATTCGTGGCGCAGGTACTCGAGCACGCGCCGGTTGTTGAGGGGATGGATGTCGCAGCCGACGACGGCGGCCATGGCGCGCACGCGAGCCCGCGCGTCAGGCTCGCGCGGCAGCAGCGCCGGCAGTGGATGGCATTCCTCGAGCCACTCGATGATCGCCGGCGACTGGATCAGGACCTTTCCTTCGTGGACCAGCGCCGGCACCAGGCCCTGCGGGTTGATGCCGGTGAACTCCGCCGCGAGGTGCTGCTCCCTGCGCAGGTCCACCGCCACATAGTCGTACGGCAGGCCCTTGATGTTCAGCGCGATGCGCACGCGGTGCGAGGTGCCGCTGCGGAAGTAATTGTGGAGCTGCATGACTGACCCTCCCCTTGCCGGCATTATGGCGGTAGATTGCGACTGCCACAGCATCAGCCCACCACCGGGGAACCGAGATGAAGACACGCGCCGCGCTCGCCTGGAAGGCGGGCGAACCCCTCGAAGTCACCACCATCGACCTCGAGGGCCCGCGGGCCGGCGAGGTGCTGGTCGAGATCCGCGCCACCGGCGTGTGCCACACCGACGAATTCACGCGCTCGGGCGCTGACCCCGAAGGCCTGTTCCCCGTGATCTTCGGCCACGAGGGCGCGGGCGTGGTCGTCGAGGTGGGTCCGGGCGTGCGCTCGCTGAAGAAGGGCGATCACGTGATCCCGCTCTATACGCCCGAGTGCCGCGAGTGCAAGAGCTGCACCTCGCACAAGACCAACCTGTGCACGGCGATCCGCGCGACGCAGGGCCAGGGCGTGATGCCGGACGGCAGCAGCCGCTTCTCGATCGGCGGCGAGAAGGTGCATCACTACATGGGCTGCTCGACGTTCTCGAACTACACCGTACTGCCCGAGATCGCGCTCGCCAAGATCCGCGAGGACGCGCCCTTCGACAAGGTCTGCTACATCGGCTGCGGCGTCACCACCGGCATCGGCGCGGT
>JADZCS010000286.1 GCA_020851435.1 Gammaproteobacteria bacterium | reverse complement strand
GCCGCGGCCGCAGGAACAGCAGGGCCAGCCCGATGGCGGCCAGGGACAGTGCGTACTGGGGGCGGAAGTGGCTGAACAGCTCTAACCACCAGGCCTGCCTGGCGAGCGCGCCGAGGGCGCTCATGACCGACAGCACGGCGGCCGCGGACAGCAGGAGCTGCCGGAGGCGGCGGCGATTCAGGTTCACCGCGGCTCCGCGGGGGATCAGGCGAACGCGGCGCGCGGGCGTCCCTGGGAATAGAACAGGTCGACGCGCTCGATACCGACCGTCCGACGCGCGACCTGGCGCACCGCCTGCACCATGCGGTACAGCAGCCGGTCGTCGGCATGCACGCCGCCCGCTGCAAACTGTTCCGCCACCGAGAGGTGCACCACCGTGATGCGCTCGAAGCTCTCGCGCACGTAGAGGATGACGCCCACCGGACGTTCGCGGCCGTTGGTGACGTCCACGGCGAACAGACACTGGGCATCGTCGAGGCCGTTCAGCTGGACGCGCAGCGAGCCGTCGGACTCGACGACCTGGGGCGGGCCGTAGCGCTCGATGGCCGCGACGATGCTCGAGCGAACCCGCTCCTGGCGTCCGTTGAAGAACAGCAAGGCCTCGAGCTGCACATACTGCGTCGCCGGCAGCTGCGATACGAACCTGATGTCCTGACTCATTAAAGCGTCCCGCCGGGGGGTGGCCGATGAAGCGGGACCGACCGTACACCCGGGCCAGGTACCTGTCGAGCCTGTCATAATGGCCAAAACCTGCCGGATTGGAGGGATTTGCGGCGCTTTCGCAACAACTGTGTCCGAAGCCTGGTGCCTGTGTCGGCAACCCCACGCAAGTGCCCTCCAGTGCGAGGATTTTGCCGGCCCGGCACGATTGACGCAGGGGATGCAACCACTGTCTCCTGCCCGCTACGGGGGCTGGAGCGTGGCTGAGCGGCCCGGGCCGGCAACCGGCCGGCAGGATCGCGGGACTGGCCAGTTTGCGCAATCGCCCATCCGCCAGGCGGCTGCCTGCAGGCACAATATGCAGCCATGACGAGCACCCCCAACGCCAACCTGATCGTACTCACGGCGGATTCCGCGCTGATCGACATGCTGCGCGCCGGAACCGAGGGCCGGCACCGCATCTGGCGCGCCGACAGCATCGAACGGGCGGGTGAACTCCTCAAGGCCGCCCGGCTCGGCGTGGTGCTGCTCGATGCCGGCCTGGGCGGCTTTGATACGCCCACCCTGGTGGCGCGGGTCAGCACCGAGCTGCCCAACGTGCCCCTGCTGGTTGCAGGGCGCCGCGACGACGAGTCCTCGCTCGCCGAGCAGATTTCATCCGGCGAGATCTTCCGTTTCATGCACAAGCCGCTCTCGCCGGAGCGTACCCGCACGTTCATCGACGCCGCCGTGCGGCGCCGGCTCGAGCTGGACCCCGACGCGGCCAAGGCTCCCGAAGTACAGGTGCCACCGGAGTCCGTGCTGCCGCCGCTGGCGCCCGTGCCCGTCTCCACGCCCCCTCGCCCGAGCGGCGCAAAGGCAGCCGCGAAGCCGTCCGCCCAGCCGGCCGGCCGAGGCCACCGCATGTGGTGGCCCAAGCGCGCATCGGACCAGGACAAGCTGCGGTTGTCGCTGGTGCCGGCGCTCGGCTTCGGCGTGGCCGGGGTCATCGTCATCGCGACGCTGATCGTGCAGCCCTGGAAGGAATCGGCGCCGAAGCCGGGCACCCTGTCCAACGCTCCGGCCGGCTTGCGGCAGAGCCCTCGCGACACCGGCATCGCCCGCCTGCTCGACGCAGCCGGCGTCGCACTCACGCAGGGTCGCCTGAACCGCCCGCCCGGCCGCAACGCGGTCGAGCTGTACCTGGCGGTCATCGCCATCGACAAGGGCAACGCACGCGCACAGGAAGGCCTGAACCGGGCCGCCGACGCGCTGGTGACGCAGGCAGAGGACGCGCTCGTGGCTCGCGACCTGGCCGCAGCGGAAGCCGCCGTCGCCAGCGCGCGCGAGGCGAACCCGCAGCACCTGCGGCTGACGTTCCTCGACAGCCTGATCGAGTCCGAGAAAGAACGCCGCAAGCTCGAGGAGGCGCAGGCGGGCTCCGCGCCGAAGACCATGGCGCCCACTGACAAGGTGCTGTCGATCGCGGATCGCGCGCGCGCCGACAGCGTGAAGGAATACCTGCTGCGCGCTGCCGCTGCACAACGCCTCGGCCGCTTCGCCGGCGGCTCGGAGAGCGCGCAGTCCTACATGATGTCGGCGATGGAACTCGCGCCGTCCAACCCCGAGGTCCTGGCCGCCGCGTCCGCGCTGTCCGGCACGATGCTGCAGCACGCCGAGCAGGCGATCGCGAAGGGCGACTATGCGGCCGCGCGCGAACTGCTGGATCATGCCGAGGAATTCGGCATCAACCGTCCCGCGGTACAGCGTGCCCGGGCGCAGTTCGAGTCGCAGCGCGCGGCGACGATCGGCGAGGAAAACGCCAGGCTGTTCGCACTCGCCAACCAGCGTATCGCGCAGGGACTGCTGCTGGATCCCGCGGCGGACTCCGCCGCGCACTACGTCGACCTGCTGATGGCGGCGGACCCCGGCTTCCGCGGCCTCGCCGAGACCATGGCCCTGCTCGGCAGCAGGCTGCTCGACGAATCGCGCCGGCTGGAAGCCGCCGGCCGTCGCGACGAGGCCCGGCGGGCACTGGATGCGGCGGCATCGTACGGCGCGAGGCCAGGCGCGCGCTAGCGCTTGCCGGACTGCAAGGCGCCCGCCTGGTGCCGGCGCCCCAGCACGATCGCCAGCGCGGTCCACACGATCGCGATCACCGCTCCCACCCAGGCGATGCCGGCGAGGCCCAGCGTGAACGCGCGGACCAGGACCTCGTGGAACGAGGCGGACATCGCGTCGCCGCCGCGGTAGACCACGGTGTCGATGAAGTTCTTGGCCTTGTACTTGCTCTCGCGGTCGACGCTGGTGAAGAGCATCTCCCGGCAGGGCCGCGTGATCGCGTACTCGCCCGCGCGCCGCACGACCATCACCAAGGTCAGGACAGCCAGCGTCGGCGTCATCGCCAGCAGCGCGAAGCCGCCCGCCATCGCCACCGGCACGCAGGCCAGCATCACGACGATGCCGAAGCGCGTGGTCAGCCGGCCCACCAGCAGGAACTGCAGCAGCACGGAGGCAATGTTGACCGCGAGGTCGATGCGCGCGAGGAAGGCGGTTCGGACGCTGCTGTCGGGAAAGGCCGCGGCCAGCAGCTCGGCCTGCTGCAGGTAGAGGAAAGTCGTGACCGTCACCAGCAGCACGACGAACACCGCAATGCCCGAGAGATAGCGCGATCCCGCCACGCGCGTGAATCCCGCCCAGGGGCTGCCCCCCAGGGGCTCGTCGGCAGACAGCGGCAGCGCGTCGCCGCTGCGGCCCGGCCGCGCGCGGTCCGCCCAGCGCGCCAGCCAGCGCATGAACACCAGCGTGCCGCCGAGGAAGGCCGCGGAGACGAGCAGCAGGTTCACGTCGCCGAGCGCCTCGGCGCAGTAGGCGGTCAGCGCCGACCCCACGATCGCGCCGATGCTCGCGCCGCCCGCGATGAAGCCGAACATGCGCGCCGCCTGCCGCTGGTCGAACAGGTCCGCCATGAAGCTCCAGAACACCGAGACGACGAACAGGTTGAAGATCGAGATCCACACGAAGAATGCGCGCGCGGTCCAGCGGTCGTCGTCGAACGCACTGAAGGCGACCCAGAACAGCAGCAGCTGCGCAATGAAGAAAACGTAGGTCCACGGCAGGAACACGGCACGCGTGAAGCGCCCGCTGACCCAGCCGAACACCGGCATCGCCAGCAGCATGCCCGCGAAAGTGAACCAGAACAGGTCGTCGAGCGCGTGGATGCCCGCGGTGATGCCCATGCTGTCGCGCAGCGGACGCAGCATGTAGTACGCCGCCAGCAGCAGCGCGTGGTAACCGGACGCGGCCAGCAGCGGCCCGGTCTCGCCGGGCGCCACGTCTACGATGCGCCGGAGCAGGCGCTACTCCCGGATGCCGGCCTGGTCGAGCACGAAACTGTATTCCTCCGCGACCTCCCGGAACCGCTGGAAGCGCCCGGACTTTCCGCCGTGGCCTGCTTCCATGGTGGTGCGGAACAGCAGCGGGTTCGAGTCGGTCTTGCGGGCGCGCAGGCGCGCGACCCACTTGGCCGGCTCGTAGTACTGCACCTGGCTGTCCCACAGGCCCGTCGTCACGAGCATCGCGGGATAGTCCTGCTTCGCGACGTTGTCGTAGGGCGAGTAGGACAGCATGTACTCGTAGTACTTCCTGTCCTTCGGGTTGCCCCACTCGTCGAACTCGTTGGTGGTGAGCGGGATGCTCTCGTCGAGCATCGTCGTGACCACGTCGACGAACGGCACGTGGGCGACCAGGCCCCTGTAGTCGCCGGGGGCCAGGTTGGCGACCGCGCCGATCAGCAGGCCGCCGGCGCTTCCGCCGCTGGCGAACACGCGCTTCGGGTCGGCATAGCCCTGCTGCACGAGGAAGCGCGTCACGTCGATGAAGTCCGTGAACGTGTTCTGCTTGCGCAGCAGGCGGCCGTCGTCGTACCAGCGCCGGCCCATCTCCTGGCCGCCGCGGATGTGCGCGATCGCGTAGACGAAGCCGCGATCGAGCAGGGACAGGCGCGACACGGAGAATGCGGGGTCGGTGGAGATGCCGTAGGAACCGTAGGCGTACTGCATGAGCGGCGCCGTGCCGTCACGCTTGAAGCCCTTGCGATAGACGATCGACACCGGCACCTTCTGGCCGTCGCGCGCGGTCGCCCAGGCGAACTCGGTCGTGTAGTTGGCGGGATCGAAGTCGCCCAGCACCGGGTCGCGCTTGAGCAGGGTCTTCTCGCCCGTGCGGATGTTGTAGTCGTAGGTGGAGTTCGGCGTCGTCAGCGAGGTGTAGGTGTAGCGGACCACCTCGGTGTCGATCTCCGCGTTCTGCCCCAGGCCCGCCGTATAGGCCGCCTCGTCGGACGAGATGAAGAAGTCCTCGCCGGTCGTCAGCGGGCGGATGCGGATCTTGCGCAGGCCGCCCGAGCGTTCGCTGATGGCCAGGAAACCCTTGAAAACGTCGAAGCCGTGGATGAAGGCGTCGGCACGGTGCGGCAGGACCTCGCGCCACTTGCCGCGGTCGGACTCCTCGCCCACCTTCGCCTCCATGAGCCGGAAGTTCGGCGCCTGCCAGTTCGTGCGGATGATCCAGCGCCCGTCGAGGTGATCGGCGTCGTACTCGTGGTCACGCTCCCGCGGGAACAGCACCTTGAACGCGGCCGGGTCGGCGGCGTCGGCGTAGCGCATCTCGGTCGAGATGGTGCTGTCCGAGACGATGATGATGTACTTGTCGTCCTTGGTCGTGCCGACGCCCGTGTAGAAGCTCTTGTCCTGCTCCTCGTAGACGACCGGGTCGTCCTTGGCATCGGTGCCCAGCACGTGCCTGCGGACGCGGAAGCCGAGCAGGGTCTCGGGATCCTTCTCGGTGTAGAACACGGTGCGGTTGTCGGCCGCCCAGGCGATGCCCGCCTCGGCGTTCGTGATGCGATCCGGCAGCGTCTCGCCCGTGACCAGGTCCTTGAAGCGGATCACCCACTGGCGACGACCGACGCTGTCCTCGGCGTACGCGAGGATGCGGTCGTTGGGGCTCACCTCGAACGCTCCGACCTGGAAGAACTCGAAGCCCTTGGCGAGCACGTTGACGTCGAGCATCACCTGCTCGGCCGCCTCCAGCGAGCCCGCCTTGCGCGCGAACACCGGGTATTCGCTGCCCGTCATGAAGCGGCTGTAGTACCAGTAGCCGCGCTTGCGGTAGGGGACGCTCGCGTCGTCCTGCTTGATGCGCGCGATCATCTCGTCGTAGAGCTTGTTCTCGAGCGGCTGGACGTGGGCGAGCATCGCCTCCTTGTAGGCGTTCTCGGCCTCGAGGTAGCCGATGACGTCCGGGTCCTTGCGCGAGTCGTCGCGCAGCCAGTAGTACTCGTCGTTGCGCGTCCCCGCGGGCGACGTGACCTTGTAGTCACGCTTCGCGGCGATCGGCGGTGTGGCAGTCGTTGTCGTGGCGGTCATCGTTTCCGTCTTGGGTGCAGGGGTCGAGGCGCAGCCGGCGAGGCTTGCGGCCAGCAGGCCAGCTGCGGCACAGGCAATGGTTATCGGACGCATGTAACCGGTTCTCCGGGGTCAGGCGAGTGCGCCATGTTACCCGACGGCG
>JADZCS010000285.1 GCA_020851435.1 Gammaproteobacteria bacterium | reverse complement strand
TGTTCGAGACGCTGCGTGCCGCCAACCCCCATCCGACCACCGAGCTGGAGTACGCGACACCCTTCCAGCTGCTGGTCGCCGTGATCCTGTCGGCACAGGCCACCGACAAGGGCGTCAACCTCGCGACACGGCGCCTGTTCCCGGTGGCCGGCACGCCGGCCGCGATCGCCGCGCTCGGCGAGGAAGGCCTGGGCGAGTACGTGCGCAGCATCGGCCTGTGGCGCGCCAAGGCAAAGAACATCATCGCGACCTGCAGGCTGCTCGTGGAGCAGCACGGCGGCGAGGTGCCGCGCGATCGCGAGGCGCTGGAGGCCCTGCCGGGCGTGGGCCGCAAGACGGCCAATGTCGTGCTCAACACGGCCTTCGGCGAGCCGACCATGGCGGTCGACACGCACATCTTCCGCGTCGCGAACCGCACCGGCCTCGCGCCGGGCCGCAACGTGCGAGAGGTCGAGGACCGCCTGCTCAGGAACGTCCCGAAGGAATTCCTCAAGGACGCCCACCACTGGCTGATCCTGCACGGCCGCTACGTGTGCAAGGCCCGCAAGCCGGATTGCGCCGCCTGCGCGATCGCCGCATTCTGCGCGTACCCCGACAAGACCGAAGGCGACAGCTGACATGCCCGTATTCGCCAGCCAGGGCCGCGACGAACTGCGCGAGATGTGGGTCGAGGCCTGGCGCAAGCGCCGCGCCGGCCTGCCCGCCGAACCACTCGAGGCCGAGCTCGCCGACGTCGCCGGCGAGCACCCCGAATACCACGACATCCTCGAGGGCGACGAAGGCGCGCTCCACCGCGACTGGACGCCCGAACAGGGCCAGAGCAACCCGTTCCTGCACATGGGCCTGCACGTCGCCGTGCGCGAGGGCATCGTCACCGACCGGCCGCCCGGCATCGCCGCGATCGCGCAGTCGCTGCGTACCCGGCTGGGCTCGGGGCATGAGGCCGAACACCAGCTGCTGGAATGCCTGGCCGAGACGCTGTGGGAGGCGCAGCGCGCCGGCCTGCCGCCCGACCAGGACACCTATCTCGAGAAGGCCCGCCAACGATGAGCATGGAGGCACTATGAACAGGACACTGCTGACGATCCTCGCCTGCGCCGGCCTGGCGACTGCGACGCCTTCCTTCGCCCAGGCCGCACCGGCAATCGAGTTCCTGAACTCCGGCAAGGTGCTGCCTGCGAACCTGCCGTTCTCGGAGGCGGTTCGCGTCGGCAACGTGCTGTATCTCTCGGGCCAGGTCGGCATCGCTCCGGGCGGCATGAAACTCGTGCCGGGCGGAATCCGGGCCGAGGCGCAGCAGACGATGGAGAACATCAAGGCCCTGCTCGAAGTCCACGGCTACGGCCTGCAGGACCTCGTGAAGTGCACGGTCATGCTCGCCGACATGTCCGAGTGGGGAACCTTCAACGAGGTCTACAAGTCGTTCTTCACGGGTCGCTATCCGGCGCGCAGCGCCTTCGGGGCCAACGGGCTCGCGCTCGAGGCGAGGGTCGAGGTGGAGTGCATCGCCGCCGTGGCGAAGTGAGATACCCTGAATCCCATGACTGACTGTGAATGCCTGCGCTTGAACGACGTGGAGCGCGTCGCGGATCACCGCGACTTCTTCGCGGGCCTCAGGCAACTCAGTGTCGGCAGCTGGACGGGCCTGTCCCAATGCCGGGCCTGCGGGCAGCACTGGGCCTTGTCCGGTTGGGAGCAGCAGGTGGCCCAGCTGGCGACCAAGGTCGCCGCCAGTGCCGCCGAGGAATGGAAGGCAATCAACGTCAATTCCGCGAAAGAGTTCATGCTGGAGCACCGCGGCGGGAACTCCGACGAGATCTGCGCCTGGGCCCATTGCGGCAAGCCCTGCGTCAAGGACTCCGCATGGTGCATCGACCACCTCTACGAAACGGGCATCGGTGAGTGAAATGAACGCACGACCTGCAGTCATCGCGGCAGCCCTGCTGTCCCTGGCGATTTCAGCGGCCTGCACGCCGCAGGGCGCGCCGCCTCGTGCCGCGACGGGAGGCACGGCAAGCCTGGACGGCACTGGCTGGATCCTCGCCACGCTCGACGGCCAGCCGCCCGTGGCGGGACAGAAGCCGACCGTCCGCTTCGAGACCGGCAGCCTCTCAGGCACGGACGGCTGCAACCGCTACAGCGGGCCCTACACGGCCACGGATACCAGCCTCACCGTCGACTCGAACCTCGCGGCCACGCAGATGGCCTGTGCGGAACCGGTGATGCAGCAGTCCGCGACCTTCACCGGCGCGCTGCGCGAAACGCGCCGGTATGTGCGCGAGCGCCATCGCCTGAGCCTGCTGGCCGCGGACGGCCGTGAACTTGCGACCTTCGACGCGCAGCCCGGCGAACTGAGCGGGACCGCCTGGACCGTCACGGGATACAACAATGGCAGGCAGGCCGTGGTCAGCGTCGCGACCGGATCAAACCTGACGCTGGCCTTCGGCGACGATGGCCGGATCACGGGCTCCGCCGGCTGCAACAGCTACACGGCGACGTTCCTGCTTGCCGACGACACCATCAAGGTCGGCCCGGCGGCCGCGACCCGCATGATGTGCTCCACCCCAGACGGCGTGATGAAGCAGGAAGCCCTGTTCCTGCAGGCGCTGCAAAGCGCCGCGACCTACCGGCTCGAGGCGGAACGCCTGGAACTGCGCACCGCCTCCGGTGCGCTGGCATTGAGCATGACCGGTGTCCTCAGCGAGCGAACGCCATGAGCACGATGAGCGCCACAACCAGGCCGGCCCACACCACCCTGCCGCGATGGCCGAGGGGATGCAGCCACAGCAGGCGCCAGTAGTGCCGTTCGCACCAGATCCCGCTCGTCGGGGATGCGCCAGGAAAATGGCGCAGCCATCCCGGCGCCCCGCAGGTCTGGCAGCTTCCGTCAGGCGGTTCCCGCGTGGACTCGGTCATCGCATCCCTCCGGACCCGTCGGGTGGCGCGAGGCGTTGAGTTCGATCAGCCCTTCTTCGGCATGTACAGGTCGGTGAGCGTGCCCTCGAAGGCCTCGGCCGCGAAGCCGATGGTCTCGGACAGGGTCGGATGCGGATGGATCGTCAGGCCGATGTCAGCTGCATCCGCGCCCATCTCGATGGCAAGCGCAATCTCGGCGATCAGGTCACCGGCGTTGGTGCCGACGATGCCGCCACCCACCACGCGGTTCGTGTCCGGGTCGAACAGCAGTTTCGTGAAGCCTTCCTCGCGCCCGAGCGCGAGCGAACGGCCGCTCGCGACCCAGGGGAACAGGCCCTTGCCGAGCTTGCGGCCCTGGGCCTGGGCTTCGCCCTCGGTCACGCCCACCCAGGCGATCTCAGGATCGGTGTAGGCCACGGACGGGATCACGCGCGCGTCGAACGCGCTCTTGTGGCCCGCCGCGACCTCGGCCGCGACCTTGCCCTCGTGCGTCGCCTTGTGCGCCAGCATGGGCTGCCCCACGACGTCGCCGATGGCGAAGATGTGCGGCACGTTGCTGCGCATCTGCCTGTCGGTGGCGATGAAGC
>JADZCS010000284.1 GCA_020851435.1 Gammaproteobacteria bacterium | reverse complement strand
GCGGTCCGCTGAAGTAAGATGGCGCCGCGCCCGCCGGGCGCATTGCCAGGGGGAGTCGCGTGGACGGGCAGAAGCTCAAGGTCCTGGTCGAGGCGGGCGCACTCAAGGCGGTGCGCATCATCGGCAACGGGTCGACGCTCTACGTCGAGGGCGAAACCAAGAACGGTTCGTTTTCCGTGACCACGCTCGACGGGCGCCCGAAGACCTGGCGCACGATCGACGCTGCGGCGAAGTGGATTCGTGACCTGGGCTGCGCGAGCATCGACCTCGAGTTGCAGGGCTGGCAGCCGGATCAGCGCCAGTTGCCGCTCTAGCAGCGCACCCCGGCGGCCCCGGTCAGATTCCGGCCTTGCCCAGCGCGTCGATGAGGGCGCGCGCCGCAGCCGCCACCGACGGATGGTCGGACTCGAAGTGCACGGCGATGCGCTCGAGCGCGGGCACGTGCCCGGCGGCGACCGGGGGCTGCGCGGCATTCACCCGGGCGATGTCGTCCTGGACCGCGGCAAGCAGCCGGCTCGATTCCGCATCCAGTATCGGATCCTGCGCCAGCGCGGCGCGTACGCGCCCCAGCAGTTCATTGAGTTCCTGGGTGGTCATGCGACGGTCTCCCTTGGGCCGGGCCCTTCGCTGCAATTTGAACACGCCGCCGGCCGCGCCCGAAGCATGGATTGCCGCAGCCGAAGGTCGTAACCTTCATCGCCCGTAAAGCGTCCTGACCGAGAGGCCCTCGTACCGATGAAGACTGCCAAGCCGATCCTTTTCATAGGCACGCCGGTGGGCGTGATCTGGGGAGTCGTCGAGGCCTACCGTTTCCATCCCGTGCTAGCCGTGCTCATGGCGCTGATGGTCTCGGTGGTCGGGGCGTTCACCGCCATGACGGTGCTGGTTGCGCGGCGCGAGCGCCTTGCCGAGCGCGAGCGCGCCAGGGCCGTGCCGGTCAATGAAGCGGGGGATCGTCGACATGCGTGACGCACTCAACGGCAACATCGTCGTCGCCGCACTGGCGCTGTTGCCTTTCGCAGTGATGGCCGAGACTCCGCCGCTCCAGTTCGCGGGGACCGCCGTGCGCTTGAGCGCGGAAGGCAAGTCGGCAGCGCCGCTGCAGGTCGTCGCAGGGGCGGACGGCAACGTCTACCTGCTGTGGGTCGAGAAGGGGCCGCCGCAGCCAGGCCACGGGCACGCTTCGGCGGACGACCTGTATGTAGCTGCCTGGCCCGCCGCCGCCGCGGGGCCGCAGGCGCAGGTTCGCGTCAATGCCACGCCCGGCGAGGCCAAGTCCTCGGTCATGATCCGAGCCCGGCTCGAGCGCGGCGCCGATGGCACCTTGCACGTGCTCTATCCCGCGAACGCCACCTCGCCGGTCAACGGCAAGCCTGTCGTCGACATGCACTACGCGCGGTCGCGGGATGGCGGACGCAGCTTCGGCGCGCCGGTCACGCTCAACTCGCCCGCGCAGAACGACCTCACCGCGACTTCCCACAGCAACGCCGCGGCGGCTGCCACGTTCCCGGCGCTGGCGGTCGGCGCGGACAATCGCGTCAATGCCTTCTGGCTCGATTCGCGCCACGTCAAGCAGACCGAGGATCCCTCGGACGTCTACGCCGCGACCTCCACCGACGGCGGGGCGACCTGGCAGCCCGATCGCCGGCTGTTCGGCGGCCGTGTCTGCGAGTGCTGCCAGCCCGTAGCACTGGCGACGGCCGATGGCGTGCTGCTGTCGAGCCGCGACGTCGATCCCGCGGGCTTCCGCGATCCGATCGTCACTCGCTTCGGCCGGGCGCTGGAGCCGGTCGGGACGCCGGTTCGCCTTGGCACCGCGCGCTGGGCGATCGACGGTTGCCCGATGAAGTCCACGGCGCTCGTGGCCGCCGGCGGCCGCGTGTACGCCGCCTGGTATTCGCACGCGGATGCGCCGGCCGGCGTGTGGTTCGCCACCTCGACCGATGGTGGCGTGAGTTTCGACGCGGGGAGGCCGCTGCACCCGTCGGCAACGGCCTCGGACGAGCCGGTGCTCGCTGTCGCAGCGGATGGCACGGTGGTTGCTGCCTGGCACGCCAAGGAAGGAGCCGCGCGCCGCATCTATGTCGCCAGCTCGCATGACGGCGGACGCAGTTTCTCGACGCCGCTAGCGATATCGCCGGCCGGGGAATCCGCTGGATACCCGAGCATCGCCGTCACGGCTGGCGAGGCCATCGTGGCCTGGCAGCAGGGCGGGGTGGCCTACGCCCTGCGCTCGAGCACGATCCTGCAGTGAGCATCGTCCTGCGACTGTCCGGCGTGACCCGCCGTTACACGGCAGGCGGGCCGGCCGTGATCGAGGGCCTCGACTTCGAGCTGCAGCGCGGCGAGTACGTCGCGATCATGGGAGAGTCGGGCGTCGGCAAGTCGACGCTGCTGAACCTCATGGCGGGCCTCGACCGCGCCGATGCCGGCCGCGTCGAGTTCGAGGGTACGGATCTCGGCGCGCTCGACGACGACGCCGCCACGGAACTGCGCCGCCGTCGCATGGGCTTCGTGTTCCAGGCCTTTCACGTGCTGCCCTACCTGCGCGTCGCCGAGAACGTCGCGCTGCCGCTCGCGCTGCTGGGGGTCCCGGTCGGCGAGCGCCTCGCGCGCGTCGCGGCCATCCTGGAGTCGGTGGGCCTGGGTGATCGGGGTAACAGCTATCCGCGCGAACTGTCGGGTGGCGAACTGCAGCGGGTCGCGATCGCGCGCGCGCTGGTGCATCGGCCGGACCTGCTGCTGGCCGACGAACCCACGGGCAACCTTGACCCCCGCGCGGCGCGCGCCGTGCTCGAACTGCTGCGCGAGCGTGTCCTCGAGAGCGCCGGCAGCGGCGTGCTGATCACGCACTCGCGCGCCGCCGCGGCGACTGCCGACCGCGTCCTGACTTTCG
>JADZCS010000283.1 GCA_020851435.1 Gammaproteobacteria bacterium | reverse complement strand
TGAACAGCATGCCGATGATGAAGTCCCAGTTCGAGGTGTGCGGGTAGACGATCAGGATTCCCTTGGGCCCGGGTGGTGGGACATTGACCTCGCGCCAGCCGGCCATTTTCAGCAGCGCATGGGCGATCCGCTGGGTGAGGGAGCTGTGCTCGAGGGGTCTGGGCTGGGCTGTCTGCATACGCAATGTTCGCAGGCCTTCGGGCCGGAAGCGAGTCCGGTGAGAGTGGGCGGCGGGCCTGCCGTCGAGTGGGCTGTGCTGATTCGCGCGGCCGGGCGCCGGGATTATCCTGATCGACGCCATGGAGATCACCCGCCTCTCGGCCGTCGACGTCCTGGCCAGCCTCAAGAGCTCCGAGGCCGGACTCGCGAGTGCGGAAGCGCTGCGGCGCCTGGCCGAGTTCGGACCGAACCGCATCGAGGAGGTCAAGGGCCGGCCGCTGTGGCTGCGCTTCCTTCGCGAGTTCACTCATTTCTTCGCGCTGATCCTGTGGGTTGCCGCCGTCCTCGCCTTCTTTGCAGAGAGCCGCAGCCCTGGGTCCGGCATGTGGCAGCTGGGCGTGGCCATCCTCGGCGTCATCGTCGTCAACGGCGTGTTCTCGTTCTTCCAGGAATATCGCGCCGAGCGCGCGATCGATGCCCTGCGCCAGCTGCTGCCCGCCAGCGTCAAGGTCTTTCGCGACGGTGAATTGCTGGCTTGCGCCGCAGAGACCCTGGTCCCCGGCGACGTGGTATTGCTCCAGGAGGGTGAAAACGTCCCGGCCGATTGTCGACTGATCCAGGCGTCCGCGCTGCGCGTCAACCTGTCGACGATCACGGGCGAGGCACTGGCCAAGCCGCGAAGCGCGGAGGCCGGGGCCGCTGCGCGGCCGCTCGACGCCAGGAACCTGCTGCTGGCCGGCACCTCGCTGGTATCGGGCGAGGGGCGGGCGGTGGTGTACGCCACCGGGATGCGCACGGAATTCGGGCGCATCGCACACCTCACGCAGTCCGTGGGCGAGCAGGGTTCGCCGCTGCAGCGCGAGATCGCGCGGCTGTCGCGACTGGTGGCCATTCTTGCCTCGGTGCTAGGCCTGTTGTTCTTCGGGATCGGCGTGGCGATCGGGCTGCCGTTCTGGCACAGCGCCATGTTCGCGATCGGCATCATCGTTGCGAACGTCCCCGAGGGCTTGCTTCCGACCGTCACCCTGTCGCTTGCCATGGCCACGCAGCGCCTGGCCAGGCGCAACGCCCTGGTGCGCCACCTGCCGGCGGTGGAGACGCTGGGCTCGACCACGGTGATCTGCAGCGACAAGACCGGCACTCTGACCGAGAACCGGATGTCGGTTCAGCAGCTCTACATCGGCAGTCTGGCGGCGCTCGTTGATAACCTGGGTGATGTCGACGGGCAGTTTCACCTGCGGCGCAACGCGCGCTATTGCCACAGCCTCAAATGGGGCAGGCGCAACGGCACGGAGGGCTGGCTTGGGGATCCGATGGAGATCGCGCTCGCGGAGTTCGGTAGGCCCCACGAACCGCAAGACCCCATGTCGGTCGTGGGCGAGCTGCCGTTCGAGAGCGAGCGCCGCAGGATGTCCGTGGTGGTCCAGGCAGACGGCCGTCGCTGGTTGTACTGCAAGGGCGCGCCCGAAGTGGTGCTGGCGCTGTGCGACCGTATCGAGGTGCCCGATGGTGAGGCACCACTGGACGACCTGCGTCGCAAGGCGGTGACGCAGGCGCAAAATCAAATGGCCGGGAGAGGGCTGCGGGTGCTGGGCTTCGCCTGGCGCGAACTCGCGGCGGGCGAGGAGCCGGTGGAGACCGCAATGGTCCTGTCAGGCCTGATCGGCCTCCGGGATCCGCCGCGGGCAGCCGTGCCCGAGGCCATCCACCGCTGCCGCTCGGCGGGCATCAAAGTCATCATGGTGACCGGGGACTATCCCCACACCGCGCTTGCGATCGCGCGCGAAATCGGCCTCGTCACCGGCGACAGCCCGCTCATCGTCGAAGGGGCGACGCTGCGCCGGATGACGCCGGCGCAACTGCAGATCGCGCTGGAAAGCCCCGAGATACTGTTCACGCGTGTGACCGCCGAGCAGAAGATGCTGGTGGTCGAGGGCCTCAAGGCGAAAGGCCACATCGTTGCGGCGACCGGTGACGGGGTCAACGACGCGCCGGCGCTGCGGACGGCGCACATCGGCATCGCGATGGGTGTCTCCGGCACCGATGTGGCGAAGGAAGCGGCGGACATGGTGCTGCTCGACGACAACTTCGCGAGCATCGTCAACGCGATCGAGGAGGGGCGCGCGGTCTACCAGAACATCCGCAAGTTCCTGACCTACATCCTGACGTCCAACGTCTCCGAACTCGTCCCCTACGTCGCGTTCATGCTGTTCAGGATTCCGCTGCCGCTCACCGTCATCCAGATTCTCGCCGTGGACCTGGGCACGGACATGCTGCCGGCGCTGGCGCTGGGTGCCGAGCGGTCACATCATTCGCTGATGAACCAGCCGCCGCGCCCGGCCGGCGAGCGGCTGCTGTCCTGGCAGGTGC
Source organism: Gammaproteobacteria bacterium (assembly GCA_020851435.1). Lineage (GTDB taxonomy): Bacteria > Pseudomonadota > Gammaproteobacteria > Steroidobacterales > Steroidobacteraceae > JADZCS01. The sequence goes on along the minus strand of JADZCS010000283.1, from coordinate 3,396 downwards.
TGGCGCGGGCCTATCTGTGGCTCGGGATGCTGCAGGCGGCTGCGGCCATGGCGGCGTTCTTCTTCGTGCTGCAGATGGGCGGCTGGACCTACGGCGACATGCTGGCCGCCGGCGATCCGCTCTACCTGCAGGCCACCACCGCCTGCCTCGCGGCCATCGTCGTGGCTCAGGTGGTCAACGTATTCGCGTGCCGGCACCCCGAGGTGTCCGCTTTCCGGCTGCGGCTGCTGGCTAACCCACTGCTGCTCATCGCCGTCGGAATCGAGGTCGGGCTGCTGCTGTTGATTGTCTACACGGCGCCAGGCAATGCCGCCTTCGGCACTGCGCCGCTTCCGTGGGAGCCCTGGGTGCTGATGGGCGCACTCGGGCTCCTGTTCGGAATGCTGGAGGAACTGCGCAAGTGGCTGGTGCGCCGCCGCCGTCCTCAGAGCACGTCCCACCGGTACTGACCATCCGCGAGGATGTTTCCGGCGAGGCGATCGAGGGACTGGTCCTCGTTGCCCGCCAGCCGGCGCAGGTTACTGGCCATGCGGCGCTTGGCCTGCTGCGCGAACACCCGCGCGATCTCGCGGCCCTGTGCGGCATCGCCCTTTGTGTCGGCGCCGAGCGAGATCGCGCGCGACAGCGTGCACAGCCCGACGAACAGGTCGATCGCCACGTCCGCGACGCGCTTGAGGTCGGCCTGGCGCTCGATGACAGCCTTGCGGTGCTGGCGCAGCAGCTGTTCGCTGGCGGTGGCCAGCGCCGACGCATACTTCTGGTAGATCGCCAGCGATTCCTTGAGTTCGGCAGGGCAGTTGAACGGCGCCTTGTCGCCGCGGAGCCCGGTAGCTCTCGCGATGCGGCGCTGCGCATAGCTGCCCAGCACGCCAAAACCCTTGATCGGGTTGCTGAAGATGTCGTCGACCGCGGACTTCACCTCCGACAGCTGGCTGCCGGCGTGTTTCAGGCCGGAGAGGCCGATGAACAGGCGCATGACCTCGTTGGCGCCTTCGAAGATCGGCAGGATCCGGGCATCGCGCGCGGCCTGTTCATAGGGATACTCGCGCATGTAGCCGTTGCCGCCCGCGATCTGCAAGGCCTCCCAGGCGGCGCGGTTGACGGCCTCGCCCGCGAATACCTTGCCTATGGCTGCCTCGACCGAGTAGTCATCGCATTCCGAGTCGATGTAGTGGGCGATCATCCAGACGGTGCTTTCGGCTGCGAAGCAGTCGACCGTCATCTGGGCGATCTTCTCCCGCACCAGGCCGAATTCGGCGATCGGGCGCCCGAACTGCTTGCGCTCCGTCGCCTGCTTCGTTGCCAGTGCGATCAGGGTCTTCATGCCGCCCACGGCGCCGCCACCGAGTCCGGTGCGGCCGCTGTTGAGGATCGCCATCGCGGCCTTGAAGCCCTTGCCTTCCTCGCCCAGCAGGTTCTCGGCGGGCACGCGGACGTCTGCGAACGTGACCGTCGTGGTCGACGACCCGCGGATGCCCATCTTGTCCTCGTGGTGGCCGCGGCTCACGCCCGGCCAGGCGGCCTCGACGATGAAGGCCGAGATCTTGCCGCCGGGCCCTTCCGTGCGCGCGAACACCGTGTACAGGTCGGCAATTCCGCCGTTGGTGATCCAGATCTTCTCGCCGTTAAGGATCCAGCTGCCGTCGGGCTGCTTGCGCGCGGAGGTGCGGATGGAGGCCGCATCCGAGCCCGCACCCGATTCCGTCAGGCAGAACGCCGCGATCATCTCGCCGGAGGCCAGGCGCGGCAGGTAACGCGACTTCTGCTCCGGCGTGCCGAACAGCAGCAGCCCCTTCATGCCGATCGAGCTGTGGGCGCCGATCGTCAGCGATGTCGAGCTGTCGTAGCGACTGGTCTGGCTCAGGACCCGCGCGTAGCCCGCGTTTGACAGGCCGATGCCATCGTAGGCCTCAGGGATCACGAGGCCGAACAGCCCCAGCTCGCGGAGTTCCTGCACATACTCGGCAGGCTGCGCGCCGTCCCGATCCATGTCGCGCAAGGCAGCGTCCTTGCCATCCATGAAGTGATCGATGGAGTCGACCATCATGGCCAGCAACTCGCGGTCGCGTTCGCTCATGCGGGGATAGGGAAATGCGTTGCCGAAGAGTATCTCACCGGTGAACAGCGACTTGGCAAAGCTCTCGGATGTATCGAGGCGGCCAGTCGTGTCGGTGGCAGGCGGGGCGTCGTTCAGCAGCATTGCAGGCTCGGCCATGACTTCTCCTCCTCAATTCCTTCCGATGATTTCACAAAATTTCCACAACGGAATCCGTAGCAATGGGTAACACTGAGGCGCCTGACGAGGAGTCCGTGCCTTGGCCCTGACCGCGACGATCTACACCTTCGAAATCAATCTCAATGACGCCGACCGGGGGGTCTACGAAGCCCTGGAGTTCCGGGCGGCACGGCATCCTTCGGAGACGGAGGAATACCTATTGACGCGCGTGCTGGCGTACTGCCTCGAATACCGCGAGGGACTCGAATTTTCCCGCGGCGGGTTGTCCGACCCCGATGCCCCGGCGCTTGCGGCCCGTGACCTCACGGGCGCGCTTCTGGACTGGATCGAAATCGGCCTCCCGGAGCCGGCCCGCCTGCACAAGGCGGCGAAGGCAGCACCGCGCGTGGTCGTGTACGCGCACAAGGACCCCGGGGCGTGGCTGGCGCGGCTGGCGGTCGAACCCATCCACAAGGCCGGCGAGCTCGAGATCCACGAGCTGGATCGAGAGTTTCTCGCCAGCCTGGTGGCGCGTCTCGCGCGGCGCATGCGCCTGGACCTGACCGTCGCCGACCGGCACCTGTACGTGTCGCTGGGCGAGGACACCCTCAGCGGCCAGTTGACTCCGCATCGCCTGGATGGCGACTCCGCCTGACGGTCAAGTCAGGCATCGGGGGCAACCGGGTGGTTGTTCCTGACGGTCAGGCGGCCTTCGGTCCAGCGGATCCCCGAGCCCGCCACGCGGTTCCTTCCCGAGCGTTTCGCTTCATAGAGCCAGTCGTCGGCCTGGTGCACGACCTCGTTATGGTCCAGTTGCGCCGGGCTCGCGAGCGCCAGCCCCACGCTGATGGTGATACTGCCGACCGGCAGCATCGGATTCGCGCCAATGGCCTGCTGGATCTTCCCGGCAACCTGGCAGGCGTCCTCGAAGCGGGTGGCCGGAAGTATCGCGAGGAATTCTTCTCCGCCATAACGCGCCACGAAGTCGCTTTCGCGAACCGTCGCTTTGAGGATGCGGCCGACGTGCTTCAGCACTTCATCGCCGACCGCATGACCATAGGTGTCGTTGACGCGCTTGAAGAAGTCGATATCCATCATCAGCACGGCGTAACCGGCTTCCGTGCGCTTCATGCGGACGAACTCGTCGTTGAGGCGTTCGTCCGCCGAAAGGCGGTTGGCGA
>JADZCS010000282.1 GCA_020851435.1 Gammaproteobacteria bacterium | reverse complement strand
GCGTTGGCCGGATAGAACACGTGCACGATGCCCGTCGCGCCGATCGCGATGCGCGGCTTCGAGACCGCGAAGCCCCAGACCTCGCCGGGCACGGTGTTGACGCGCACGGCTGGGTGGAAAGTCCTGCCGCCATCGTCGGAGCGCGCATAGAAGAGGTCGGTGCTGCTCTGGTGGCTGTGGCCGCCGGACGGCGGGCCTGACGGTCGGCCCGAAGGCGGCGGGCCGTCCGCCGGCGCCACGCCCTTGTCGAGCCACAGCACGTGAATCGAGCCGTCGCGTCCGACCGCCACTTCGGGCGCCAGCCCGCGCCGCGCCGCGTCGCTGACCGTGACCGGTGCCGCGCCGACCGACGTCGTGGCCAGTGCTGCCGCAAGCGCCAGCGCAGCCACACCCCGGCAAGCCAGGTATTGCTTCATTCCGCATCCCCCCCAGGGACGGCCGCCAGTCCTTCGGCGACATCCTAGCGCGATCCATGCATGCGTACAGGGTGGCCGCCGACGGCGCGCCGTGGCGCATAATCCACCATCCCCCCTTGCGCCGGAGTGGCCGATGACGCCCGACGATGCCCGATCGACCGACGGACTGCCCGCCAATGCGGCTGTGCTGGGCTACGCCGGACTGCTGCCCTTCATCGCGGGCGCCCTCGGCACCGTGGCGCTGGACGACCTTGACCAGGCCGAGTGGGCAGGACGACTGCTGGTGCTGTACGGCGCCGTGATCCTCTCGTTCCTGGGTGGCGTGCACTGGGGTGTCGCGCTGGCGCCGAACGCCACGCGACAGAAGCGCCTGCTGGTGATGGGCGTCGTGCCGAGCCTGGTCGGATGGGGCTCGCTGGCCCTGCCCTACGACCAGTCGCTCGTGGTGCAGATCGCTGGCTTCGGCTTCTTCTGGCTGTACGAAAATCGCGCGCTCGGCGAACGCGTCCTGCCGCGCGCCTACCTCGACCTGCGCAGGCGCCTGACGGCAGTCGCCTGCTCGTCGCTGGCGCTCGCGCTGATCGGATCCTCGGACCTCTCGTGAGCGGGGCGGAGCATGGTGTCACGGCACGCTGATCAACCGTTCGTCTGGCAGGGCCGCGAGGACACCGCGGACGGCGCCGACGCGCGGCGCTGGCACCAGCTGGTGAACGCCGCAACGGGCGAGACCGGCAGTGTCGCGATCGCCGGCTTCGCCTGCGATGCAGGAGTCGTGCGCAACCAGGGTCGTGCCGGTGCAGCTGCCGGCCCGCTCGCCCTGCGTCGCGCACTGGCCAACCTGCCCGTGCATGGGCTTGAGGCCGTCGACGACCTCGGCGACGTGGCCTGCGAGGGCGATGCGCTCGAAAACGCGCAAGCTGAATTCGCCGCGCTGGTCGCCGCGGCACTCGGGCGCGGCGCGCTGCTGATCGGCATCGGCGGCGGTCACGAGATAGCGCTCGCGACCGCCTCCGGACTCGTCGCCGCACTGGCGGCGCGCGGCGACACGGCGCCGGTCGGCATCGTCAACTTCGACTCCCACTTCGACCTGCGCGCCGATGCGCGAGGTTCCTCGGGCACGCCGTTCCGGCAGATCCTCGAGCAGGCTTCGGGCGCGGGCCGCGACCTGCGCTACTGCTGCCTCGGCGTCAGCCGCTACGCGAACACCGCCGCGCTGTTCCGGCGCGCGGACGAACTGGGCGTGCAGTGGATGCTCGACGAGGACCTGCGCGCGGAACGGCATGACGCGATCGCCGCCGCGCTGGGGCGGTTCGTCGAATCCGTCGGCCACGTGTACCTGACTGTGTGCCTGGACGTGTTTCCCGCCCACGCAGCACCCGGCGTCAGCGCCCCCGCGGCGCTGGGCGTCGAGCCGGCGCTCGTGGAGCGCCTGATCGACGGCGTCGTCGCCTCCGGCAAGTTGCACGTCGCGGACGTGGCCGAGCTCAATCCCGCACACGACGTCGACGGCCGCACGGCGCGGCTGGCGGCAAGGCTGGTCGCCCGCATCGCCGAAGCCCACGCAGCGCTCGGCTGATCCGGCGCGGCTCAGCCGGCGACGTCCACTCCCGCCCGCAGGATCACGCGCGGCCGCGCCAGGCCTACCTGTGAAACCAGTTCGGAAGGATGACCCGCGTCCCAGGCGACGAGGTCGGCGGCCTTGCCGGCCTCCAGCGTGCCGCGCTCAGCCGCCAGTCCCAGCGCGCGCGCGGCCTCGCGCGTGACGCCGGCCAGCGCCTCCTCCGCGGTGAGCCGGAACAGCACGCAGGCCATGTTCATCGCCAGCAGCAGCGAAGCCACCGGTGCGCTGCCGGGATTGAGGTCGGTCGCCACCGCCATCGGCACACGCTCGCGGCGGAGCACGTCGACGGGCGGCGCGCGCGTCTCGCGCAGCCAGTAGAACGCCGCCGGCAGCAGCACGGCCACGCTGCCCGCGGCGGCCAGCGAACGCGCACCGGGCTCGTCGAGCCACTCGAGGTGATCCGCGGACAGGGCGCCGAAGCGCGCGGCCAGCGCAGCGCCGTGCTGGTTTGACAACTGTTCCGCGTGCAGCTTGACCGGCAGGCCCAGCGCGGCGGCCCGATGGAACAGCCGCTCCACCTGTGCGGCCGAAAACCCGATGTCCTCGCAGAAGGCGTCGACCGCGTCGGCGAGGCCCGCGGCGGCGGCCGCTGGCAGGATCACGTCGCAGACATGATCGACGTAGTCGTCGGCGCGACCAGCGAACTCCGGGGGCACCGCGTGCGCAGCGAGCAGGGTCGTCCGCACGGTCAGGGGAAGGCTGGCGGCCAGGCGGCGCGCGACGCGCAACTGGCGGAGTTCCGTGTCGACGTCGAGGCCGTAGCCGGACTTGACCTCGATGCAGGTGACGCCCTCGGCGAGCAGCGCGCGTGCGCGCGGCAAGGCCGCGGCCAGGAGCTCGTCCTCCGACGCGGCGCGGGTCGCGCGAACGCTCGAGAGGATGCCGCCACCCGCGCGCGCGATGTCGGCATAGCTCGCGCCCAGCAGTCGCTGCTCGAACTCGCGGTGCCGGTTGCCGGCCCAGACGAGGTGCGTATGGCAATCGACGAGGCCCGGCGTCACCAGCGCGCCGGCCAGCGCATCGACCTGTGTCGAGTCCGGCAGCGTCGGCAGGTCCCTTGAGGCGCCGACCCAGGCGATGCGATCACCGGCGAGCGCGACAGCACCATCCGCGACGAGCCCATAGGGAGCGCCGTCCGGTGTCAACGTCGCCACCGTCGCGTGTCGCAGCACGCGCGTCCAGCTGGTAACAATCGTGCCTGGCACGATTGTTACCATCAGCGTGCGGCGCGGGCGCCGAGCGCGCCGCGCCAGAGGAACAGGCAGACCAGCAGCGCCACGGCCAGCGCGACCAGTTCGCCGGTCAGGCCGCCGAACCTGGGTTCCATGGCCTTCGGCGCAGCGCCCGCCGCGACCAGGCCTGCGACCAGCACGCCGGCGAGGCCCTCGCCCGCGACCAGGCCCGACGCGGCCAGCACGCCGGGATCGCTGTCGCCCTCGGCCAGCGGCCCGCGCCGGCGCTCCACGAGCGCGCGCACGCAGCCGCCGACATACAGCGGCGCCATGGTCGCGAGCGGCAGGTAGACGCCGATGGCGAACGCCAGGCCCGACACGCCGCACAGCATCGCGCCAATCGCCAGGCCGGCGCCGGTCAGCACCAGGTCCCAGGGCAGCTGGCCCGACAGCACGCCTTCGATGATGGTCTTCATGAGCGTGGCCTGCGGCGCAGGGATTTCCTGTGAGCCGAACTCGTAGGCCGTGCCGAGCAGCATCACCGTCGCGGCCACCGCCCAGCAGGCGAAGGCCGCGCCGATCAGCTGGCCGAGCTGTTGTCGTGCCGGCGTGGCGCCCACCAGCCAGCCCGTCTTGAGGTCCTGCGAGATGTCGCCGGCCTTGCTGGCCGCGATCGCGACGATCGTGCCGACGGTCAGAACGCCTGCGCGCGCATCGGCGTCCACCCATCCCGCCGCGGCGAACACCGAGGCGGTGCCGAGCAGCGTGACCAGCGCGATGCCCGAGGTGGGCTGCGACGACACGCCGACGATGCCGACGATGCGCGCCGCCACGGCGACGAACAGCACGCCGAACAGGCCCACGCCACCGGCCAGCACCGCGCGCTGGATGGCGCTCATCTCGCCCGCGAACACGCCGGGCACGAGACCGGCGACCAGCACGACGGTCGCGACGCCGCCGAACACGAAGCTGGCGGGAAGGTCGCGGTCGGTGCGCAGCACGGACTCGCCGGTGGCGCGCGCCCCGCCGCCCTGCACGCCGCGCGCGACCGCGGTGAAGGCGCCGGCCATCGCCGGCAGCCCGCGCAGCACTGTCAGCACGCCGGCCGTCGCCACCGCGCCCGCGCCGATGTAGCGCACGTAGCGCGACCAGATGGCGCCCGCGTCCATGTCAACGACCAGCCGCGAAGCCTCCGGGAACAGCGGCGCGCTGAGCCCGGCGCCCAGCCAGGCGATGAGCGGAATGAGGGTGACCGCCGAGATGAGCGCGCCGGCTACGCAGACCGCCGACTGCCGGTAACCCAGGATGTAGCCGACGCCGATCAGCGCCGGCGCGATCTCCAGCGCGAGCTCGGCCTTGGGCAGCACGGGCAGGGCCGCTTGCACCTCCGAGGGAAACAGGTAGGCGAGCGAGATCAGCAGCTTGACCGCTGCGCCGACCGCGATGCCCCTGAAGATCCAGGCGCTGCCGCTGGCCGCGCCGTCGCGCCCGGTTGCGGTCGCGCGCAGCACCTCGGCGCAGGCCGTGCCTTCCGGGTACGGCAGTTCGCCGTGCGCCTTGACGATCAGCAGGCGTCGCAGCGGGATCATGGCCGAGAGCCCCAGCAGTCCGCCGAGGAACGCCAGCACGACCACCTGCCAGTACGGCGGCACGGCGCCCCACAGGAACAGCGCGGGAATCGTGAAGATGGTGCCGGTCGCCAGCGAGGTGGAGGCCGAAGCCACCGTCTGCGACATGTTCGCCTCGAGCAGCGTGCCGCGCGTGCGCAGCAGGTGGAAGGTCGCGACGGTCATGACCGCGGCCGGGATCGAGGCCGAGACCGTCATGCCCACGCGCAGGCCCAGGTAGGCGTTCGCGGCGCCGAACACGATGCCGAGCACGACGCCGATCGCAACGGCCTTGAACGTGAATTCCGGGATACTGTCGTTATTGTTGTCGAGCATGCCGCGGATCATGGCCCAGTACGATCGGGCGAAGCAAACGGCGGCCGCTGCGCGCGCAGTTCGCGGGCCAGCGCATGCGCCATCTCGTGACAAGCGGCCGACTGGGTGGCGGGAATGAACGGCAGCGGAATTCCCAGCATGGGAATCACGGTCGTTCCTGACCTGTGCGCACTGCTCTCGCTCAGCGCGGCAGGAGACGCGAGGTCGACGATGCGCGCGACGATCAGCGAGTCGCGCTCGCCCCAGGTCAGGCCCAGGCAGCCCCCGCCGCCGTAGCCCGCGCCGCAGAAGCCCGCGCCATGCCAGTCCTGGCGCGTGCCGCCGCTCACGAGGACAACCGTTCCGACGCCGATGGCTTCCAGCCGCGAACGCGCTTCGGGTAGCGCGAGCAGCGCCCGCAGCCGTTCGGCGCCGGCAGCCGCCGCGGGCTGGTCGCTGAACCAGGGAAACAAGGCCTGGCGCAGCGCCGGGCCGGCCACCACGGGGCGCTCGGGCAGTTCACGGCGCAGGCCCTTGATCACGCAACGCCGCACCACGTCGCTGCCTGCGTCGCTGGCGACCTGCACACCCGAGGGACGTGCCCACGGGGCCAGCGCCGCGCCCGCGGCCGGCGCAGGCAGCGCGGGCCGGTAGGCGGCGCGCGCCTCGAGCCAGGCGCGGATGGCGGGCTCGTCGCGAAACTCGCGCAGGAATGCGGACCCTAGCCTCTCCAGCAGCACCGTCGCCGGCGCCTCGTACACGCTGTTGAGGCTCCAGAGTCCTGGCTGGCCGGGATCCGGCACGATTTCCTCGAGGCTGGTGGAGAATTCACGCGTCCACTCGCCCACCAGCGCACCCGAGGGTTCCGCGAGTCGCAGCGTGTAGTGCGCCGACGTCGTCGTGGCTTCGCGGGTGAGCGTGCTGCGCCACTCCATGGCGGCGACGCTGAGCACCGCATCGACGCCTGCGCCGGCGGCTGCCGCAGGATCGTCGAGTTCAACTGCCCCGGCAAATCCGCCGCGGGCGGCGGCCAGCAGCGTGGCCGCGCCGGCTTCACCGAGATCCAGCCTGGCGCCGCTCATGCTGCTGTCGACGAACATGTAACCGCGCTGCGCGGGCGAGACGTAGACGCCTACGCGCAGCGGCAGGGACTCGACCAGCGGCGGCTGCCAGGCTGGCGCGTCGACGCGCACCAGCGGTCCCGCGCAACCGGCGAGCAGCGCCATCAGGATCAGGCCGGGGTATCCTCTGGCCCCATGACGACCCATGCCATGCCTCCCGCTGCCGGCCCGCGTCCCGTCCGCGCCCCGCGCGGCAGCACACTGCATTGCCGCAACTGGCTCACGGAAGCGGCGTTCCGCATGCTCCAGAACAACCTCGACCCGGAGGTCGCCGAGCATCCCGACAAGCTAGTCGTGTACGGCGGCATCGGCAAGGCCGCGCGCGACTGGGCCGCGTTCGACGCGATCCTCGCGACCCTGCGCCGGCTGGGCGAGGACGAGACCCTGCTGGTGCAGTCGGGGAAGCCGGTGGGCGTGTTCAGGACTCACACCGACGCGCCGCGCGTGCTGATCGCCAATTCCAACCTCGTGCCGCACTGGGCGACCTGGGAACACTTCCACGAGCTCGATCGCAAGGGCCTCATGATGTTCGGCCAGATGACGGCCGGCTCCTGGATCTACATCGGGTCGCAGGGCATCGTGCAGGGCACCTACGAGACCTTCGGCGCCTGCGCCCGGCAGCACTTCGGCGGCGACGCGCGCGGCCGCTGGATCCTGACCGCCGGACTGGGCGGCATGGGCGGCGCGCAGCCGCTGGCCGCGACACTGGCCGGCTTCTCGATGCTGGCGGTGGAGTGCGACGAGTCGCGCATCGACTTCCGCCTGCGCACCGGCTACCTGGACCGCAAGGCGCACACGCTGGACGAGGCGCTCGCGATGATCGAAGCCGCCACGCGTGCGCGCACGCCGCTGTCCGTGGGCCTGCTCGGCAACGCCGCCGACGTCTACCCCGCGCTGGTCGAGCGGGGCGTCGTGCCGGACGTCGTCACCGACCAGACCTCGGCCCACGATCCGCGCAACGGCTACCTGCCGCGCGGATGGTCGCTGGCGCAGGCCGCCGCGGGGCGCATCGCCGATCCGGCGAGCGTCGAGCAGGCGGCGCGTGCCTCGATGAAGGTGCACGTGCAGGCGATGCTCGACCTGCAGTCGCGCGGCGCAGTGACCTTCGACTACGGCAACAACATCCGCCAGGTCGCGCTCGAGCAGGGCCTCGCCAAGGCCTTCGATTTCCCGGGCTTCGTGCCGGCCTACATCCGGCCGCTGTTCTGCGAGGGTATCGGGCCGTTCCGCTGGGTCGCGCTGTCCGGCAATCCCGAGGACATCTACCGCACGGACGCGAAGGTCAAGGAACTCATCCCCGACGACCCGCACCTGCACCGCTGGCTGGACATGGCGCGCGAGCGCATCCGCTTCCAGGGACTGCCGGCCCGCATCTGCTGGGTAGGCCTGCGCGATCGCGCGCGGCTGGGACTCGCCTTCAACGAGATGGTGGCGCGCGGCGAACTCGAGGCGCCGGTCGTCATCGGCCGCGACCACCTCGACTCGGGCTCGGTCGCGAGCCCGAACCGCGAGACCGAGGCCATGCTGGACGGCTCGGACGCCGTGTCCGACTGGCCGCTGCTCAACGCGCTGCTCAACACCGCCGGCGGCGCGACCTGGGTGTCGATCCACCACGGCGGCGGCGTCGGCATGGGCTTCTCCCAGCACGCGGGCGTCGTGATCGTGTGCGACGGCACCGAGGCGGCGGCAAGGCGCATCGCGCGCGTGCTGCGCAACGACCCGGCAACCGGCGTCATGCGCCACGCCGATGCGGGCTACGGGCGGGCGATCGACTGCGCGCGCGCCGAGGGCCTGGACCTGCCGTCACTGGGTGGTCAGAGCAGCGCGTAGGCTCGCTTCCGCTCCCCTCGCCAGGCCGGCAGCTTCTCGACGGGGCGCAGGGGAAGGTTCATCCGTCCGGACGCCCCTCGAGCAGGTCGAACAACTGCTGCCGGCGGTAGGGCTTGGCGAGGTGCTCGTCCATGCCGGCTGCCTGGCAGGCTTCGACATAATCCTCCGAGGCGTGGGCGGTGACCCCCACGATCCAGACCCGACCCAGGGCACGTTCACGCTCACGGCTGCGCAGGCGTCGCGTCGCCTCCAGGCCATCCATGCCGGGCATGGAAACATCCATGAGCACCACGTCGATGCCACCGCGCTCCCAGAGGTCCAGCGCCTCCTGCCCACTCGAACACTCGGTGACGGCATGGCCCATGAGCTCGAGCGACCGCCGGGCGACCCGCCGGTTGCTCTCGATGTCGTCGACCAGCAGGATTCGAGCTGGCCGCTGGCTGCACAGCGCATCGGGACGCAAGGCGCGGTGAACGCCGGTAGCCCCCATGGCGGGCGCCGCCGAGCCCGCGCCGCCCGCGAAGGCTGCCTCCGGAATTGGCAGCCTGATCCGGAACGTACTGCCCACACCGGGCTCGCTCTCCAGCTCGATGCGACCCTCCAGCAGCGTGGCGAGGCGCTTGCTGATCGCGAGCCCGAGGCCAGTGCCGCCGAACGCGCGGGAAATCGAGCCGTCGGACTGCACGAAGGGATCGAAGATGCGCCGACGGGCCTCCGCCGCGATGCCGATGCCCGAGTCGATCACCTCGACGACCAGCCAGCTCAGGCTGCCGGGGCCAGCGTCGCGGCGGGCGTCGATCCGAACGCCGCCGGCACGCGTGAACTTGATCGCGTTGCCGACCAGGTTGATCAGGATCTGCGCGAACCTGGCGCCGTCGGTGTCCATCACGCGCGGCACGTCCTCGCCGACGGCGAGATCGAGCGTCAGCCCCTTCGCCGCCGCGGTGCTGCGGAATTCCTCGACCACCCGCGCCAGGGTCTCGCGCAGCGGCACGGGGCCGCGGTGTATGACGAACTTGCCAGCCTCCATGGACGACAGGTCCAGCAGGTCGTTGACCAGCTTGTGCAGGGATTCCGCCGAGGCGAACACCGTGCTGCGACAGGCTTCGCGCTCGGCCTCGTCGGCGGCACTGCCCATGAGCTCGGTGGCACCCAGGATGGTGTTGAGCGGGGTGCGCATCTCGTGGCTCACCATCGCCAGGAACGTGGTCTTGGAGGCGTTGGCGGCCTCTGCCTCGGTCTTCGCCTGGAGCAGCGTCGCCTCGGCCAGCTTCTGCAGGGACTGGTCACGCAGGTAGACGATCAGCCGCGTTCCGCCCTGCCCCTGTGCCACTGCGACAGACAGCTCCACGGGAACCTCGGCGCCGTCGCTGCGCAGGATGGGCCGCTCGCTGCGCAGGGCCGAAGGAATTTTCCCGCCCGCGAAATAGCGCCCGAACTCGAGCATGAAGCTGGCGCGCATGCGCTCGGGAACCAGGATCTCGAGTGGCCGGTGCAGGAGTTCGCCAGGTTCCCAACCTGTCAACCGGCCTGCCGCCTTGTTGGCGAACACGATGGCGCCGTGGCCGTCCACGGTCAGCACGGCATCCGGCGAGAGCTCGAGCAGCATCTGCCAGCTGTCGGCGCTCGCGCGGAGTTCCGCGCGGCTCTGCTCGAGTTCGCGGGTGCGCTCTGCGACCTTGTCGTCGAGGCCCTGCCGCAGGCGCGACAGCGCGTTGTAGGCGATGCGCTGGTGCACCCGCGCGCGCAGCAGGTTCTGCAGCAGCAGGCGAACCTCCGGCGGCACCAGGCGCTGGTCGGCGATCGAGATGCCGACCTTGCGGCCGATCGGCTGCTGCAGGCGCGCGACGGCGAACCGCAGTGGAATCAGCAGCCGCCCGATCACGATGGGTCCGATCCAGAGGGCGGCCAGGAGGCCGATGACCACGATGTAGAGTGCCTGGCGCATCGCCTGCCTGAGTTCGCCGCCGAGCGCGGCGACGGGCAGCACCGTTACGACGCGCCAGCCCGTCGCGCCCACGACGCTCTCCCTCACCAGCAGGCCGTCCGCGTCGGCGCTGGGGCTCGCCAGGCCGACCGCCACCGGCAGGCTGCCGCGCGCCATGACCGCATCGCGCAGTTCGCTGGGCGGGGGCACGACGAAGGCGCTCGTCGAATCGAGGATCGACGAGGTCATCTCGCCGCGCTCCTCCCGGCGGATGACGCCGGCGAGTGCCGACAGGTCGAGCGCCATCATGATCACGCCGACGGGCTGGTCGGCCGTGCCCGGGATCGGCGTACTGACGGCGACGATGCGGTCGGAACCGATGCCGCGTCCCGTGAATACGTCCGAAACATAGGGCCCGCCGTTCTCCAGCGCCATCTTGAAATAGATGCGGTCGACGACGGTCCGCGGTTCGATGTTCGTCCTGGGCAACCACGGCCTGTTGCCCGCCGAGGCCAGCACCGCGCCACGGATGTCCGCGACGAGGATCGACAGGCTCGCCGGGTCCGCCTGCAGGTAGTCGTACAGCGCCTCAGCCAGCTCCTCGGGGGGCGCCTGCATCAGGCCGCCCTGCGCGATGCCCCTGCCGATGGTCGAGATCACGCTGCGCCGCTCGCGCAGAAGCAGGTCCGTGACCGCGCTGATCCGCGCGGCGCGCGCGGCGAGGTCCGCGCTGGCCTGTTCGAGCAGCTGCCGATGTGACACCCGCAGGAAGGCCAGCGAGGTCATGAGCGCCAGGCTCGAGACGAACACGACCAGCCACGAAAACGCAAAGTGGCCCAGTGGCATGGCCCTGCCCGGGCTGCGCAGCGACGTGGCCCGGCGACCCAGCAGCAGGACGATGATCCAGGCCAGCGTGAGCGTGGCCATGCCCTCGATCTGCAGCAGTTCGAAGGACCAGTCGACGCCGGACGCGCCGGGAACATGCAGGAAAGGGGCGGCCACGCTGAAGGCGACCTGGAGCGCGAGCCAGCCCACCCACGTCCAGACGGGATGCAGCGTTCGCTGGGCCAGCGCGCCGATGAGCAGGGCGCCCGTCAGCGCCAGCAGGACGTCGGGCCAGGGCATGTTGCCGAACACGGCCGGCAGCACCAGGCCGAGCACGGCCAGCGCAGCCATCGGACCCACCATGAGGCTGGCTGCGAGAATCGGGGCCGTGCCCAGGTGCAGATTGAACCCCGGAAGCAGCGTGAGCGGAGGCAGGCTGGCAACGGCGCAGGCCAGCACTGCCGCAACCAGGACCACGGGCATCACTGCGAACGGGGACCCCGAAGCAGGCTGGCGTGTTGCAGAATCCGGTTGCTTGGGCACTGGAGCGGACATCCGGCAAAAAGTGCAACGCTATACTGCCAGAGCCACTGGAGCGACGCATGAGCAGCCTGACCCTGACACCCGGCGCGATCACCCTGCCCCAGGTCCGCGCGGTGCTGCGGGATGACTCCCGCATCGAGCTAGCCGCGGGCTGGCAGCACGCCGTGCTGCGCTCGCTTGCCGCGGTCGAGGCGCGGCTGGCAGCCGGCGCCGTGCTCTATGGCATCAACACCGGCTTCGGCAAGCTGGCCAAGACGCTCATTCCTCCCGGGGAACTGGCGCAACTGCAGCTCTATATCGTGCGCTCGCACGCCGCGGGCGTCGGAACCCCGCTGCCCGATGCGGTCGTGCGGCTCGTCATGGTGCTCAAGGCCGCGAGCCTGGCGCGCGGGCTTTCGGGCATCCGGCCCGTGGTCGTCGAGCGGCTGCTCGCGCTGGTCAACGCGGGCATCCACCCGGTCGTCCCCAGCAAGGGCTCGGTCGGCGCCTCGGGCGACCTCGCGCCGCTCGCGCACCTGTCGCTGGCGCTGATCGGCGAGGGTTCCGTTCGGGTCGGCGGCCGCGTGCTGCCCGCCGCGGAGGCGCTGGCGGCTGCGGGCATCGAGCCGATCGTGCTGGGCCCCAAGGAAGGGCTCGCGCTGCTGAACGGCACGCAGGTCTCCACCGCGCTGGCCCTCGAGGGCCTGCTCCAGGCCGAGGACCTGCTGCTGGCCTCGATCCTGACCGGCGCGCTCACCGTCGAGGCCGCGCTCGGCAGCCGCGTGCCCTTCGACGAGCGCATCCACCTCGCGCGCGGCCACGCTGCGCAGACCGACATCGCGGCGGCATTTCGCCGCGTGCTCGCCGACAGCGAGATCGCGCACTCGCACGAGCACTGCGACCGCGTCCAGGACCCCTACTCGCTGCGCTGCCAGCCGCAGGTCGCCGGCGCCTGCCTGCAGCAGATCCGCGACGCCGGGCGCGTGCTTGCCACCGAGGCCAACGGGGTGTCGGACAACCCGCTGGTGTTCGGCGACGAGGGCGAGGTGCTGTCGGGCGGCAACTTCCACGCCGAGCCCGTCGCCTTCGCCGCCGACAACCTCGCGCTCGCGATCGCCGAGATCGGTGCGCTGGCCGAACGCCGCATCGCCATGCTCATCGACTCGTCGCTGTCGCAGCTGCCGCCGTTCCTCGTCGAGCGCGGCGGGCTCAACTCGGGTTTCATGATCGCGCAGGTGACCGCCGCGGCGCTCGCGTCGGAGAACAAGTCGCTGGCGCACCCGGCGTCCGTCGACAGCCTGCCGACCTCCGCCAACCAGGAGGACCACGTGAGCATGGCGACCTTCGCTGCGCGGCGCCTCGGGCCGATGGCCGAGAACACGCGGGGCGTGCTCGCGATCGAGCTGCTGGCGTCCGCGCAGGGTATCGACTTCCGCCGGCCGCTGCGTTCATCGGCGACGCTCGAGCGCCTGCACGCGCTGCTGCGCGAACGCGTCGGCTTCTACGACCACGACCGGCTGTTCGCACCCGACATCGAGGCCGCTATCGAGGTCATCGCCTCGGAGGCGCTTCTGGCGCTGGCGCCCGACGGCCTGGCCGCGGGACGCGAGTGAGTCACGTCGCGCCGCGCATTTCGCGGCGACGGCGGTTATAGTGACCATCCTTTGCGGTGCAACAATTCGCGGGAGACGGCGATGCTACGGGTAGGCGTGATCGGTTGGCGCGGCATGGTCGGTTCGGTGCTGGTCGAGCGCATGTGCGCGGAGCGGGACTTCGACCTCGTCGAGCCCGTGTTCTTCTCGACTTCCCAGGCAGGGGGCCGCGGCCCCGACATCGGCCGCGACACCGCGCCCGTCGCCGACGCGGGCGACCTCGCCGCGCTCGCGGCCTGCGACGTCCTGCTGTCCTGCCAGGGTGGCGACTACACCACCGCCACGCATCCGCGCCTGCGGGCCGCCGGCTGGCGCGGCTACTGGATCGACGCCGCCTCGTCGCTGCGCATGAAGGACGACG
Source organism: Gammaproteobacteria bacterium (assembly GCA_020851435.1). Lineage (GTDB taxonomy): Bacteria > Pseudomonadota > Gammaproteobacteria > Steroidobacterales > Steroidobacteraceae > JADZCS01. The sequence goes on along the minus strand of JADZCS010000282.1, from coordinate 27,292 downwards.
CCGTGATCATCCTGGACCCGGTCAATCGCGCGGTCATCGACGCCGCGCTCGACGCCGGCCGCCGGGACTACATCGGCGGCAACTGCACCGTGAGCCTCATGCTCATGGCGCTCGGCGCGCTGTTCCGCGACGACCTCGTCGAGTGGTGCACGGCCATGACCTACCAGGCTGCGTCGGGCGCGGGCGCGCAGAACATGCGCGAGCTGCTGTCGCAGATGGGCGCGGCGCATGGCGCGGTGGCGGGACTGCTCGCCGATCCCGCGAGCGCCATCCTGGACATCGACCGCAAGGTCACCGAGACGCTGCGCTCCGACGCGCTGCCGAAGCAGCACTTCGGCCACGCGCTGGCCGGCAGCCTGCTGCCCTGGATCGACAAGGACCTCGGCAACGGCACGAGCCGCGAGGAATGGAAGGGCGGCGCCGAGGGCAACAAGATCCTCGGGCGCGAGGCACGGCCCGTGCCCATCGACGGCCTGTGCATCCGCGTCGGCGCGATGCGCTGCCACAGCCAGGCGCTGACCATCAAGCTTCGCCGCGAGATTCCCACGGCCGACGTCGAGACGCTCATCGCCTCCGGCAACGACTGGGTCAAGGTCGTGCCGAACGAACGCGAGGCCTCGCTGGCCGCGCTGACGCCGGCGGCCGTGACGGGCACGCTGTCCGTGCCGGTCGGCCGCATCCGCCGCCTGTCGATGGGCCCCGAGTACATTTCCGCGTTCACGGTCGGCGACCAGTTGCTGTGGGGCGCCGCCGAGCCGCTGCGCCGGATGCTGCGCATCCTGCTCGAGCGCTGAGTCCCGGCGCCCGGCATGACGGGTAGCACGCAGCGGGCCGAGTTCGCCACGCTGATGGCGCACGGCAGCTTCGCGCGCTACCTGGCCGCACGAAGCCTCGCCGCGGTCGCCGTGCAGATGCTGACCGTCGCGGTGGGCTGGCAGGTCTACGAACTCACGCGCGACCCGCTGGACCTCGGCCTGGTCGGCCTCTCCCAGTTCCTGCCCTTCGTGGTCCTGGTCCTGCCCGCAGGCCAGGTCGCGGACCGGCGCAATCGCCGCGCCATCGTCAGCGCCTGCTACGCGATCGAACTCGTCTGCGCCCTGTTGCTGCTGTGGTTCACGCTGTCCGACATCCACGCGCCGTGGCCCGTTTTCGGCGCCATGACGCTGTTCGGCGTCGCGCGCGCCTTCCACATGCCGGCAAGCCAGGCACTGCTGCCCAACATCGTCCCGCCGGAGTTATTCGGGCGGGCCGTGGCGGTGAACTCCTCGGCCTGGCAGGTCGCGACCATCGCCGGACCGGCGCTCGGGGGCCTGCTGTATCTCGCCGGACCGGACGTGGTCTACGGCACGGTCGCCAGCCTGTTCGCGGTCGCCATCATCCTGATGACCGGCGTCAGGACGCCCGTCATGCCCGCGCCCACGGAACCGGCCTCCTGGCACACCTTGCTCGAGGGCCTTCGCTTCGTGTTCCGGCGGCGCATGATCCTGGGCGCGATCTCGCTCGACCTGTTCGCCGTGCTGTTCGGCGGCGCCACCGCGCTGCTGCCTGCGATCGCCAGCGACGTGCTGCACGTCGGTCCCGACGGCCTCGGCATCCTGCGCGCCGCGCCCGGCGTGGGCGCGGCGGTGATCGCGGCCTGGCTCGCCTGGCGCCCGATCAGCCGCCACGTCGGCGCCGCGATGTTCGGCGGAGTGGCCGTCTTCGGCCTGGCCACAGCGATCTTCGGGCTGTCGACGAGTTTCTGGTTGTCGCTCGCGGCACTCGCGGTGCTCGGTGCCGCCGACATGGTCAGCGTCTACATCCGGCACATGCTGGTGCAGCTCGAGACGCCGGACGAGATCCGCGGCCGGGTAAGCGCGGTCAATGCCGTGTTCATCGGCGCCTCCAACGAACTGGGCGAGTTCGAGTCGGGACTCACGGCATCCTGGTGGGGCGTGCGGCCGGCCGTGATCGTCGGCGGCGTCGCCAGCATCGTGGTCGCCGGCTTGTGGGCGCGCTGGTTCCCGGAACTGCGGCGCATGCACCACTTCGAGAATCCGCGTGCCTGAGGCTGCCGCAGGACGACGGCGGCTGGCGCTCGCCGCAGCCGTGCTGCTGCTGCCGCTGCTGCTGACCACGCTCATCCACCTGCTGAACCAGCACTTCAGCGGCCGCCCCGGGCCCGGCGTGCAGGTGCTGGAGTCGGCGGACTACCTTCTTTCGGGCGCCTCGCTGCCGCCGGCAAGGGCCGGCGCCCGGCGGGTCCACCTGCACGCAGAGCAACTGCGCGACCGCAGCTTCAAGCCCGGCCCGGCCTGGTACATGCTCGACTTCCGCGCTCCCGGGCAGCTCGACAGCCAGTACCTGCTGAGCTTCAGCTACCGCCCCACCGTGCACGTGTACCTCGACGGCAGGCTTCTGGTGCAGTCAGTGCCGACGCAGGTACCGGGCGAAGCGGCGCACCGCTTCCAGTTCGGCAGCCGCCCGCTGCGCGCGAGCATCCCTCCGGCGCTGCTCGGGGACGGCTTGCACCAGCTGCAGATCCGGGTCGGCCAGCCGGGACCGGAGGGTGCCTACCTGTCCGCGGTGACGCTGGGACCGACGGCCGGCGTCCAGGATCTCTGGCAGGCCCGCGAACTCTGGCGCACCGTGCGCTCGTCGACCGCGCTGGGCGCCACCGCGCTCGGCCTGTTCCTGCTGCTGGTCTGGCTGGCCTTGCGGCAGGAGTGGCTCTACGGGCTGGCAGGCCTGATGTGCCTGCTGATGGGCGTGCTGCTGTCGCCGCACCTGCTCTCGGATCCGCCTTTCCCGGACCCGTGGTGGCGACTGCTGCTCGACGTCGCCGACATCCTCGTCAAGGGCCTGCTGCTGTTGCTGGTGCTGCGGCTGCTGCGACGCTCGCAGCAGCGGCTCGTCATGGCCATCGTGACGCTGATGGCGGTCGGCATCGTGATCGACGGGGTCGCGGCGTTCGAAGCCTGGTCCTGGACCGACTTCCGGCATCCCTGGCCCTGGTGGGCGCTCGGCAGCCGCTTCCTGCTGCTCGTGATCGCGGCCGGCGTGCTCGCCGCCGAGGCGATCCGGCGCGTCGACTGGGGCCTGCTGTGGCCAGGCGTCGCGGTCGGCCTCGCGCTCTGGCTGTGGGTCTACGTGAGCGCCTTCGCGCTGGTCTGGAGCGACGTGATTCCGGTCGTCGACGTCAACGTGCTCGGTTACGCGGCGATCGCAGTCGTGACGGCCGTGCTGGTGCAGCGCCGCTTCGTCGCCTCGCTGGAAGCCCAGCGCAACGCCCAGCACGAACTCGCGCGGCGACTCGCGGAGCGCACGGAGCAGCTCGAGTCCAACTTCGCCGCCCTGTCCGAGAGCGAGCACCTGCGCTCCACGGCCGAGGAACGGCAGCGCCTGATGCAGGAGATGCATGACGGGCTGGGGTCGCAGCTGCTGCTGACGAAGATGCGCGCGGAGCGCGGCGAGCTCGACCGGCCGGGGCTGGTCGAGGCGCTCGACGGGTGCATCGAGGAGATGCGCCTGACGGTCGACGCACTGTCGGCCGGCGACGGCGACCTGTCGCAGCTGCTGGCGGACCTGCGTTACCGGCTCGGCAGTCGCGTCGCCGCGGCCGGACTCGCCATCGAGTGGTCGGTGACGGATACGCCACCGTTGCCCGCGCTGCGCGGACCCGGCGGCCGCGAACTCACGCGCATCGCCCAGGAAGCGATCAACAACGCGCTGCGTCACGCCCAGGCGTCGCGGCTGGTGTTCCGCACGGCCTTGTCGCCGGCGCGCGATGCGGTGGTGCTGTCGATCACCGACGACGGCCGCGGCATGCCGTCGCCGGGCTCCGGCAGCACGGGCAAGGGCATGGCCAACATGCGCGCCCGGGCGGAACGGCTCGGGGCCGGCATCGAGTGGCTGTCGCCGCCCGACGGAGAATCGGCGGCGGGCGCCGCGACGCGTGGCACCGAAGTTCGCGTCACCTTGCCGCTTCCCCCGACCGCCGGCGCGTGACCGTACGCTGACGCACAGACCCTGGCCGCGCCGAAGCCTACAAGAGAGTTGCTGAGCGGCGATCGAAGGCCCACATCCGCTGCGGGTTGATTCGCCTGATGCTTGCACGGGCGGACACCATGATCAGCGGGACGGAACTCTGGACGCGGCTGCAGGCGGCAGCAGCGCGCCTGCCAGTCCTGCGCAGCGGCCACGTCGTCCCTGATGCAGCCGAATACCAGGCGCCACTGCGCGCGGAGCTTTTCAACTCCGACCAGATGGAGCAGCACGGCAAGGGGCTGGCTGCGAGGCACGTCCTCGACGGCGCCGGCTCACCCGATCGGCTGCTCACTCGCCTGGGCGCAAACGAAAGGATACTCACCGACACCTGCAGCATGCTGACGGCAGCGGCCAAGGCGCAACTGCGCATGGTCCCGGCCGCCGAATGGCTGGTCGACAACTGGCACCTCATCGAGGACCAGATCCGCACGGCCAGGCAGCACCTGCCGCGTGGCTACAGCCGCGAGCTGCCGCGCCTGGCGCAGGGTCCCTCGCGCGGCATGCCACGCGTATACGACCTCGCGATCGAGTCGATCTCGCACAGCGACGGCCGCGTGGATGCGGAAACACTCGGCCGGTTCGTCGGCGCCTACCAGACAGTCACGCCGCTGAACCTCGGCGAGCTCTGGGCCATCCCGATCATGCTGCGCCTGGCGCTCATCGAGAACCTCGCCCAGGTGGGGCTGCGGATCGCCGCGGCGCGTGCCCACGCCGACGAGGCACAGCTCTGGGCCAGGGAGATGCACGAGACCGCGGAGTCCGACCCGAAGAGCCTGATCCTGGTGATCGCCGACATGGCGCGCTCCGGGCCGCCGATGGCGGGGCCGTTCGTCGCGGAGCTGACGCGCAACCTGCAGGGACGCGGGCCGGCCCTCGCGCTGCCGCTGACCTGGATCGAGCAGCGCCTCGCCGAGTCGAACCAGACCATCGAGCAGATGGTCCTGTCGGAGAACACGCAGCAGGCGGCCGACCAGGTGTCGATCAGCAACAGCATCGGCGGACTGCGCTCGCTGGGCGCGCTCGACTGGCGCGTGTTCGTCGAACGCATGAGCTCGGTCGAGCAGGTGCTGCGCACTGATCCAGTCGACGTCTACCACGGCATGGACTTCGCCACGCGCGACCAGTACCGGCATGCGGTCGCGCGGTTTGCGCGACGGTGTGGACTCTCGGAAACCGAGGTCGCCCTTGCGGCGATCGCGCTGTCGCGGCGACATATCAGCGATGGCGACGAACGCGCGGCGCACGTCGGCTACTACCTGGTGGACCGCGGCCGCCTCGAGCTCGAGCACGCCGTCCTCGCACGCGTGTCCGTCGCCCAGCGGGTCGTCCGCCTGGCTACGCGCTTCCCGCTGACCCTTCTGGTCGGCACGATCGCGGTGATCACCGCGCTGGCCGCGACCGGGCTGCTGCAGATCGCGACCGAGGGCGGCATCCGCGGCTGGCTGCTGCTGCCGCTCGGCGCGCTGGCGGCACTCGCGGCCAGCCAGTTCGCGTCGGCGCTGACGAACTGGCTCACCACGCTGCTGGTCACGCCGAAGGCCCTGCCGCGCATGGACTTTGCGTCGGGGCTGCCTGCCGACATGCGCACCCTGGTGGTGGTCCCGACGCTGCTGACGAGCCCCGACAGTATCGACGAACTCGTCGAGGCCCTGGAAGTCCGGTTCCTTGGCAACCGCGACAGGCAACTCGGCTTCTGCCTGCTCACGGACTTCTGTGACGCGCCGACCGAAGTACTCGCTGGCGACGGGCCGCTGCTTTACAGGGCGCGCGACGGAATCGAGGCCTTGAACCAGAAGTACGCCGACGCCGGTAACGGTCCGTTCTTCCTGCTGCACCGGCCCCGGCGCTGGAATGCAGCGGATCGAAGCTGGATTGGCCATGAGCGCAAGCGCGGCAAGCTCGCCGACCTGAACGCCGCGCTGCTGAGCGGGGACTGGAGCGCGTTTTCGTCGGTCGCCGGTGACGTCGAATTCTTCGCCGATGTCAGGTACGTGATCACGCTCGATACCGACACGCTGTTGCCGCGCGACGCCGCCCGCCAGTTCGTCGGCGTGATGGCCCATCCGCTGAACCACGCGCAGCATGACGAGGTCCGCGGGCGGGTCACGGCGGGCTACGGAATCCTGCAGCCGCGGATGGCCGCGACGCTGTCTGGCGCCGATCGCTCGTGGTACGCGCAGCTGTGCGGGCAGGATCCCGGGATCGACCCCTATACGCGCTCGGTCTCCGACGTCTACCAGGACGTCTTCGGCGAGGGTTCGTTCATCGGCAAGGGCATCTATGACGTAGCCGCTTTCGAGCGCGCGCTGGGATCGCGCTTCCCCGACAACCGCATCCTGAGCCACGACCTCCTGGAAGGTTGTTACGCCCGCTCCGGCCTGCTCAGCGACGTGCCGCTCTATGAGGAGTGCCCGGCGCGTTACAGCGCGGATGTCAGCCGCCAGGAGCGCTGGATTCGCGGCGACTGGCAGATCGCGCGCTGGCTGTTGCCGCGGGTCCCGGGGCCTGGCGGCCAGTCGCTGCCCAATCCGCTGTCGGCGCTTTCCCGCTGGAAGATATTCGACAACCTGCGCCGCAGCCTCGTCCCCGCCGCGCTGGTCACGCTGTGGCTGTTCGGCTGGCTGTTGGTGCCGAGGGCAGCTGCCTGGACGCTGATGCTGCTCGGATTCGTGCTGCTCCCGCCGGTCCTGGCCTTGATCGTGGAGTTGATGGACAGGTCCCGCGAAGCGCTGCTGGGCCAGCACCTGTCGGCTACGGCGAATTCGGCCGGACAAGGCCTTGCGCTGTCCGGATTCCGGATAGCGTGTCTCCCGCACGAGGCTGCGACCAGCCTGAACGCGATCCTGCGCGCCTGCTGGCGCATGCTGTTCTCGCATCGTCGATTGCTGGAGTGGCAGGCCTCCAGTGGCAACGCGCGCGAGCGCGGCGGCGGAGCCGCGCTGTCGGCATCGTACCGATGGATGTGGGTCGCGCCGTTCACGGTCGCTGCCACGGCAACGGCCCTTACCCTGCTTCGCCCCGATGCACTGCCGGTCGCCGCACCCGTGCTGGCGCTGTGGCTGGCCGCGCCGGCGCTGGCGTGGCTGCTGAGCCGGCCGCTGGCAAGGCCCGAGCCCAGGCTCACTGCCGACCAGATCCGCTTCCTGCGACGCACGGCCATCAGGACCTGGGCCTTCTTCGACCGCTTCGTCACGGCCGAGGAAAACTGGCTTCCACCCGACAACTTCCAGGAAGACCCGGGGCCGGTCATCGCGCACCGTACCTCGCCGACCAACATCGGCCTGGCCCTGCTGGCCAACCTGTCGGCCTGCGACTTCGCGTACATCACCAGGGGGCAGCTGCTCGATCGCACGCGGGATACCTTCGGAACACTAGCGAGGCTCCAGCGGCACCACGGCCACTTCTTCAACTGGTATGACACGCGGACGCTGCAGCCGCTGGCACCGCGATACATCTCGTCGGTGGACAGCGGCAACCTCGCCGGTCACCTGCTGACGCTGCGCGCGGCGCTGCTGGCGCTCCCCGGACAGGCGGCCGTCAGCCCGCGGCTGTTCGACGGCCTGCTCGACGCGCTCGAACTGCCGCTGTCTTCCGCGCGGGCCGCCAGCACGGCGTCGGTGGACGCACTGCGGCCGATGATCCATGACGCCGGACTTCGTCAGCCATCGTCGCTGCGCGAAGCCTGGCAGGCACTGCGTTCCCTGGCGGCAGCGGCACAGGCCGCGCCTGGAACGGGGGGTGCGCCCGTCGATACCGACGCGGCCGATCCACGCCAGGCCGTGCTGAGACAGTGCGGCGCTGACCTCGATGAACTGCTTCGACTGGCGCCATGGCTCGAGGCTGCCCCAGGGCCGGCGGGGCTGGGCGGCCTGCCGGATATCCCGTGCACCGTGCTGGGCGTCGCGGGCGCGAACGAAGCTGACCGCATTCCAACGCTGCGCGAACTGCTCGACGCCGCAGCGGCGCTTCGCGAAGCGATTGCGGCCCGCATGCCAGCGGCGGCCACATCCGCGGAGCGGGAGTGGCTGTCGATGCTCGATGAGCAGTTGGCCGCGGGCCACGCCTGCGCGGCGGGAATGATCTCCACGGCCGAGGCGCTTGCCACGCAGGCCGCTGGGTTTGCGGCGATGGAATACGAGTTCCTGTACGACCGTGCCCAGCACCTGCTGGCCATCGGCTACAACGTCGATGAATTCCGCCGCGACACCAGCCTCTACGACCTGCTCGCCTCGGAGGCCCGCCTGTGCAGCTTCGTGGTCGTCGCCCAGGGCAAGTTGCCCCAGGAAAGCTGGTTCGCGCTGGGCAGGCGCCTGACCACCGCCGGCGGCAAGCCCGTGCTGATGTCGTGGAGCGGGTCGATGTTCGAGTACCTGATGCCCTTGCTGGTGATGCCGAGCTACGCCGGCACGCTGCTCGACCAGGCCTGCCGTGCCGCCGTGGCACGGCAGATCGCCTACGGTCGACAGCGCGGCCTGCCGTGGGGCGTGTCCGAATCGGGCTACAACTCCATCGATGCCGGCCTGAACTACCAGTACCACGCCTTCGGCGTGCCCGGGCTCGGGCTCAAGCGCGGGCTGGCGGACGATTCGGTTGTCGCGCCCTATGCCTCGGCGCTCGCCCTGATGGTGGATCCCGAGGCGGCCTGCGCGAACCTGCAGCTGCTCGCGGCCGACGGACTCGAAGGCCGCTACGGACTGTACGAGGCGATCGACTACACGTCGTCGCGCCTGGCGAGGGGACAGTCCGCCGAGATCGTTCGCTCATTCATGGCGCATCACCAGGGCATGGTGCTGCTGTCGATCGGCAACCTGCTGCTGGACTGGCCGATGCAGCAACGATTCGCAGCGGACCCGCTGCTCCAGTCGACGCTGCTGCTGCTGCAGGAAAGGGTCCCCAGGACTGTCGCGCCGCGCAGTCGCGTATCCGAGCAGGCCGAGGCCAGCACTCCGGTCGACCTTGCCGGTTCGGCAATGCAGCCGCCGATCCGCGCCAACACGCCGGCACCGGAGGTAAACCTGCTGTCGAACGGCCGCTACAAGGTCATGGTCACCAATGCGGGTGGCGGCTACAGCCGCTGGAAGGACCTCGCCGTCACGCGCTGGCGCGAGGATGCAACGCGCGACAACTGGGGCACCTTCATCTACCTGCGCGACGCCGTCAGCGGTGAATTCTGGTCGGCGGGCCACCAGCCGACACTCAGGGCGGCCGACAGCTACGAAGCGGTTTTCTCCGAGGGGCGCGCCGAATTCCGTCGGCGCGACCAGGACGTGGAGACCTACACCGAGCTCGTGGTATCGCCCGAAGACGACATTGAGCTGCGCCGCATCCGGATCACCAACCACTCGTACCGGCGTCGCACGATGGAGATCACGAGCTACGCGGAAGTCGTGCTGGCGGTGCCCGCGGCCGACGCGATGCAGCCTTCCTTCGGCAACCTGTTCGTGCAGACCGAGATACTCGACGACTCGCGCGCCATCCTCTGCTCGCGCAGGCCGCGCTCCCGCGGCGAACCGACGCCGTGGATGTTCCACATGCTGGCCACCAACGGTACCGTCATCGACAGCGTGTCCTTCGAGACCGACCGCATGCGCTTCATCGGTCGCGGCGGGACGCCCGCCGCGCCCGCCGCGCTCGACACCCGTGGCGCATTGTCCGGCACGGCCGGATCGGTGCTCGACCCGATCGTCGCCATCCGTTGCCAGGTCACGCTCGAGGCCGAGCAGTCGGTCACGGTCGACTTCGTTTCCGGCGCGACGGAGGAGAGGGCCGCGGCCATCGCGCTGGTCAAGAAGTATCACGACCGCAACTTCGCGAACCGCGTGTTCGATGTCGCCTGCACGCACAGCGGCGTGACGCTGCGGCAGATCAATGCCAGCGAGCACGACGCGCAGCTGTACCGGCGGCTCGCCGGCTCGGTCATCTACGCGAACGCCGCGCTGCGCGCCGACCCGGCCGTGCTGCGGCGGAACCGCCGCGGCCAGTCGGGACTGTGGGGATACGCCATTTCAGGCGACCTGCCGATCGTGCTGCTGAAGATCTCGGATTCGGCGCACATCGACCTGGCACGACAACTGATCCGCTGCCACGCCTACTGGCGGCTCAAGGGCCTGGTCGTCGACCTCGTGATCTGGAACGAGGACCACGCCGGTTACCGCCAGCACCTGCAGGACCAGATCGTGGGGCTGATCGCGACGGGCAGCGAGGCGTACGTGATCGACCGGCCCGGCGGGATATTCGTCCGACGCGGGGAGCAGATCTCCGCCGAGGATCGCCTGCTGCTGCAAGCCGTCGCCCGCGCAGTGATCTCCGACGACCGCGGGTCGCTGCTCGAGCAGATCGGGCTCAGGAACCTACCCGCCAATCGCGTACCCAAGCTGGTGCCCAGCCGGACCCACCGCGGCGAACCCGCCGCCGCGGCCGATGGGCCGCGGCAGGGCCTGGTGCTCGGCAACGATCTCGGCGGTTTCAGCGCGGACGGCAGCGAGTACGTCATCACCACAACGAAAGACCGCCTGACTCCGGTGCCGTGGGTCAACGTCCTGGCCAACCCGGACTTCGGAACCGTGGTGTCCGAGAGCGGGCCCTGCTACACGTGGACTGAAAACGCCCACGAATTCCGCCTGACTCCGTGGCGCGACGATGCGGTCGGCACGGGCAGCGGCGAGGCGTTCTACCTTCGCGACGAGGAAAGCGGCCATTACTGGTCGCCTACGCCGCTGCCGAGTCGCGGCGCCATGCCCTACGTGACGCGCCACGGATTCGGCTACAGCGTGTTCGAACACACCACGGGCGGCATCCGCTCGGAGCTCTGGGTCTACGTCGACCTCGAGGACAGCGTCAAGTTCTCGGTGCTCAAGCTGCGCAATGGCTCCGGGCGGACGCGGCGCCTGTCCGCCACCGGGTATGTCGAGTGGGTCCTCGGCGACCTTCGCCCCAAGGCCGCCATGCACGTGGTCACCGAGATGGACTCGAGCAGCGGCGCGCTGTTCGCCCGCAACGACTACAACACCGAGTTCTCCGGACGCACCGCGTTCTTCGATGTCGATGACCGCAGCCGCAGCGTCACCGGCGACCGCAACGAGTTCCTCGGGCGCAATGGCACGCTTGCCAACCCCGATGCGATGTCCCGGGCGCGACTGTCCGGCCGGCTCGGCGCAGCCCTGGACCCCTGTGGCGCGATCCAGGTGCCGTTCGAGCTTGCCGACGGCGAGGAGCGCGAGATCATCTTCCGGCTCGGCGTCGGGCGCGACCCCGACAAGGCCAATGAACTGGCGCGCCGCCTGCGCACGCCCGGCTCGGCGCGGGCCGCGCTGGCGGCGGTCCGGAAATACTGGAAGCACACGCTCGGCGCCATCCAGGTCACGACCCCCGATCCGTCGCTCGACGTGCTGGCCAACGGCTGGCTGGTCTACCAGACGCTGGCCTGCCGCCTGTGGGCGCGCAGCGGCTTCCAGCAGTCGGGCGGCGCCTTCGGATTCCGCGACCAGCTGCAGGACGTGATGGCGCTCGTGCACGCCGAGCCGCGGCTCGTGCGCGAACACCTGCTGCGCTGCGCCGAGCGCCAGTTCCCGGAAGGCGACGTGCAGCACTGGTGGCATCCGCCGGCAGGACGCGGCGTGCGCACGCGCTGCTCCGACGACTATCTCTGGTTGCCGGCTGCGGTGTGCCGCTACGTGGAGGTCACCGGCGATGCCGGCGTGCTCGACGAGAGCCTGCACTTCCTCGAGGCGCGCGCGCTCGGCGCCAGCGAGGAGTCGTACTTCGACCTTCCGAGGCGCACCACCGTGGTCGCCAGCCTCTACGAGCACTGCGCGCGCGCGATCGAGCACGGGCTGTGCTTCGGGGAGCACGGCCTGCCGCTGATGGGCTCGGGCGACTGGAACGACGGCATGAACCTCGTCGGCATCCACGGCAGGGGCGAGAGCGTCTGGCTGGGCTTCTTCCTGTACCGGGTACTCATCGACTTCGCGGCCGTCGCGCGACTTCGGCTGGACGAAGTGTTTGCCGCGCGCTGCACGACGACAGCCGCGCAGCTGCAGGCCAGCCTCGAGCGGCATGGCTGGGACGGTTCCTGGTACCGCCGCGCCTACTTCGACGACGGCACGCCGCTGGGATCGTCGGTGAACCTCGAATGCTCGATCGATTCCATAGCCCAGAGCTGGTCAGTGCTGTCCGGAGCGGGTGCGACCGACAGGACGCGGACCGCGATGGACGCCCTCGACCAGCGCCTGGTGCGTCGCGATCGTGGACTGGTGCAACTGCTCGACCCACCGTTCGACCACGCGGCGATGGATCCCGGCTACATCAAGGGCTACGTCCCGGGCGTCCGGGAAAACGGCGGCCAGTACACGCATGCGGCGATCTGGGCCGCCATGGCCTTCGCCGCGCTGGATGACCGGCAACGGGCCTGGGAGCTGCTGTCATTGGTCAATCCGGTGCACCACGGGAATTCCGCCGACGCGGTCGCGACCTACAAGGTCGAGCCCTATGTCGTGGCCGCGGACGTCTACGCGATCGCGCCGCACACGGGTCGTGGCGGCTGGACCTGGTACACCGGATCCGCCGGCTGGTTCTACCGGCTGGTCATCGAGTCGCTGCTGGGCCTGACGCGCCGCGGCGCGGTGCTGCAGGTCGCGCCCTGCCTGCCGCCGGACTGGACCACCTGCACGCTCAGCTACCGCTTCGGCGAGACCCAGTACCGGATCGTCGTGACCCAGGGCCACGGTGTCGGCTCTTCGCCGGGGCGCATGGTTACGCTCGACGGCATCGAGCAGGCTGACGGCTGCATTCCGCTGGTCGACGACCATCGCGAGCATGCCGTGAGCGTAGACATCCGCCAGTCCGCGTCAGCGCCGCTGCCAGGCCTGCAGCGCGGCGACGAGGTCGGCTGACTCGGGCCCCATCCATAGTCCGGCGTGCGCAGCCCGCAGCGCGGGGATGTCCTCGCGGGCCTGCGGCCTGCGGTCGCGCGGAACCCCGTTGGTAACGCTTTCGTAGAATGCGAGATCGCGCAGGCGGTACCAGGTGGACAGCAGCGAACCGCCATCCGGATCAGGCCAGGGCTTGAGCAGTAGCGGCTCGACAGGCGTCGCACCGGGATCAGCGAACCACGCCGGCGCGTCGATCACTGTCATGCCCGTCACGCGCTGGTCGTGCTGCTCAAGTGCCTTCGCCAGCAGTGCGCCGCGTCCGAGGCCGATGACGTCGTACGCATCGATGCCGCAATGTGTCAAGGCGGCGCTGATGGGCGCGAGCCAATCGCCGATCGACGTCGCCGGCCCGGCCAGCGGATCGGACATGCCGCAGCCCGGCGCGTCGATGATCAGCAGCGTGCGTCCATCGCGAAGTGCCTCCGGCACCTCCACATCGCGCGCCGCCGTCGGCAGGTCAGGCAGCACGACGGCGATGCGCTCGTCGCCCTCGATCCAGCGCAGGTGCAGCGCGCCATCGCCGTGGGCCACGAATCTCGGTCGGACACCCGGCGGCATCGTGGCCCGCTCTCCGCTGCCATGCCGCGCGAGGTGGCTCTTGATCGCCGAGGCCCAGTCCTCGGGTGAGGGCCCAAGCGCCCTGACCTCCACGCTCGCCGTCGGCTCGACGCGCACGAGGTGCGCGGCGATGAGGTCGTGCGGCCGCGCGGTGACCAGCGTCGGCACCGTGAGCGCGCGCGCCGCGGCTGGCGCATCGAGGGCGCCCGCGCAGCGGTATCCCTTCCAGTAAGCGCTGCCTGCCTGCAGGAAGCCGCGGACTGTCGCGTAGACCGCCTCGACCGACGGCAGCTCGGTCTGCAGCCGGTGGGCCGCGTCGCGGTGGTGATAGGGAAACCACATGAACAGGTCGCGGCACCGCGACCACAGTCGCGCAAGGTGGGAACCATCCCACTCGGCCTCGAAGGGCGCGAGGTAGCGATCGGCGAAGTCCACCTGCTCTTCCGCGTCGAAGGCGGCAAAGCCGTCGAGCACCAGCGCCGAGACGCGCTGCGGGCGCGCGAGTGCAAACGCGGCAGCGATCGCGGCACCGGTGTGGGTCCCGTAGATCGCCGGTCGCTCGAGGCCCAGCACATCCAGCACCTGGCCCAGTGCCTCGACGAACTCCGGCATCTCGGGACGTGCGGACGGCAGGGGATCCGAGTAGCCGTAGCCCGGCGTGTCCAGCGCGATCACGGTGAAGTCGTCGGCCAGTGCGTCCATCAGCGGCAGCAGCGAGAGCGAGGACCGTGGCGACTCGTGCAGGGCGACGAGCGCCGGCCCGCTGCCGGCGATGCGCGCGTGCACGTGGCGATCGCCGCAGCGGATCATCGTGTGAAGCTGGGGAACTCGCGTCGGAAAGCGGGGCATCAGCATGCTTTTGGCCTGAAAAAAAGGCGGCGGCCCGTCACCGGACCGCCGCCACTACGACACAGTGCGGATCAGGCCTCAGAGCCTGGCGGACAGCGTCAGGCGATAGAGCTGCGGCGCGCCTGGGTAGACACCGGCATAGGTGCCGATGAAGTTGCCGGCGTCGTAATACTCCTCGTTGAAGCAGTTCGTGCAGGACAGGCTGACCTCGTAGCGGTCCTCGTTCCAGCGGTAGCCCACCGAGGCGTTGGCGATGGCGAAGTCGCCGGTCATGCCGACATCGCGCGGCAGCGCCGGCGCCGCGAAGGACAGGTTCGCCGGAGTGATGAGGTACTTGCTGGTGTAGAACAGGTCGCCGTTGATCAGCAGCGTGCCGTTGGTGAGCGGGTACTGGATCGACGCGCCGACCTTGCCCTGGAAGTCCGGGGCGCGCTGCAGCTGCGGCGCGAGGTTCTGGGGGCGGGTGCCCTTGTACTCCGCGTTCAGCAGGCCGACGTTGGCGAACAGGTCCAGCCACGACGTGGCGCGGTACGTGAACTCGCTCTCGAGGCCCTGGATGGTGGCATCGGCCGTCTGCACGGTGTACACGCCGGCGATCACCAGGGTGTTGAACAGGTCGGTGTAGTCCATCTTGAACACCGAGTTGTTCCAGCGAACCTTGCCGTCCGCCAGCGTCGCCTTGAGGCCGACTTCGTAGGACTCGACGTTCTCGGGATTGAAGTTGATGTACTGGTCGGCGCGGAAGACGCGGCCGGTCCAGCCGCCCGAGCGGAAGCCCTTGGTGTACGAAACGTAGCCGAACAGGTCATCGCTGATGTTCCAGTTCACGCCGACCTTGGGCGTTACCTTGCTGAACTCGCGATTCGGGTCGATGTCCTGGCCGGCGGCACCGCGAGCCTCGAGCGTGGCAGTGTTGAAGTCGAACAGGCCGTTGAGGTTGCTGTCCGCAACGATGTCGAGCTCGCGCTTGTCCTTCGTGTATCGGGCGCCGGCCATCAGCGTCACCGGGCCGATGTCGTATTCGAGCTGGCCGAACGCGGCCATGCTGTCGGAGTCGACCTTGAAATCCTTGGTGAAGGTGTTGGGCACGACGATGTCGGTGATGTGGACGTCGGTGCTCTCGCTGAAGTAGTAGAGGCCACCGACCATGCGCAGCGAATCGGTGATCTCGCCCTGGAGCTGGAACTCCTGGCTGAACTGCGAATTGTCCTGGAACTGCTGCAGGTTGTAACGGAACGGGTTCTGGTCGGACAGGTCCAGGCTCAGGTCCTGCGTGGTCTTGCGGTAGCCCGTGATCGAGGTCAGGTCGAAGTTGCCGAGGGCCCAGGCCAGGCGCAGGTGGCCACCGTGGCTCTTGGCCAGGCCGTGGGCATCGAGATTGGACACGACCTTGAACAGGTCCTTGGTGGTCGGACGGATCACGCCAGCGACGTCCGAGGCATAGCCGCCATTGGTCTCGTCGCGGTTGTAGTCGTAGGCGAAGTTCGCCTCGAAGTTCCCGCCCGGCGCGTAGCGCAGCGCCACGCGTGCGCCCTTGTAGTCGAGGTCGTTGACGTCCTTGTCGAGCGTCAGGTTGCGGATGATGCCGTCGCCCTGCTGGGTCAGCACGTTCGCGCGCAGGAACAGGCTGTCGGTCAGCGCGACGTTGCCGGACAGCTTGGCCTCGTAGCGGCCATAGTTGCCGTAGGACAGGCGGCCTGCGAGTTCGGTTTCCTCGCCCGGCTTCTTGGTGACGATCTTGATGGCGCCGCCGTTGGTGTTGCGCCCGTACAGCGCGCCCTGCGGGCCGCGCAGCACCTCGATGCGCTCGACGTCGGCGAGGTTGAAGTTGTTGACGGCCTGGCGGGCGATGTACACGTCGTCGAGGTACAGGCCGACCGAGGTATCGGCCGTGGCCAGGTTTTCGGTCGTGCCGACCGCACGCATGAAGAACGTCGTGGCCGTGGACTGGCCGACGTTGGAGTTGCCGGTCAGGTTCGGCGCGTTGAACACGATCTGCTTGGTGTCTACGATCTGGCGACGTTCCAGAGTTGCGGGGGTGACCGCGGTGACCGACACCGGCGCGATCTGCATGCTCTCCTCGCGACGCTGCGCGGTGACCGTGATGTCCTCGAGCACCGTGGCATCGGTGGCAGTCTCGGCGGCACGCGCCCCGGTGGCGGCTGCGGAAAGCGCGGCGAAAGCCAAGGTCGTACGGATGACTGTGGTGAGCATGGAAGCGCGCATCGGTGGATTCCCCCTCGGAATGCCATGGAAAACTGGTTGACAGCCTTGCGTTCTCTTCGTCCAATGTCAAGGAAACCAAGAAAACACGCAAAACAAACGGATATCCGGATTTCATGCCACAGCGGACCGCATCGGACACCACCCTCGCGCGCGTGACACGCCTGCTCGACCTGTTCGAGGGCCGCCGCACTCCGCTGTCCAGCCAGCAGATCGCCGACGCGCTCGACGCGCCGCGGTCTTCGGTCGGCACGCTGCTCAAGGCGCTCGCCGAACTGGGCTGGCTGAGCCTCGACCGCCGCTCTGCCACCTACTTCCCCACCGCGCGCTTCGGACGCTGGGGTGGCTGGCTGTCGGACGCGCGCTGGCTCGATCCCAGGCTCGTGGACGCGGTACACGCCCTGCAGCACGCGACATCCGAGACGGTCTCGCTGTCAGCGCCCGGCGATCTCACGGCCGAGGTGATCTACGTCGCGGGGCAGAGCGGCGGCATCCGTCTCGCGATCGAGGTCGGGCAGCGCCTGCCGCTCGCGCACTCGGCCATCGGCTGGGCGCACTGCTCGACGCTGCCGGACACGACGATCCGCTCGCTGGCGGTCCGCTCCGCCGCGGCCGACGGCAGCCGCAGGGGAAGCGCGGCCGCGATCAAGGACCTGCTCGAGCACGCCAGGCAAGCCCGGCAGCTGGGCTACGCGTACGCGGCCGGCGAGGTGCTCGCGGATGTCGCGGCATTCGCCGCTCCCGTGCCGGCCGGGCTGGCGGCGCAGCCGCTCGTGCTGAGCGTCGGCGGGCCGCGCGACCGCGTGTGGCGCCAGCGCAGCAAGCTGCCAAAGGCCCTGCTTGCCGCGGCTGCGGGCCTGGCCGCCCGGGATTCGATCAGCACATGAGCGAACACGCACGATCAGTCGTCAGGACCTTCCAGATCTTCGAGGCCCTGGCACGCGCGCGCCGGCCGCTGTCCAGCGCATCGCTGGCGGCCGACCTGGGCGCGCCGCGGTCGAGCATGGCGGACCTGCTGCGCACGCTCGTCGACTTGAACCTGCTGGCGGTCGACCGGCGGGCGGCAACCTACTATCCGACCGCGCGCTTCTCTGCGCTGGGCACCTGGCTGGTGCAGGCCTGGCTCGGCGGCGAGGGGTTGCGGGAGGCGCTGGCCGAACTCTCCGCCACGACCGGCGAAACGGTGACCCTCGTGGTTCCCGCGGACCTCGAGATCGAGATCGTGCACGCGGTCGGCGCACCGACCGGCATCGTCTGGTCTCCCGAGGTCGGCCAGCGCTACAGCGTGTTCGGCACTGCCGTGGGCCAGGCCTATCTCGCGACGCTTCCCTCCTCGACCGTTCGCGCCATGCACCGGCGCGCCGCAGCCCTCAAGCTCACGCGGGCGATGCCGACGCTGACGGACACGCTCGCCGCCACGCGCGAGGCGCGCCTGCGCGGCCACGGCTGGGCCAGCGGGTCCTTCCACCCGGAGGTCGGCGCCATGGGGGCCTATCTCCCCGCCGACTCGCTCGAACGTCCGCTGTTCGTCAGCATCGGCGGCCCCGTCAGGCGCATGGAATCCAAGCGCCCTGAACTCGAACTACAGCTCCGCGATTTCATGGATCAGCGCACGCGACGCCTGCGCGCAGCACGCAGGAGATGACGAACCGATGAGCACGCTCGATGAACTCAGCGCCGCCGGCATCGCCAGCGCAGACCCCCAGCTGCGCGCGCGCTTCAACCACGACTTCTTCAACAGCGGCGCCTCACCCGAACTGGTGCTCGCGCCGCGCAGCCTCGCCGAGGCACGCGAGGCGATCCAGGCAGCGGCGGCGTCCGGCCTCGCGGTCGTGCCGCGCGGTGGCGGCATGTCCTACACGGGCGGCTATGTCGCGGCCGGCCAACAGCGCTTTGCGCTGGTCGACCTGCGCGGCCTGACGGCGATCGACCTCAGCTCGGCCGACGACGGCATCGTCGTCGTGGAGGCCGGCGTCACCTGGCACCAGCTGTGGGAGGTGCTGAAGGCACGCGGCCTGCGCGCCAACTTCTGGGGTCCGCTGTCCGGCCTCACGGCGACGGTCGGCGGCGGCCTGTCGCAGAACGCGATCTTCTGGGGCTCGGGGCAGACTGCGACCGCGGGCGATGCGGCGCGGGGCTTCGAGATCGCGCTGCCCGACGGCGAAATCCTGCGCACGGGCGTGCTGGCGCGAAGCGCGGAACGAACCGGCGTTCGGCATTTCGGCCCGGACCTCACGCAGTTGTTCGTGGGCGATGCCGGCCGCTTCGGCGTGAAGCTCCGGATCGCACTGGCGGTGATGCCCCTGCCGCAGGCTACGGGCGGACTCTCGTTCTCCTTCGCGGCGCCAGAGGCGCTGCTTGCCGCGATGGGCGACATCGCCCGCGCCGGTCTCGCCGCGCAGCAGGTGGGCTTCGACCCCGTGCTGGCCAACCTGCGCAGCCGCCGGCAGAGCCTCGGCGAGGACTTCAAGACCCTGACCCGGCTGCTGCGCGGCCAGGGCTCGATACTCAAGGGCCTGCGCGACGCGGCGGGCGTCACGCTGGCGGGCCGCGGCTTCCTCGAGGGCGCGGGCTTCACGCTGCACGCGATGTGCGAGGCACGCTCGGAGCGCTCGCTCCGGGAGCTGCTCGCCGAGGTCACGGATATCGCCGGCAGGCATGGCGGAACCGGCATCGAGAACACGATCCCGACCGTGATGGCGGCGGCGCCGTTCACGCCGCTCAACGGCGTCATCGGCCCGAACGGCGAGCGCTGGGTGCCGGTGCACGGCCTGTTCCAGGCATCGCGCGCCGCCGCGGCGTACCGCAACTATCTCGACACCCTCGACGTGCATCGTGAAATCATGGAGCGCCTGTCGATCAGCTCCGCGGCGCTGTTCTCGGCGGCCGGCCCCGGCGTGATCGTCATCGAACCCATGTTCTTCTGGCCGGACGCGCTCGAGGAACTGCACCGCGAGACGCTCGAGGAGAAGGTGATGAAGCGCACCAAGCCCGTCCCTGCCAACCCCGAGGCACGCGATGCCGTTGCCGCCCTGCGCCGCGCGGTCGTGGACGCCTGGGCCCCGCTGGACCCCGGACACCTTCAGGTCGGCCGCAGCTACCCGTTCGCGCAGCGCCTCGATTCCACGCAGCGGCGCCTGTTCGAGGGAATCGCGGCGCTGGTCGATCCCCTGGGCCGCTCGAATCCCGGCGCGCTGGGGCTCGAATGCCCGAGGGGCGCACCGTGAGCCGCGTGCTGGTGCTGGGCAGCGGTCCGCCGCCCAAGGTGGGACAGCTGCACGTCCACCTGCGCGAGCAGGCCGCGCGCGGCATCGGCTGGCGCATCGAGCCGACTCGAGTGGGCGGCTTTCCGTTCACGCCGCTCGACGTCGTGCTGACCGAGCTCGGCCACGTCGATGCCGCTCTGCGCGCCGCGCCGGGCAGTGCCGACGCGGTGCTGCTCGACACTTTCGGTGAGTACGGGCTCGCTGCGATGCGCAGCGGGCTGGTCATGCCGGTCATCGGCGCGGCGGAGGCCGCGCTCGCCGAGGCCCGGCTGGCTGGCCCGCGTTTCGGCATCGTCACGGTGTGGCCGGAGTCGATGGACTGGCTGTACCAGCGCCAGCTGCGCCTGCTGGACTCACGCGAGAACTGCGTCGGCATCCGCTATGTCGGCGGCGCCGCGGCCAGCGAGCAGACGCCGCGCGAGACCCTCGGCGCCATGCACCGCGAGGACGCCGGGTGGATCGGGCGGATCGCGTCGGCGATGCAGTCGCTCGTCGACGAAGGCGCATCCAGCATCGTGCTCGGCTGCACCTGCATGGCGCCGGTCTGGGAAGCGCTCGCTGGGCGGGCGAGCGTGCCGGTCATCTGTGCTGCCAGGGCCGGCGTGCGCGCCGTCCTGAGCACGCTCGATTCCGCTGGATCACACGCGGCCACGCAGGGACCGCCCGCGAGCATCACGGCGGTCAAGGCCCTCGTCGACTTCGTGGACCGCGGCCCGGCGGCAACCGACCAGGACGCGGCCTGCCCGGTCTGCATCACAGCGCCCGAGTGACTGAAGGCGTCATCAAGAGCGCCGGCCGCGCGCTCGAGGTGCTCGAGGTTTTCGCGCGCGAGCGCCGCGCGCTCAGTGCGAAGCAGGTCGAGCGCGAGCTCAGGTACCCGCCGTCGAGCACGGTGATGCTGCTCAAGAGCCTGATGCTGCTGGGCTACCTGCGCTTCGACCGGCAGGCCAAGCTCTACTACCCCACGCTGCGCGTGACCCTGCTGGGTGACTGGCTGCGTACCGGCGCCACCGGCAGCGACGCGCTGCTCGGCGCCATGCAGGCGCTCGCGCACAGGACCCACGAGACCGTGTTCCTGTCGACGCCCAACGACGTGCACATGCAGGTGACGCACATCGTGCAGGGCCTGCAGCCGATCAGCCTGAACGTGCGGCCCGGCCTGCTGTTGCCGATGGCCGGCACCGCGGTGGGCCACGCCTACCTCTCGACGCGCGACGACGAGGACATCGCCAAGCTGGTACGGCGCATGAACCGCGGGCGCGCCGCCGAAGGCCGGCTCGATCCTGCTGCAGTCGTCGCGACGGTGCGTGCTGCCCGGCGCCGCGGCCATGCGACGGCCTGGGGCGTGCTCGAGGAGGTCGGCGCGATCGCGCGCGCCGTGCCGAGCCGTGACGGCTCCACCGCCGCGGTCATCTGCATCGGCGGCCCGTCGGAACGCATCCGGGCCGCAGAGGCCACGCTGGCGCGCGAACTGCGGCGCTGCACCGGAATCTACTTCCGTGCGCGCCGCAAGCTCGGCGGCGCGGAGGCCTAGGACTTCGCCAGCACCGCGTTGCGGCCCGCGGCGCGGCCGGAGATCATCGCCTCCGTCAGGTACGAGCCGTTCTGGTAGAGGTCCGAGATCATCGATCCCAGTTCCCCGGCCTCGTACAGTCGCGGGATGGGCTGGCCAGTCTGGTCCAGCACCTGCGACTCGATGTTGCGGCGTCCGCCGCCGCTGGTGCACACGAGCCCGGGCACCAGCGCCAGCGCGTAGTACGGCGCCGTGGCCAGCGGCTGCAGCGTGTACGACGGACGGCCGAAGTCCTCGTCTACGCCGCGCGCACAGGCCGCGTTGTAGCGGTCCACCGCGGCGCGCACCGCCGCCGGATCGCGACCCATCTTCACCGCCAGCTCCTCGATCGTGTCCGCGCGCAGCACCCAGCCCCGGTCGATCTCGGCGACGTTGTCGTCAGACCACTCGTACTTCTCGACCACGGTGTTCCACGTCATCGCCTGCGTGATCAGGCAGTTGTTCTCGCGCGTGGTTTCGTCGAACAGCATGTGCGCGGGCAGCGCGCGGGGCAGCGGCGTGTCGACCCAGTGGCCGTGCTTCCTTTCCTTGTAGTGCGTGTAGTAGAGGTCGGCGCCCTCGTTGTAGAAGCGCCTGTTGTCGGCCGCGATGTCGAACCAGCTGAAGGTCTGCCACAGGTGGCGGCGCATGAACACGCCGGAGAATTCGGGCACCTTGACCGCCGGCCAGATGCCGCCGGACTGGCCGAAGTTGCGCATGTGCCAGAGGTCGGCGCCGGCCTTCTGCAGGATGCGCACGCCGTCGCCGGTGTTGGCCGGCGAGCCGAAGGGCGCGGACTCGGGCAGGCCGTAGTAGTCGCGCTGCATGTCGCCGTTGCTGGCGTAACCACCGACCGCGAGCACCACGCCCCGGCGCGCGCGGATGGCCTTGCGACGCCCCTCGTGCTGCACGATCGCGCCGTGCACCTCGAGCGTGTCGGGGTCCTGCACGAGGTCGACGATGGGCGACTCGTACTGCCGGCGCACGCGGCGCTTCTCGACGCAGTTCTTCATCGTGATCCAGACGCCGCTGGGAATCGGCTTGATGATGGCGTTGTAGGCGACCGCGTTCTCCGCGCCGAATTCCGGGAACTCGTAGACGGCGTCGCCCTCGCTCCAGCCGCTGCCGCGCACGTACTGCGTGCCGGCTTCCTTGCTGCGCTCGACGATGTACGACTCCAGGCCCGCCATCTGCCGCGCCCACTCGCGCAGCATGTCGTCGGGCACAGGGTTCTTGGCGCTCATGGCGCGCTGGTACTGGTACAGGGCCTCGGCGTTGTGCGAGATCAGCAGCGACTGGCCCGACACCCGGCCGTTGCCGCCCGCCCGCGCCTCGGTCATCTTCTCGACGATCAGGACGTCGGCCGAGGGATCGCGGTCGTGCGCCTCGATCGCCGCCGCGCAGCCCGCCACGCCGTAGCCGGCGATCAGTACGTCGGTTTCGTCGTCCCAGTTCGTGATCGAGGCGGGGCTGGTCATGGCGGGTCTCCTGGAGGTTCTTGTGTGCGCCGCGGCATGACGCCAAACCCGCGTGGCGCCTGTCAAATTCAAGTCCCTGAATTACCGCCCGGGATAGCTGGCGTATACTCAGGCGCATGAAACGCACGCTTTCGGTCGTGGCTGTCACCACCCTGCTGACGGGCTGCATGACCGCCAAGCTCGACGAGAACCGCATGGCGCCGACCCACATCGCCTCCGGCGAGGGCGTGGTCATCCTCGCCAAGCCCAAGGTCGACGGCGGCAGCGCCGAGGATTCGTTCATGGACTGCGTGGGCGGCAGGCTCAGCGGCGAGGGCATCAAGGTCCAGGCGAACGACGCGTTCGTCGACCAGCTGTTCCCGTGGTTCGAGCCCGCGATCGCGCCACAGCGCCCCGAGGGCATCGCGCGCCTGCTGGCGCGGCCGTCGGTCGCGCAACGCATCGCCGGCACGGGTGTGCGCTACGTCGTGTGGGTGGACGGCGTCACGCGCAAGACCGACAGCGGCGGCAGCTTCTCCTGCGCCATCGGCCCCGGCGGCGGCGGCTGCCTCGGTTTTGGCTGGTGGGAAAAGGAGTCGGCTTACGAGGCGGCGGTCTGGGACCTGCAGACCGGCAAGTCCACCGGCGAGGTCACCACCAACGTCACCGGCACCTCGGCGCTCGTCGGCGTGATCGTGCCGCTGCCGTTCATTGCGCGCGTGCAGGCTACCGCCTGCGACCGTCTCGCCGAGCAGCTCACCGCGTTCCTGCGCGGCGGCGACTCGGCGGCCGCGGCGGCCAGCCCCTGAGGGCCGCCCGTTCGATGCATTGGAACCTTGCCCCGCAGGCATGTTCCAATCCAGAAGGCTTCGATGCCGTTGTCGGGGGACTAACGTGATCTGCAACCGCCGTTGGGATGTTGCCGGATGGGCGCTCGCTGCGAGCCTCGTGGCCGGCTGCCTGCCCGATCAGCAATCGTCGCAGAGCAGCAGCACCTCGATGCCCTCGGGCGGAATGCCGTCATCGTCCAGCGGCTCGACCTCATCCAGTTCATCCTCTTCCAGCTCGTCCTCCTCCAGTTCATCGTCGTCCAGTTCATCGTCGTCTTCCTCGTCAGGCGGTTCCCAGCAGACCTTCCCCACGCAGGGCCAGGGCGGCGGGTCGGCGGCGCTGCCGCAGCCGGGCAGCGAGGGCAGTAGCGGGAGCAGTGGCAGCACTGGTAGTACTGGAAGCACCGGCGGTACCGGCAGCGCTGGTAGCACTGGAAGCACTGGCAGCGCCGGTAGCGCGGGCTCGGCTGGCGCCTCGGGTTCCGCTGGTACCTCCGGCGCCTCGGGCACCCCTGGCAGCACTGGCACGTCCGGCGCCGCCGGGACCCCGGGCACCGCCAAGGCGGGCCAGTCTGGCCAGGGCGCGTCTACGACGAGCAGCGGCTCTGCCGGCGGCACCGAGACGGCAACATCCGGCGGCCAGGGCGCGAACCTGCCGTCCTCGGCAGGCACTGCCGGCGGCACGGGCGGCGGTACGACTGCAGGCACTGCCGGCGGCGCCAGTGGAACCACCAGTGGTAGCGGTAGTGGAAGTGCGGGCGGCAGCACCGGCGAGGGCCGCCGCGCGGCGATCGACCGCAGGCTCGACGAAACCTTCGGCACTTTCGATGCCGCGGTGCGGGATGCCCAGGCCGAGATCGCGCGCGCGCGTGCCGCCGAAGAAGGCGCGGCCACGGGCGGCAACGGTGAGTCCGGCGACTCCGCGGGATCGACCGGCGGCAAGGATGGCGCTGGCGGCGCCTCCGGCCAGGGCAGTGGCACCGGAAAGGCCGGTGGCGACCGCAGCGGCAGCATGGAATCGGATCGCGAGGGCGGTGGGGACAGCTCCACCGGCAACGGCACCGAGGGTGGCGGCGGTGGCGCCGGCGGCGGCACGAAGGGCTCCGGCCCGAAAGACGCGCCGGCCGACATTCCCGACGGCAGCGACGACGACATCGTGGCTCGCCAGCTGCGCGAGGCGGCGATGAAGGAAACCGACCCGGAGCTGCGCGCGCGGCTCTGGGAGGAATACCGCAAGTACAAGAAGGGCCAGTGAACCCATGATGCAGGCATTGCGCGCATTCACGGCATTCGTCGCGATCGCGGCCCTCGCGGGCTGCGTCGTGAAGGAAACGAGGCCGCTGCCTCAGCTGCAGGCCGTCCAGGCAACCACCGAGGTGCCGGAAGACCAGCTGCTCGACGTCGGCGTGCGCCTGTTCGACCCGGGCGTGTCGAAGGAAATCGAGGACAACCCCGAGCTCGGCGAGAAGGACCGCATCTATCCCGAGATCCGCAAGGCCGAGGCCCGTTACCTGCCCGGCCAGGTGGGCAGCACGCTCGCGGGCGCCGGGCAGTGGGGCGCGGTGCGCGTGATCCCGCCCACCGTCGAGGTCATGGACGTGATGGTGTCGGGGCGCATCGTCGAGTCCACGGGCTCGGTGCTGAAGCTCGACATCGAGGTAGTCGATGCGACCGGTCGCAGCTGGATCCGCAAGCGCTACGAAGGCCCGGCGGACACGCGGGCCTACAAGGACGGCGCGGGCCGCGCGCGCGACCCCTTCCAGAACGTCTACGCGACGATTGCCAACGACATGCTCGCCGCGCGCCAGCGCCTGAGCGCAGACGAACTGCGCGAGATCCGCCGCGTCGCCGAGCTGCGTTTCGCGCAGGACTTCGCGCCGCAGGCGCTCGCCGGTTACCTGCAGCACGACAAGAAGAGCGGACGCTGGAAGGTCGCCCGCCTGCCGGCCGAGGGCGACGTGGTGGTGGAGCGCATCGAGCGCATCCGCGAGCGCGACGCCGGCGTCATCGACACCGTCAACGAGAGTTATGCCGCGTTCAGCGAGCGCGCCCAGGAGCCCTACCTCAACTGGCGCCGCTATTCCTACGACGAGATCGTCGCCGAGGAAAAGCTCAAGGCCCAGCGGAATGCGCGCATCGGGCTCGGCGTCGCAGCCATCCTGGCCGGCATCCTCGTCGACACCAACTGCAGCAGCGACGCCTGCGCGCGAGCCACCGACGTCGGGCGCTATGCGGCGATCACCGGCGGCACGATGGCGATCATGAGCGGCATGCAGAAGGGCGAGGAAGCCAAGATCCACACCAGCGCGCTCAAGGAAATCTCGAGTTCCTTCGAGAACGAAGCCGCGCCGCTCAACGTCGAGGTGGAAGGCCGCACGCTGAAGCTGACCGGCACCGCCGAGGCGCAGTACGCGGAATGGCGCAAGCTGCTGGCCGAGCTCTACGCGGAGGAAACCGGCGGCGTCAGCGCCAACCCCGCGCCGTCGCCACCCGCGCCGGCGCCGCCAGGCGGCGGTTGAACGTTTCATGAAGCCGCTTACGGCCGGGCTCGAGCTCGGCTCGCGCTTCGTCCTGCTGCGCCGCCTCGGCGAAGGCGGCCAGGGCGAAGTCTGGCTCGCCGAGGATCGCGAAGCGGCACGCCGCGTCGCACTCAAGTTCCTGCCCGACGAGGAAGCGACCGCCGAATTCGAACGCATGCGCCTGGCGCCGGCCGGGGCGGTCGAGGTCTACGGCCTCCACGAGGAAGGCGGCCGGAGGTTCTGCGCGCTCGAATACGTCGCCGGCGGCGACCTGGGTCAGTTCCGCGGCCGCTCGTACCGCTCGTTCCTGCCCGCGCTGCAGGGCGTGGCCGCACAGCTGGCGCAACTGCATGCGCTGGGCACCACCCACGGCGACCTCAAGTGCGGCAACGTGCTGATCGACGCCGCGGGCAACCCGCGACTCGCGGACTTCGGCCGCGCCACGCGCATCGGCGAACTGCCCCCCAGCGGTGGCTCGCCCTACAACCAGGGACCGCAACGCCTGCGCGGCGAGCCTGCGGCGCCAGCGGACGACCTGTACGCGCTCGGGGCCATGCTCTACGAACTGCTTGCGGCCAGCCCGCCCTTCTATCCCGCGATCACGCGCGACAAGGTGCTGTACGAGCCGCCTCCGCAGCTCGTGCCGCGGCAACCGACGCCGGAAGGCCTGCGGCGCCTCGCGCTGCGGCTGCTCGCGAAGTCGGCGGCGGAACGCCCGGCGTCGATGGACGAAGTCGCAGCCCTGCTCGCCGCCGCCGCTCAGGAACCGCCGGACGAGCCCGCGGCGCCGGCCAGCGCCGCGACCGCCACCATGCGCACGGACGCAGCCGGCCCCTGGCGTCACTGGAAGGCGGCTGCCGGGGTCGCGGCCGTTGCGGTTGCAGCGGCAGCGTTGTTCACGTGGCTATCGGCAGGCGAGCGGGCCCCCGACGCCAGCCTCGCCGCATCGGCCGCAAAGCGCGCGACCGAACAACTGGCGGCACGCCGCGAGCAGGCGGCCCAGGATGAACGTGAAGCCGGCGCCGCCGTGGCCGCGCGCGACGAGTTCGATCGCAGGCTCGCCGAGCTCGAGCGACGCGGGG
>JADZCS010000281.1 GCA_020851435.1 Gammaproteobacteria bacterium | reverse complement strand
GTCGGCCGCCGCTGTGCTTGCGCACGGCGTCGTCGACGGTGACCAGGTAGAACGAACCGCGATCGTAGGGAATGGTGCGGATCCGCGTGTCTTCCCAGAAGCGCAGCGGAACCTGGTCGTTGGCCACGTCGCCCAGCAGGTTGGTGTAGTAGCGACCCGCGTGGAAGTTGACGTCGTCGAGGAAAGCCTGCGACTCGATCATGCCGAAGCGCCACGGCAAGGCGCGCTGGTAGACCACGGCCAGGCCTTCGCCGAACCACGAAGACTCGAGCCCCTCTGGATCGGTGATCAACGGCTCCCAGGTGTGCAGCATCTCGTGCGCCATCAGGATCCGCAGGTTCGAGGCCTTCGTGACCACGTCGTAGGTCGCCACGAAAGAGCCCGACAACTCGACACCGCCGCCCGGGTTCACCTTGTTCCGGCGCACGAACACGCCGTAGGTCGGCAGTTCGTGGTCGCCGAAGAACGCCGAATAGCGCGCGTGCAGCTGTTCGGTCCACTGCAGCAGGGCACGCGCGTCGAACGGCGGATCGCCCTGCCACGCGGCGAAGAACCCCTTCTGCACGGGGCGTTCCGGGTAGGTGCCGATGCGGCCAGCCATGTAGAAGCTCTGCGCGAGGCGCGCGGGCGGCACGGCCTGCGCCGCAAGCACGTCGCCGGCGCCGAGGCTGCTCACGCCGCGCGCACCGGCCGGCAGGGACGACAGGTCCCAGTGCAGCGCGAGGCGGTGGGGCTCTTGCGTATACGGCAACAGCAGGAAGGATTCGCCGGCGCCCGAGAATGCGCCAGCCTCGCTGCGCAGCTCGAACGGCGGCGCCGCGCCACGCGGCGCGAGCTGGTTCGTGATGGTCGCGCTGTAACGGTAGCTGAGCTTGCCACGCACCGGTCGCGCCGGCGTCCAGCTGCGAACGGCCTTGGCGCCTTCGCCGTCGTCGCTCACCTTGAGCGGCAGGTCGCCGAAATCATCGCTGGCGAAAACCTCGGCCGAGCGCGCCACGGTCTCGACGTTCATCACCACCTGCGCCATGCGCAGCAGGGGCTCTGCCGTCGCGGGTTGTGCCCGATCCAGCACGACCGAGACCTCGACCGAGCCGATGTCGGCCTGTCCAGCCTCGAGCCTGGGCTTCAGCGTGACGGTGAGCGCTGGCGCGACGGGCGCGGCCCACGCCGCAGCAGCGCCAAGCGCGAGAACGACGGCGGCGAGGCTTGTGCGAAAAGACGGCGGGGTAACGTGGTGCATGTGGTGCTTGTACCACCTGCACCGCGATCCCCGCCAGCGCCCTTACTTGACGTAGGTGATCCAGGCGCCTTCGGTGTCGCCGTTCTCGGTGTGCACGGTGAAGTTGGAGAAGCGCCAGCCCTGCGCTTCCATCTTCGCGTGGCTCTCGTTGGCTTCCTTGGCCAGGCCGGTTCCGCCATGGGCGGAGATGTAGACGGTGACCATGGTCGTGGCAGCCGGCTTTTCGTCCTTGGCCAGCGCCAGCGGCGCGGCGACCAGGGCAGTGGCCATGACGCCGGCAGTCAGCAGCTTGCGGAATGCAGTCTTCATTGATCCGGTCTCCTTGTTGGACTGGCCCTAGGATACCCGGCCTGCCGGCACTCGCACAGGCACAGACTGCGCCTACAATGGCCACGGGTCGCCTGGACGGACGCCATGCCCTCGACGCCAACCATCCTGATCGCCGAAGACGAACCGGCGATCGCCGACACCGTAGCCTACGCGCTTCGGGCCGAGGGCCATGCGGCGGAACACGTGCTGCTGGGCGGCGCCGTCGTGCCGCGCGTCCAGGCCGGCGGCATCGATCTCGTGGTTCTCGACGTGGGCCTGCCCGACATGAGCGGCTTCGACGTCTGCCGGGCGCTGCGCGTGGTCAGCGACGTGCCGGTCATTTTCCTCACGGCGCGCCAGGGCGAACTCGACCGCGTGCTGGGACTCGAGCTCGGCGCCGATGACTACGTGGTCAAGCCCTTCTCACCGCGCGAACTCGTGGCACGGGTGCGCGCCAGGCTGCGCCGCAAGACCCAGGCTGCCCCGGCTCGCTGGCAGTGCATTGACGCGTTCGAGCTGGATCGGCCCGGCCGGCGGATACGCTACCGCGGACAGCTGCTCGATCTCACGCGCTACGAGTACGGCGTGCTGGAGGCCCTGCTGGCGCGGCCCGGCGCGGTGTTGTCGCGCGCGCAGCTCATGGACCAGGTCTGGGCCGACGCAGTGGACAGCAGCGACCGCACCGTCGACACACACATCAAGACGCTGCGGGCGAAGCTGCAGGCCGCGGCAGGCGAATCTGGTGGGGATCCGATCCGGACCCACCGTGGCATCGGCTATTCGCTGGACGTCGGCGGCTGAGCGGGGCATCGCTGTCACATGCGGATCGGCCTGCGCATTCTCCTGGGCTATTTCCTCATCGTGGCGTTCGCCGCGATCCTTCTCGGCCGCGTGTTCGTGCAGGAGGTCAAGCCGGGCGTCCGGCAGACCATGGAAGACACGCTGGTCGACACCGCCAACCTGCTCGCCACGCAGGCCAGGGACGACCTGCTTGCGGGCCGGATCGACAGCGGCCGTTTTGCCACGAGCGTGCGCGAGCTGACGGACCGCGACCTCGGTGCGGAAATCTGGGGCTTCACCAAGCGCCGGATCGGCACGCGCATCTACGTCACGGACGCGCGCGGCATCGTCGTATTCGATTCCAGCGGCCGCGACGTCGGCCAGGATTATTCGCGCTGGAACGACGTGCACCGGACCCTGCGCGGCCTCTACGGCGCGCGCTCGACGCGATCGGACCCGGACGACGACAGTTCCACCGTCATGTACGTGGCGGCCCCGATCGTCGATCGCAGCGCGGGAAGCGCGCGCATCGTCGGCGTGCTGACCGTGGCGAAGCCCAACCAGACGATCGCGCCGTTCATCGCGCGCAGCCAGGACACCATCCTGCTGTGGGGATTCGTCCTGCTGGGAACCGCGATGGTGATCGGCCTGCTGGCGGCGTGGTGGCTGTCGCGCCAGCTGGGCGCGCTGCGCCGCTTCGCCGACGCGGTGACCGCGGGCGAGCGGGCCTCGCCGCCCGATGCGCCGGGGGAGTTCGGCGACCTCAGCCGGGCGCTCGAGACCATGCGCGACCGCCTCGAGGGCAAGCAGTACGTCGAGCAGTACGTGCACGCGTTGACCCACGAGCTCAAGAGTCCGCTCGCGGCGATACGCGGCAGCGTGGAGCTGGTCGAATCGGGCGGCGAAGCGATGCCTGCCGGCGACCGCGCGCGCTTCCTCGCCACCATTCATGCGCAGGGCGACCGCATGGCCGAGATGGTCGACAAGATGTTGGCGCTCGCCGCCGTCGAACACCGCCAGCGCATCGAGAATCCCCAGGCCGTCGACCTGACCAGCCTGGCCCTCGAGGCGGTGGAACGCGTGCAGGACAAGCTCACGCGACGCCGGATCGCGGTGGACATCGACGGCCCTTCCGCGGTGGTGAGCGGCGATCCCTTCCTGCTGCGCCAGGCGCTGATCAACCTGCTCGACAACGCGGCGGACTTCGCGCCCGAAGACAGCTGCGTGGAGCTGAAGATTTCGCGCCAAGGGCAGCGGTGGCTGGTCACAGTCGCCGACCTCGGGCCGGGCGTGCCCGACTACGCCCTGGAGCGTGCCTTCGAGCGCTTCTATTCGTTAGCAAGGCCGGGCGGCGGCAGCCGCAGCAGCGGCCTGGGCCTGAGCTTTGTCGCGGAGGTGGCCGCCCTGCACGGCGGAGACGCGACACTGGCCAATCGCGACGGCGGCGGCGCCGTGGGCATGCTGTCGCTGCCCGCCTGACTTCACGCTCGCTTCACACAGCCTACATTCCAGGCTCGCATGACTCGCGGACACTGCTTCCAGCACTCATGGAGGCGGTATGCGCTTGGCATTCAAGATAGCCACGGTCTTAGGCCTGACCTTTGTCATGTTGATCGCGCTGGCGATGATCCGCGGCACGGTCGAGGACCGGCAGCGCTATCGCGCCGAGGCGGTCCAGGAAGTCTCGCGCAGCACGGCCGGTGAGCAGGCGATCGCGGGCCCCGTGCTGTTCGTGCCGTACAGCGATCGCATCGTCGTGATGCGCGCCGATGCGGGCGGCGTCCAGCGCCCGGTCGAGGAGCTCAGGACCGGCACCTGGGTGTTCTTCCCGGAGTCGCTGGATGTGCGCGGCACGCTGCGGTCGCTGCCGCGCATGCGCGGGCTGTACGAGGTGCGCGTGTTCGAGCTGGACTCGACCCTGCGCGCCGCGTTCCGCGTCAACATCCCGCGCGACGACGACCCCGCCACCCCTCGCACCATCGGCGCACCGCAGCTCGGTGTGGGGATCCGCGACGTGCGCGGTCTCGGCGGCGCGTCGTCGCTGCGCGTCATGGGGAAGCCGCGCGAACTGCGCCAGGGCCTGGGCCACGGCGATGCCAGCGGCGTGCACACCACCCTCGCCGTGCCGGCCGAAGGAGAGACTCTGAGCTTCGACGTCGAGTTCACCTCCTCGCTCGCGGGCACCGAGACCCTGTCGGTCGTACCGCTCGCGGAGCGCAACGTGATCGCGCTCGACTCGCCGTGGCCACATCCGCAGTTCCATGGCGACTTCCTGCCGCGCACGCGCACGATCG
>JADZCS010000280.1 GCA_020851435.1 Gammaproteobacteria bacterium | reverse complement strand
GTGGCACCCCCGGGGTGCCACAGAGGTACACAATGGGGGTCTGACCCCTCCCTCTTACCTCTCGACGACGTGCAGGCGTGTCCCGTCGGGATCGCGCGTGACGAGCTCGGTTTCCTTACCGTCGGGGGACTTCATGGGCTCGAGCACGATCGGCGCGCCGAGTTCGCCGAGCCGCGCGCGGACCTGCGCGATGTCGGTCGTGCGGATGGCAAACATCTGCTCGCCGCGCGCAAGCGCGGCGCCAGTGGGGCGCTGCATCGCAGGCGGCACGGGATTGGTGATGGTCAGCAGTCCGATCATGGCGCCGTCCTGGCGCTGGCCCGCGATCACCTGGCTCGAGCGCAGCACGGTGAACCAGGCCTTCTGCCCCGGCGCGAGTCCGAGTTGCGTGATGACGGCGGGGCGCGTGATGTCGCCGTCGTAGCTCACTTCATAGCCCAGCGCGTAGGTGTAGAAGCGCTTCGAGGCCTCGAGGTCGGACACCAGGATGGCCACGCGCGACAGCGTGCTGACGATTTCGGCGGGTGGCGGGGGCGCGGCCACCTGCGCCAGGCACAGCCCGGGCAGCAGCAGGAATGCCGCGATCAGCGCCCGCACGCGTTCAGCGCTCGCCGATCGCCGCGCGCAGCTTCTTGAGAGCGTTGGTCTCGATCTGGCGCACGCGCTCGGCCGACACGCCGAATTCGGCGGCGAGGTCGTGCAGCGTGAGCTTGTCCTCGGCCAGCCAGCGCGTCTCGATGATGCGGCGGCTGCGGGCATCGAGCTCACGCAGCGCGACGCCCAGCGACGCGGTCGAGGTGCTGTCCCACTCGTCGCGTTCGACGGCGATCGCGGGATCGGCATCGGGCGCCGGCAGGTAGGCGGCAGGCGAGTAGCTGCCGTCCTCGTCGTCGCTGTCGATCGTCGGGTCGAAGGACAGGTCGCGCGCCGAGAGGCGCTGTTCCATCTCGCGCACTTCCCGCGGCTCGACGCCGAGGTCGCGTGCGACTGCCTGGGTTTCCTCCTCGGACAGCCAGGTCAGGTTCTTCTTCATGCGCCGCAGGTTGAAGAACAGCTTGCGCTGCGCCTTCGTGGTGGCGACGCGCACGAGGCGCCAGTTGCGCAACACGTATTCGTGGATCTCGGCGCGGATCCAGTGCACGGCGAAGCTCACGAGCCGCACGCCGAGGGTCGGGTCGAAGCGCTTGACGGCCTTCATGAGGCCGACATTGCCTTCCTGGACCAGGTCGCCCATGGGCAGGCCGTAGCCTGAGTAGCCGCGCGCGATGTGCACGACGAAGCGCAGGTGCGAGAGCACGAGGTCGCGCGCCGCATCGAGGTCATCCTCGCGACGGTAGCGCCGTGCCAGCTCGACTTCCTGCTCGCGGCTCAGCACCGGCAGGTGCGAGACCCTTTCGAGGTAGGCGTCGAGACTACCGATCGGTCCGGCGAGGACCTGGCTCGGGTTCGGCAGCGCAATCGCGTGATCGGCCATGGGCGCGTTCCATCCTGTTCGGGTTGGCGGCGGGCATGGCCCGCCGGTGGGCATACTCTAGCACTCGTTCCATTGGAGTGCTAAGTACCCGGCCAGGTTCCAAGAATAATCGTTTTTATATCAACGAGTTATGCGCGCGGCTCGATGCGACGCAGGTGATACGCGGCCGACACCCAGGAGCCGAGCCAGCCCAGCAGGGCCCCGCCGCCGATCAGCGCAAGCACGGTGTCCGAGTCGATGCCCGCGAGCCGGAACGTCGAGCCGTAGAGCGCGGCGAGCTGCGCCACTGGTGCCTCCATCGCCGACGTGGCAGCCGCGGCGATGCCCGCCGCGAAGATGCCGCCCAGCAGCCCGTACCACAGGCCGCTGTAGAGGAACGGCCGCCGCACGAAGGAATCGTCACCGCCGACCAGCTTGGTGACCTCGATCTCTTCGCGCCGGCCGTTGATGTCGAGCCGGATGGTGTTGCCGACCACGGCCAGCACGCCGAGTCCCAGCAGCCCCGCGGTGATCTCCACGACGCGGCGCAGCGCGGCGAGGATCGCCTGGAGCCGGCGCACCCACTCGGTGTCGACCTGCACGAGCTCGATCTGCGGCATCGTCCGCAGGTCGGCGGTCAGGGTCTCGACGGCCTCGGGGGTATCGAAGTACTGCGCGGGCCGCACGACGACGGCGTAGGGCAGCGGATTGTCCTGCAGCGCCTTGAGCGCCTCGCCGAAGCCCGACAGCGACTCGAATTCGCGCAGGCCTTCCTCGGGCGTCACGAGCCGCGCCCCGGCGACGTCGTCGCGGGCGTCGATCGTGAGAGCGAGCTTGCGCGCGTCCTCGGCCGTCATGGGCTGGCGCAGGTACACGGAAATCTGCACCGTGTCCTCGAGCCCCGTGGTCAGCGAGCGACCGTTGGCGATGATCAGGTGCAGGCAGGTCGGCAATGCGAGCGCGATGCCGATCACGGCCACGGTCAGCACCGTCGCGAAGGGCTGGCGCAGCAGCCTGCCCACCGAGCCCACCATCGTCTGGGCATGGCGCTCCAGCCAGGTCGACAGCGCGGCCTGCAGCGGGCGCGGGGGCGCCGTCCGCGCGGGAACCGGGCGGCCTTCGGCGCGAATCTCCGGGGTGCTCTCAGGTGGCTGCATTGGCAGGGGTATCGGCCAGCCGGCCTTGCTCGATGTGGATGCGCCGCACGCCCAGGCGCGCGATGAGGTTGACGTCGTGGCTCGCGATCATGACGGTCACGCCGGCCTCGTTGAAGCGGCGGAACAGGTTCATGACGTCCAGCGACAGGTCCGGATCGAGGTTGCCCGTGGGCTCGTC
>JADZCS010000279.1 GCA_020851435.1 Gammaproteobacteria bacterium | reverse complement strand
CCTGGCCGCAGTGGACGGACTCGGTGCTTGATGGCCTCGAAGGCCAGGCGACGAAGTTCAACGCCAACATCGAAGCCATCGCCGTGCTGCGCGCCATCGAGCGGGATGGACGTTCGCCCACTCCCGAAGAACGTGTCGCGCTGCTGCGCTTCACCGGCTGGGGCGGCATTCCGGCGAGCTTCAACCTCGACGGCACCGACGCCGCATGGAAGCGGCGTGCTCAGCAATTGTCGGAACTGCTCCAACCTGATGAGTACGAGTCGGCCAGGGCCTCGGTCAACAACAGCCACTACACCGAGCCCTTCATCGTCCGCTGGATCTGGGCGGCACTGCGCCGCCTGGGTTTCGAGGGCGGGCGCATCCTGGACCCCAGCAGCGGCATCGGCCATTTCCTGGGTTGCATGCCGGCCGACATCGCCATGCGAAGCCGCATCACCGCGGTCGAACTGGACGATCTGGCCGGGCGCATCCTCAGGGCGCTGTACGGCGCCGTGGGGGTGGACGTCCGCGTACAGGGGCTCGAAGCCGCGACGCTGGCCGACGGCTCCTTCGATCTGGTGGTCTCGAACGTCCCGTTCGGCAACTACCAGGTCAGCGACGGCCGCAACCGGCCGTACAGCAGGTTCAGCATCCACAACTGGTTCGTCGGCAAGGCGCTCGACCTCGTGCGGCCGGGCGGGCTGGTGTGCCTCATCACGTCGGCCTGGTTTCTCGACCAACGCGACGAATCGGCCCGGGCCCACGCGGCTTCACTGGCCGACCTGGTCAGCGCCGTCCGCCTGCCGCAAGGGGCGTTCATGCGGCTGGCGAGCACCGACGTGCAGTCAGACATCGTGATGCTGCGCAGGAGCCAGCCTGGAGAGTCGGGCAGCGCGGAGTGGGTCGACCTCGACTTCGTCCCCGACGAGTTGCGCGATCCGTGCTGCCAGGACAAGTACATGCAGTTCAACGCCTGGTACGCGGCCAACCCGCGCAACGTGCTCGGCCTCATTGACAAGGTGACCCGTGGATACACGCCGATGCCCACTGTCATCCTCGACGGCGACCTCGGCGCAGCGCTGCAGCAGGCCGCCAGCCTGATACCCAGCGGTGTCTATGTGCCGCTGCCGGTGGCTTCTGCAGCGCCAAGCGCTCCGGCGACCGCGGTCGCCGCACCCGAGGGCGCACGCCCGGGCGGCCACGTGCTGCACGGCGGGCGCATCCACATCGCACAGCAGGGTGCACTCGTCGACATCCACGACAGGACGAACGCCACCATGCGCCAGCGCATCGCCGGCATGTGCGACATCCGCGACCGCGCGCGCAAGCTCCTTGCCGCCCAACTGGACGACGTGAGCGACAACGCGCTGGCGGACCTGCGACGCGGCCTCAACGGCAGCTACGACAGGTTCGTCGCCAGGCACGGCTGCCTCACCGGTCGTGCCAACGCCCTGGCCTTCCGGCGGGATCCCGACTATCCGCTCCTGCTGTCGCTGGAGCACTACGACGAAGAGGAGGAAGCGGCGACCAAGGCCGACATCTTTCACAGGCGCACCGTCAGTCGTGTCGTCGAACCGGACCGGGCCGCGGAGCCCGACGAGGCGCTGGCGCACTCCACGCAATGGCGGGGGCGCGTCGACCTGGCCTACATGGCCGACCTGCTGCGGGCTGAAGCGCATGCAGTGGCCCGCGACCTGGAGGAACGCGGCCTGATCTACCGGAATCCCGAAACCGGCGACCACGAAACCGCCGACGCCTATCTGTCGGGCAACGTGAAGCGCAAGCTGCAAGCGGCGCTCGCGGCCGGCACGGCGTACGAGTCGAACGTCCGGGCCCTGGAGCGAGTCATCCCGGAAGACCTGCCCCCCGCGTCCATCGAGCCCAGGCTCGGTGCGGTGTGGATCCCGGCGGAATCGGTCGAGGCCTTCATTCGCGAGGTCCTCAAACTGCGCGGCGCCGCCGTGCAGTACCTGGCCAAGGCCGGCACCTGGTCGGTCCAGGTCAACAAGTACGAAGCCCAGGGGAACGTGACCTGCTCGCAGGAGTTCGGCACGGCCCGCATGAACGCGATCGAACTGGTGCTGTGCGCACTCAACGTGCAGACGCCGACGGTCCGCGACCCGCATCCCGACCGCGACAACTACGTCGTCAACAAGCCGGAGACGGTGGCGGCGCGCGAGAAGCTAGGTCTGCTGAAGGAACGTTTCGCGGCCTGGGCCTACGAGGATCCGGAGCGCCGCGAGAGGCTGTGCAGGATCTACAACGACCTGTTCAACTGCTCGCGCCAGCGCGAGTTCGACGGCTCGCACCTGAAGCTGCCGGGGTTCTCCCGCTGCTTCGAACTGCATGCCCACCAGCGCAACGCCATCTGGCGCATCGTGCAGTCCGGCAACACCGGGCTGTTTCACGCGGTGGGTGCAGGCAAAACGGCCGTCATGGTGGCCGCCAGCATGGAACTGCGGCGACTGGGCCTGGCAGCCAAGCCGGCCCACATCGTGCCGAACCACATGCTGGAGCAGTACACGGCCGAGTTCGTGCGCCTGTACCCCTGCGCAGCGGTCCTGATGGCCACGAAGGACGATCTGGCCGGCGACCGCCGGCGCGAGTTCGTCTCCCGCATCGCCACCGGCGACTGGGATGCCATCGTGATGACGCACTCGACGTTCGAACTGCTCGGGATGTCCGTGGCCTACACCACACGGCACATCAAGGCCATCATCCACGACCTGGAGATGGCCGTCCGCATGTCGAGGTCCGACGATCGGTCCAACCGGATCGTGAAGCAGTTGGAGCGGATGAAGAAGGCGTGGAAGGTACGCCTCGAGCGCCTGGCGAACGAGAAGAAAAGGGACGACTTCCTGAGCTGGGAGTCGCTCGGCATCGACTGGGTGCTCTACGACGAAGCCCACCT
>JADZCS010000278.1 GCA_020851435.1 Gammaproteobacteria bacterium | reverse complement strand
ACCGGGCCAACAAGTCCGCGGAGGCGCTAGCCGAAGTCGAACGCCTGCTGGCCGCGGATGCGCGCAATCCCAGCCATCGCGGCCTCAAGGCGGCGATCCTGAGCCGCCTCGGGGAATACGATGAAGCGATCGGCCTCTACGAGGGGCTGCTCGCGGAGTATCCGGACCAGGTCAAGCTCTGGCTCAGCTACGGCCATGCGCTCAAGACCGCCGGCCGGCAGGCGGACAGCATCGAGGCCTATCGCAAGTGCACTTCGCTGGCGCCCGCCTACGGCGAGGCATGGTGGAGCCTGGCCAACCTCAAGACCTTCCAGTTCGACGCGGACGACCTCGCCACGATGCGCGCCCAGCTGGCGCGCCCGAACCTGGCCGACGACGACCGGCTGCACCTGGACTTCGCGCTCGGCAAGGCACTCGAGGACGCGGCCGAGTACCCGGAGTCCTTCCGGCACTACGCCGCGGGCAACGCGCTGCGCCTCAAGAGCACGCCCTACGCCGCCAGCGACACGACGCTGCGCGTCCGGCGTGCGCGCGAGACCTTCACCGCGGATTTCTACGCGGCCCGCGAGGGCTGGGGGTGCCCCTCAGCCGATCCGATCTTCATCGTCGGCCTGCCGCGTTCGGGTTCGACGCTGCTGGAGCAGATCCTCGCCAGCCACCCGCTGGTCGAGGGCACGATGGAGCTGCCCGACATCATCTCGCTGGTACGCCAGCTGCGGTCGCGGGGGCGCGAGGAGGGCGAGACCTACCACGACGAACTGGCCTCGCTGTCGGCCGACGAGGTCCGGGCCTTCGGCGAGGAGTACCTGGCGCGCACGCGCATCCAGCGCAAGACCGACAGGCCCTATTTCATCGACAAGATGCCCAACAACTGGGCGCACGCCGGCTTCATCCGCCTGATCCTGCCCAACGCGAAGATCATCGACGCGCGCCGGCATCCGCTGGCCTGCTGCTTCTCCAACTTCAAGCAGCACTTCGCGCGCGGCCAGAACTTCACCTACAGCCTCGAGGACATCGGCCGCTACTACCGCGACTACGTCGAGCTGATGGGGCATTTCGACGCCGTGGCCCCGGGCGCCATCCACCGGGTGATCTACGAGCGCATGGTCGACGACACGGAAGCCGAGGTCCGGGCCCTGCTCGACCACTGCGGCCTGCCGTTCGACCCTGCCTGCCTGCGCTTCTACGAGAACGACCGGGCCGTGCGGACCGCCAGTTCCGAGCAGGTGCGCCGGCCCATTTTCCGCGAGGGCGTCGACCAGTGGCGTCATTACAACGACTGGCTGGACCCCCTGCGCAGCGTTCTCGGGCCGGTTCTGGTTAACTATCCAGCCGCACCGGGCGTTTGACGTTGCCTGCCCACAACGTACACTACGGCCCATAACAACTCCTAACCCGAAGGGAAAGCGTCATGCAGAGATCCAGGAAGCGGAAGTTGCAGCGGGCTGCCAAGCAGGCATTCGTGACCATGCCCATCGCCGCGGGCATGCTGGCGCTCGCGCCGCATGCCTATGCGCAGGAGCAGGCCCTGCTCGAGGAAGTGGTCGTCACGGCCCAGAAGCGCAGCGAGAACCTGCAGCAGGTTCCCCTGAGCATCCAGGCGCTGAACACCGAGAAGCTCGAGCAGCTCGACATCCAGAACTTCGAGGATTTCGCGCGGCTGATGCCCAGCATCACCACGTCGAGCGGCGGCTCGGGCTTCAGCAACGTCTACATGCGCGGCGTCGCCTCGGGCGACAACATCAACCACTCCGGCTCGCAGCCGAGCGTGGGCATCTACCTCGACGAGCAGCCGATCACCACGATCACGGGCGCGCTCGACGTGCACATGTACGACATCGCCCGCGTCGAGGCCCTGGCGGGCCCGCAGGGCACGCTGTACGGCGCCAGTTCCCAGGCGGGCACGATCAGGATCGTGACCAACAAGCCGGACACCGCGGCGTTCGACGCCGGCTTCGGCCTCGAGGGCAACACGCTGTCCGGCGGCGACATGGGCTACGTGGCCGAGGGCTTCGTCAACCTGCCCCTGAGCGACAAGGCGGCGATCCGCCTGGTCGGCTGGAGCAAGCGCGATCCGGGCTGGGTCGACAACGTGCAGGGCACGCGGACCTACCCGGTCTCGGGCATCACCAAGGACAACGCCGACCTAGTCGAGAAGGACTACAACCAGGTCGACACCAACGGCGCGCGCCTGGCTCTGCGGCTCGACCTCGACGAGAACTGGACGATCTCCCCGGTGGTCATGGGCCAGCGCACCAAGTCCGGCGGCATCAATTCCTACGACCCCAGCGTGGGCGAGGACAAGCTGACCCACTTCTTCCCGGAGCGCGCCGACGACAAGTGGATCCAGTCGTCGCTGACGGTCGAGGGCAAGGTCGGCAACTGGAGCCTGACCTACGCCGGGGCCTACATGGAGCGCTCGGTGGATGTCGACTCCGACTACACCGACTACTCGTTCTTCTACGACGTGTTCGCTGGCTACGGCGCGTACCTGTACGACAACAACTACGAGCTGGTCGACCCGTCGCAGTACGTCGAGGCCAAGGACCGCTTCAACAAGTGGAGCCAGGAACTGCGCATCGCGTCGCCGCAGGACGCCAGCGTGCGTTTCGTCGGCGGCCTGTTCGTCCAGCGCCAGTATCACGACATCCAGCAGAACTACCAGATCGCCGGCGACATCGCCGACTGGATCACGGTGGCCGGCGACCCGCCGCCCGGGCTCGGTTATACGCTGACGGCCTGGCCGAACACGATCTGGCTCACCAAGCAGGACCGCGTCGACCGTGACAAGGCGATCTTCGGCGAGCTGTCCTGGGACGTGAACGACAAGCTCACCCTCACCGGTGGCGGGCGCTACTTCGAGTCCGAGAACAGCCTCAAGGGCTTCTTCGGCTATGCCCGCGGCTTCAGCTCGAACACGGGCGAGGACGCCTGCGACGGCGAGACGGGCCCGACGCGCCCGGGCCGCGAGCCCGAGGGCGAGGAATACAACGAGTGGCTCGCGCACCGCACGGCGCCTTGCACCAACGTCAACAAGGTCACGGCGGAGAAGGACCACATCTTCAAGTTCAACGCGACCTACAAGTTCGACGGCGAGCGCATGGTCTACGCGACCTGGTCGGAAGGCTATCGTCCGGGCGGCATCAACCGCCGCGGCTCGCTGCCGCCGTACCAGGCCGACTTCCTGACCAACATGGAAATCGGCTGGAAGACCACCTGGGGCGGCAACTTCCGCTTCAATGGCGCGGTGTTCCAGGAAGACTGGGATGACTTCCAGTTCTCGATCCTGGCCGCCAACGGCCTGACCGAGATCCGCAACGCCAACACCGCGCGCATCCGCGGCGTCGAGGCGGACTTCCAGTGGGCGGCGACCGCTGGCCTGACGCTGTCGGGCGGCTTCGCGCTGCTGAACGCCGAGCTGACCGAGAACTACTGCGGTTACGTCAACACGGCGACGGGAAAGCCCGAGACCAACTGCGACCAGCCGCTTGCGGCCGAGGGCACGCAGCTGCCGATCACGCCTGAGTTCAAGGGCAACCTGACGGGCCGCTACGAGTTCCCGATGGGAGGCTTCGACGCGCACTTCCAGGCTACGCTCGCCTACACGGGCGAGGCCAGGATCGACCTGCAGGACAAGGACTTCGCTGGCCAGGGTTCGCCGACCTACAACGACCCCGATTCGGATGTGGGCAGCTTCGACCCGGCGGACTTCAACGGCACGGGTTACACCGACGCCTACACGGTGGTCGACCTGTCCTTCGGCATCTCGAAGGAGACCTACTCGGTCGAGCTGTTCGTGAACAACCTGCTCGACGAGCGGGCGGTGCTCAACCGCTGGGCGGAATGCCGCCTCGGCATCTGCGGCGAGCAGCTGTACTACACGACCAACATGCCGCGGTCGGTCGCGCTGAAGTACACCCACAAGTTCTGATTGTGGCGTGAGGGGGGAGGGCGCACGGTGTGCGCCCTCCCTTTTTCGTACCTGGCTGGGGGGCTGGTATGTCGACCGGGGTCCTGCTGCTGCTCGCGCTGCTCGGCGTGGCGGCCGTCGCGTTCAGCGTGTTCTGGTGGCGCGAGCTGCGCCGCCACGCGGGCCCTCACCAGCCGACGGCCTGGCAGGCCGGCGTCGGCTTCATCAGCGATTTCCTCGATACGCTCGGCATCGGCTCGTTCGCCACCACGACCTCGCTGTGGCGGGCGCGCGGCACGGTCGCCGACGAGAAGATCCCGGGCACCCTGAACGTCGGGCACACGCTGCCGACGATCGCGCAGGCCCTGATCTACACCGTGATCATCGAGGTCGAGGTGGCGACGCTGGTCAGCATGATCATCGCCGCCGTGCTGGGTGCCTGGCTGGGTGCCGGCATCGTCACGCGCCTGCCGAGGCACGGGGTGCAGGTGGGAATGGGGATCGCGCTGCTGGTCGCCGCGCTGCTGATCCTCGGCCGCCTGCTCGGCGCGTTCCCGGCAGGCGGCGATGCGCTGGGCCTGCAGGGCTGGCTGTTCGTGCTGGCGCTGCTCGGCAACATGGCGCTGGGCGCGCTGATGACCATCGGCATCGGCGCCTACGCGCCGATCATGATCATGGTGAGCCTGCTCGGCATGAACGAGAAGGCCGCCTTCCCCATCATGATGGGCTCCTGCGCGTTCCTGATGCCGATTGCGGGCGCGCGCTTCATCCGTTCGGGCGCCTATGACGCGCGCGCGGCCCTGGGCCTGACCGTGCTGGGCGTGCCGGCGGTGCTGCTGGCCGCGTACATCGTCAAGGAGCTGCCGCTGGACACCGTGCGCTGGCTGGTGCTGGCGGTGGTGGTCTACACGGCCGCCTCGATGCTGCTGACGGCGAGAAGCGAATCGCGCCGCTGCCGCTGACTTCGTGCCGATTCCCGAGGGCGCACGCATGAGCCGCGATCCCCGCTACGACATCCTGTTCGAGCCGGTCCGCATCGGGCCGGTCGTCGCGCGCAACCGCTTCTTCCAGGTGCCGCACTGCAATGGCATGGGCCATTCGATGCCCGAGGCGCACGCGGCGATGCGCGAGGTGAAGGCCGAGGGCGGCTGGGCCGTGGTGTCCACCGAGGAATGCGAGATCCACCCCAGCGGCGACGTCTCGCCCTATGTCGAAGCCCGCCTGTGGGACGACGCCGACATCCCGGCGCTCGCGCTGATGTGCGACAAGGTCCACGCCCACGGCGCGCTGGCCGCGGTCGAACTCACGCACAACGGCCCGACGGCCTCCAACCTCTACTCGCGCGAGGTGCTGATCGCGCCTTCGCACCAGCCGTCCAAGTACGGTTATCCCCACCAGGCCCGCGCCATGACGCGGCGGGACATCGCGGACTACCGGCGCTGGCACCGCGAGGCGGCGGTGCGCGCGATGCGGGCCGGGTTCGACGTCGTGTACG
Source organism: Gammaproteobacteria bacterium (assembly GCA_020851435.1). GTDB lineage: Bacteria > Pseudomonadota > Gammaproteobacteria > Steroidobacterales > Steroidobacteraceae > JADZCS01. Next base: position 16,943 of record JADZCS010000278.1, on the reverse strand, counting down.
TCTACGCCGCGCACGACCTGAGCCTCGCCATGCACTTCCTGCAGCGGCGCCGCAATCACCGCAGCGACGAGTACGGCGGCAGCCTGGAGAACCGCGCGCGGCTGCTGCGCGAGCTGCTCGAGGACACGCGCGAGGCCGTAGGCCATCGCTGCGCCGTGGCCCTGCGCTTCGCGACGGACGAACTGATCGGCTCCGACGGCGTGACGCAGCAGGAGGCGCGCGAGGTCGTGCACATGCTGGCCGAGCTGCCCGACCTCTGGGACGTCAACATCGCGGCCTGGTACAACGACTCGATGCCCTCGCGCTTCGCGCAGGAGGGCGCCCAGGAGCCGTTCATCGGCTGGGTCAAGCAGCTGACCAGCAAGCCCGTGGTCGGCGTCGGCCGGTTCACCTCGCCCGACACCATGGTGTCCCAGATCCGCCGCGGTGTGCTCGACCTGATCGGCGCGGCGCGGCCCTCGATCGCCGATCCCTTCCTGCCGCGCAAGATCGAGGAAGGCAGGGTCGACGACATCCGCGAGTGCATCGGCTGCAACATCTGCGTGAGCGGCGACATGACCGTCACGCCGATCCGCTGCACGCAGAACCCGACCATGGGCGAGGAGTGGCGAAAGGCCTGGCACCCGGAGCGCATCGCGCCGCGCCGTTCCGCCGCGAGCGTGCTGGTCGTCGGCAGCGGTCCCGCGGGACTGGAAGCGGCCCGCGCCCTCGGCGAGCGTGGCTACCAGGTGAGTCTTGCCGAGGCGCGCCGCGAGCTGGGCGGCCGCGTCACGCTCGAGTCCCGCCTGCCGGGACTCGCGGAATGGGCCCGCGTGCGCGACTGGCGCGTCGGCCAGATCAACAAGCTCGCGAACGTCGCCGTCTACCGCGAGTCACCGCTGTCCGCGCAGGACGTTCTCGACTTCGGGGCCGGGCACGTCGTGCTCGCCACGGGCTGCGAATGGCGCAGGGACGGCTACGGCCGCAGCAACGGCGGTCGGGTCGAGGGCTTCGGCACCCACGCGGTGCACACGCTCGACGACCTCATGGCAGGCGTGCTGCCCGAGGGCCCGGTCGCCGTGTTCGACGACGACTACTTCTACTACGCGAGCCTGGCGGCGGAAGCGCTGCGGCGCGCTGGCCGCGAGGTGACGTTGGTCACGCCCGACGACACGATCGCGAGCTGGACCAGCAACACGCTGGACTACCGCCACATCCAGAAGCGCATGCACGAGCTCGGTATCCGCCAACTCGTCGCGCACAACGTCACGGCCTGGCAGGGCGACCGGCTGGCGCTCGAGCACGTCTGGTCCCACGAGGCAGCGGTGCTGGACTGCGCAGCGGTGGTGGCCGTTACGGCCCGCGTGCCCAGCGACCAGCTGCACCAGGACCTGCTCGCGCGCGAGGGCGAGTGGGAACGTGCCGGCATCCTGTCGGTGCGCTGCATCGGTGACGCGCTGGCGCCGGGCCTCATCGCGCATGCGGTCTACGCGGGCCATCGCTACGCGCGCGAGCTGGACGAAGTGCAGGTGGGCGAGGTGCCGTTCCGGCGCCACTTCCATGCCGGCGCCTAGCCGCGGCTGCGCCGCAGCGCCGCGCCTGCGCGGCTTCGCCCCGATCGCCGCGCCCGATGCCCGGGTGCTGGTGCTGGGCTCCATGCCGGGCGTGGCTTCCCTGCGCGCGGGTGAGTACTACGCCCATCCGCAGAATGCGTTCTGGCGAATCATGGGAACGCTGCTGGACTTCGAACCCGGGATGGCCTACGCCGGGCGGGTGGCGGCACTGGCGGCAGGCCGGATCGCCGTGTGGGACGTGCTGGCGGCCTGTGACAGGCCCGGCAGCCTCGACTCCGACATCGATCCAGGGTCGGCGAAGCCAAACCGTTTCGGCGAGTTCTTCCTCGCCCATCCCGAGCTGCGCCGCGTGTGCTTCAACGGCGGAACCGCGGCCCAGCTTTATCGCAGGCACGTCAGTCCCGTGCTGGGTCCACAGCCTGAGATCCGTTTCCTGCGCCTGCCCTCGACGAGCCCGGCCCACGCAAGGCTCAGTCTGGAAGCCAAGCTCGAGGCCTGGCGCGGCGTGCTGCCATGATCGTCGGTCGTACGGCGCGCCTGGAACTGCGCAGGTTCACGACTGCCGAGGCGCAGGATTTCTTCGACCTCAACGCCGATCCCGAGGTCATGCGCTACACGGGCGAGGAGCCGTTCGCTTCCCTGGCGGCCGCCCGCCGGTTTCTCGCGGACTACGACCCGTATTCGCGCACGGGCCTGGGCCGCTGGTCCCTGTACCTGCTGGCGACCGGCGAGTACATCGGCTGGTGCGGGCTGAAGTACCTCGCCCATGTCGACGAGGTGGACGTGGGCTATCGGCTCATGCGGCGCGCGTGGGGCCAGGGCTACGCCACCGAGGCCGCGCGTTTCGCGATGGACTTCGGCTTCGACGAGCGTCGCCTCGACGTCATCGTGGCGCGCGCCATGCACGCCAACGGGGCGTCCATCGGCGTCATGAAGAAGCTGGGCATGACCTGGGAAAAGGACTTCGTCGAGTCCGGCCTCGAATTGTGCCAGTACCGGGTGACGCGCGAGCGCTACCTCAGCCTTCGAAGAAGCCCATTTTCACACCCGCCAGGGTGATCACGTCGTTGGGCGACAGGCGATGGGCCTGAGCGCCGATGGGCTCGCCGTTGATCAGCGGATAGTCGCCCGGGGTCGCGGATTCCACGTGCACCACGTAGTAGCCGTCGGCGCGCCGGGTGATGGCCGCTACCTGGACGCCCGGGCGGCCGAGCGTCGTGAGGGCCTTGGTCAGGGCGAGTTCGCGGCCGGCGAACTGGCCGGACAGGACCTGGAGCTTGGCGATGGCACCCGGGCCGCGGCGCTGGCCTGAAGTGGACGTGCTCGACGCCTGTGCCGGCGCAGGCGCAGGCGGCGCGGCCGGTCTTGCGACGGGCGCAGGGGACGGGATTCTCACGGGGGCCGGCGGCGGGGTGGGGACTGCAGCTGGCGCGGGCGCCGGGGCCTGCGGGGCGGCGGGAGGCAGGCTGGCCCGCACGTCGTCGCCCTGCGAGATGACCAGCGTCTTCTCGAATTCGTCCTGGTCGGCACCCTCGACCTGGCTGTCGATGAACTTCAGCTGGTGGTGGCCCACGGTCACGACGTCGCCGTGCTGAAGCGCATGCTTCTTGATCAGCTTGCCGTTGACGTACGTGCCGTTGGTGCTGTTGAGGTCCTCTAGGAAGGAATCGTTGAGGATGTTGATGACGAGGGCGTGATGGCCACTGACGGCGGCGTTGTCGATGCGCACGTCGTTGTCGGCCAGGCGGCCGACCGTGTAACGCTCCTTCGTCATGTTGTACTCGGCGAGTACTTGCCCGTCGAGGCTCAATATCAGGCGCGCCATCGGTGTCGTCCTTGATCGCTCAACCGAACCAGCCGAGCAGTCGATCCAGCAGGCTGTGCCTGGCGGGGAACGACTCCACGACGTTCGCGACCATCACGGAGATGTTGTCGCGGCCGCCGTTGTCATTCGCCAGCTGGATCAATTGCTTGGCGACCGTATCGAGATTAGCACTGAAGGTGCTGATCGTTAAGTGAATATCCTCGTCCTCGACCATGTCGGTCAGGCCGTCAGAGCACAGCACGTAATAGTCGCCCTTGTAAGCAGGCAGCTCGCGTACTTCTACCTGCACGGACGGGTCCACGCCCAGTGCACGCGTCACGTAATTCTTGTTTGTGGCGCGCTGGGCCTCTTCGGGAGAGTAGAACCCGCGGTCGACCAGCTCCTGCAGCAGGGAGTGGTCCATGGTGATCTGCTCGAAGCGGTCGCCGCGCAGGCGGTACAGGCGCGAGTCGCCGACGTGGGCGACGGACACCTTGTTGTCGTGGAACAGCGCGGCGACGATGGTCGTGCCCATGCCCTCGCACTGGGCCTGGGACTTTGAGGTCTGGTAGATGATCTTGTTCGCGCGCAGGATCGCGTCGCGAAGGATGATGCCGGCGCGGCTGAGCCCGGTCGCCGGGTCGGTGCCGCCCAGCTCCTGGTGGTCGAAGGCCTCGCGCACGATGTTGACGATGGTCTTGGCGGCGATGCCGCTGGCGACCTCGCCGGCGTTGTAGCCGCCCATGCCGTCGGCCAGCACGACCAGCCCGACGTCGCTGTCGATGGCGACCGCGTCCTCGTTGTGCTCGCGCACCCGGCCCGTGTCGCTGGCGGCGACCGTGCGCAGCTTGCCCTTCATGCTGATGTAGTCGCCCATCAGCGCAGCGTCGCGGGGATCGTGCGGCCGCAGTCGCGCAGGGCGACGCCGAACTCGAGCGCGGATCCGAAGCGCTGGTCAGGGTGTTTCGCTAGGGCGCGGTCGAGGATCGCGCCGACGCAGACCGGCAGGTCCGGGCGAATGCTCGAGAGCGGCGGGTGGGGTTCGTCGAGGATGGCTTTCATGAGGCCGGCGATGGAGTCCGACCGGAAGGGCAGCGACCCGGTCAACAGCTGGAACAATGTTACACCGAGCGAGAACTGGTCGGAGCGGCCGTCGACCTTGAGGCCCTGCAGTTGCTCGGGCGCCATGAAGCTCGGCGAGCCGAGCACGATGCCGGTGCGCGTGGCCTGGCTGTCGACGAAACGCGCGACCCCGAAGTCCATGATGCGGACCCGGCGGTTGGTCTGGTCGAAAACGATGTTGGCGGGCTTGACGTCACGGTGCACGATGCCGCGCTCGTGCGCGTAGTGCAGCGCCTCGGCGACGCGCGCGCACATCTCGCACACCATGCGCGGCGGCAGCTGCCGGCCTGAGCCGGCGTGGGTCGCGAGGTTCACGCCCTCGACGAACTCCATGTTCAGGTACACCAGCCCCTCGACCTCGCCGGCATCGAAGACCTTGACGATGTCCGGGTGATCGATGCGGCTGGCAGCCTCGGCCTCGCGCAGCAGGCGCAGCCGGGCATCCGCGAGCTTGTCCTCCGGCCAGTCGTCGCCGAGGCTCAGCAGCTTGAGCGCGACCGTACGGCCGTCGCGCTGGTCGACGGCCCTGTAGACCGCGGCCATCGCGCCGCGGCCCAGTTCTTCCTCGATGCGGAAATGCGCGAAGCTCTGGCCCGGCTGCAGCGCGACGCGGCGCCCGGTGGCGCGGGGTACGCCGCGCTGCGCGACAGCCATTCCGAGCGGCATGCGCAGCTTCGGCATGTTGTCGTGACCGGTAGTGTCGTCCTGTCCCGAGGACAGGCGCGAAAGGAGCCGGCCGAAGGGCGACTCTTTCGTCATGAGGCCAGGCGGTCGTGGGATAGCGGCATTCGGTCATCATAAACGTCCGGCAGGGAGTTTCGGAACCACTAGGTCACGATTTTCAATGCCTTGCGGTGATTTCCTGAGGGCCCGGCAAAGTGCCGGTCCGCCGCGTGCTAGCATCCCGGACCCCGTTTGAGGTCGTTTCCGGCACCCAATGGCCAAGCCACGCACCGTCTTTGTCTGTTCCAGCTGCGGCGGTGAGGCCGTCCGCTGGCAGGGCCAGTGCCCGGCCTGCGGTGAGTGGAACACGCTGTCGCAGTTCACGGACCGGTCGCAATCGTCGAAACCCGCGAACCGCCGCTCGGGCGGCGCTGCCCCCCAGCCCGTGCAGGGCCTGGCCGACCTGCCCGAGCCCGGCGACCGACTGTCCACCGGCACCGAGGAATTCGACCGGGTCTTAGGCGGCGGGCTGGTGGCGGGATCCGCAACCCTGATCGGCGGCGACCCGGGCATCGGCAAGTCGACCCTGCTGCTGCAATCGAGCGCCGCGCTCGCCGCGCAGGCGCCCGTGCTTTACGCCACCGGCGAGGAGTCCGTGCGCCAGGTTGGATTGCGCGCCACGCGGCTCGGCCTCGGCGCCGCGACCCTCAAGCTCGTGGCGGAGACCAGCGTCGAGCGCATCCTCGCTGAGTCGGACGCCATGAAGGCGCGCGTGCTGGTGATCGATTCCATCCAGACCGTCGCGACCGAAGCCGTGGAGTCCGCGCCGGGCTCCGTGTCCCAGCTGCGCGAGTCCGGCGCGCGGCTGGTGCAGCACGCCAAGGCCAGCGGCACCGCGGTATTCCTGATCGGCCACGTGACCAAGGAAGGCACCATCGCCGGCCCGCGCGTGCTCGAGCACCTGGTCGACACGGTGCTTTATTTCGAGAGCGATTCGGGCAGCCGCTACCGCATCGTGCGCGCGGTCAAGAACCGCTTCGGCGCGGCCAACGAGATCGGCGTGTTCGCGATGACCGAGCAGGGCCTGCGCGAGGTCAAGAATCCTTCGGCGATCTTCCTGTCGCGTCACGATGCGCCGGTCGCCGGCTCCGTGGTCACGGTCACCCGCGAAGGCACCCGGCCGATGCTCATCGAGGTGCAGGCGCTGGTCGACCCTGCGCAGGGATCGAATCCCCGGCGCGTCGCAGTCGGTTACGACGGTAATCGCGTCGCGATGCTGCTCGCGGTGCTGCACCGCCATGCCGGCATCGCGCTGCACGCGCACGACGTGTTCGTGAACGTCGTGGGCGGGGTGCGCCTGTCCGAGACCGGCGCCGACCTGCCGGTGCTCGCCGCCGCGCTGTCCAGCCTCGAGAGCCGGCCGCAGCCCGTCGATCGCGTGGTGTTCGGCGAGGTCGGCCTGGCCGGCGAGATCCGCCCGGTACCCTTCGGCGAGGAGCGCCTGCGCGAGGCGGCCAAACACGGTTTCCGCCACGCGGTCGTGCCGCGCGCCAACGTGCCCAGGAAGGGCGTGGAAGGCATGCGCATCGACGCCGTGACGAGGCTGGACGAGGCGATCGCGGCGCTGTCGCGCAGCGACTGAGGGGCTTCAGGCCTGGCGCGGCGGCCAGACGCGCACCGTGCGCACCATGTTGTCGCCGGTCTGCAGGATCTCGACCGGATGGTTGCCCAGCATCAGGCTGGTGCCCGACTCCGGGATCGCCTCCAGGTATTCGATGATCGCGCCGCTCAGCGTGCGCGGGCCGTCGGTCGGCAGGTTCCAGCCGAGGCCACGGTTCAGGTCACGCAGCGACGCTGCGCCGGCGATCACGTAGCTGCCGTCGGGCTGCAGAAGCGCGTCGCGGCGCAGTGCGGCGGGCGACGAGGTGAAGTCGCCCACGACTTCGCCGAGGATGTCTTCGAGCGTCACGAGCCCGCGCACGTCACCGTATTCGTCGACGACGAAGGCCACGCGCCGCCGCAGCTGGCGGAAGGCCGACAGCTGCGCCTCCAGCGTCGTGCCTTCCGGCACGAACAGCGCCTCGCGGCTGGTGGCGAGCTCGCGCAGGCGATCGCGGTCCAGCGTGCCGCGCGCCAGTTCCTGTGCGATGCGCTTCATGTGCACGACGCCGATGACGCGGTCGAGTTCGCCCTCGTAGAGCGGCAGGCGCGTGTGCGGCACGCGGCCCAGCTGCTCCAGGATGTCTTCCCAGGAATCGTCCAGGTCGATGCCGGTCACCTCGTGGCGCGGCACCATGATGTCCTCGACCGTGACGTTGGCGAGTTCCAGCAGCGCCTGCACGGTTCGCTGCCGGTCCTCCGGGCTGGTGGCGAGCGTGTCGGCCAGCGCCTGCGCCTCGTCGGCGGCGACGCGCCCGGCCGGTTCCGGGCGCTGGCGCAGCAGCGCGAACATCGGCCACATGGCGGCGGCGCCGATCGGCGCCAGCCAGGGCGCGCGCGCGCCGAACCAGCGCAGGCGGCCGTGGCGGTCGAGCAGGTACAGCGCACCCAGCGCCGCGGCCAGCGCGAGCGCGGGCACGGGTTCGCCGAAGGCCACGAGGCCCGAGGCCATCGCGAAGGCCAGGCCCAGCAGCGCAAAGCGCCAGAGGGCGAGGGCATGGCGCAGGCGACGCGGTTCGGAGGCGATGCGCGCGACGAAGTCCGCCACGCGTCCCGGCTCGCGCGGCGACAGCCGCAGGCGCGTGAGCGAGGCGACTGCGGCCTCGAGGATCGCTGCGATGAGGACAGGCAGTAGGCCGATGAGCAGCGTCAGCAGGGCACTGGACAAGCCTCAGCCCCAGTGGCGCCCGAGAATCACCTCGAGCACGAATTTCGTGACGAAGTAGGCGACCGCGAGCAGGCCGAAGCCGGCCAGGACGAGGCGCCGCGCGCGTCGGCCGCGCCAGCCGAAACGGTGCCGGCCGATCAGCAGCCAGCCGAAGATGCCCCAGGCCACGGTGGCCAGCACGACCTTGTGCACCAGGCGCTGGCCGAACAGGTCGGTGACGAACAGGAAGCCGATCACCAGCGTGAGCGTGAGCGCCACGAAGCCCAGTCCCAGCACCGTGAACAGCGCATGGTCCATGCTTTCGATCGGCGGCAGCGAGTCAAGCCAGCGCGAGGGCTTGCGGCTGCGCAGGTTGGTGTCCTGCGCCGCGAGCAGCAGCGTCAGCACGGCGGCGGCGGCGAGCAGGCCGAAGGCCAGCGCCGAGAGCGTGATGTGCGCCGCGAGCGGCCAGCCGGAGGCGGCGATTTCGCGCACGGGCTGCATGCGCCCGGTGCCCAGCGACAGCAGGCCGCCAGTCACCAGCAGCAGCGCCGCGGGCGCGCGGAAGGCGCTGCGGAACGCGAGCAGCGCGCCGATCGCGCCGACCACGGTGCCGAACATTGACAGGCTGTCGGCGATGTCGAAAGCCAGCCCGCCGCGGCTCAGCGTGTGCGTGAGCCAGGCCAGGTGCGCGATCACGGCGAGCACCGCCAGCGGCGCGATGGCGGGCGCGAACGCGGCCGGCGCGGAGCTGGTGGTGCGCCACGCCGAGTGCGCCGCGAAGGCCGAGGCGGCCAGGTACAGGGCGAGCACGATCGTGGAGGGGAAGGCAGGGTCCGTCGGGTCCATTCCCACATTCTACACGCGCGCCGGCGGTGCGCAGCCAGCCTCGCCTATAATGCCGCCCGATACGCGCCCCTCGGGGCGCAGCGAGGACCCCGATGTTCGACCAGCTTTCCGAGCGCCTGTCGCGCGCCGTAGATTCCCTGCGTGGCCGTGGCCGGCTCACGGAGGACAATGTCGCCGACACCCTGCGCCAGGTGCGCATGGCCCTGCTCGAGGCCGACGTCGCGGTGCCCGTGGTCAAGGCCTTCACGGACGCGGTCAAGGCCCGCGCGGTCGGGACCGAGATCACGAAGAGCCTCACGCCGGGCCAGGCCTTCATCAAGGTCATACACGACGAACTCGTCGCGGTCATGGGCGAGCCGGCGCAGGGCCTCAACCTGCGCGCGCAGCCGCCGGTCATCATCCTGCTGGCCGGCCTGCAGGGCGCCGGCAAGACCACCACCGCGGCCAAGCTCGCGCGCCACCTGATCGAGAAGCAGAAGAAGCGGGTGCTGCTGTCCAGCACCGACGTCTACCGTCCCGCGGCGATGACCCAGCTCGAGCGCCTGGCCGAACAGGTCGGCGCCGACTACCTGCCGGCAAACCCCACGGACCAGCCGGTCGGCATCGCGCGCGCGGCGGTCGAGCACGCCCGCCGCTATGGTCACGACGTCCTGATCGTCGACACCGCGGGCCGCCTGCACGTGGACGCCGAGATGATGTCCGAGGTCCAGGAGATCGACCGCGCGATCGAGCCGCTGGAACGGCTGTTCGTGGTCGACAGCATGGCTGGCCAGGACGCGGTCAACGCGGCGCGGGCCTTCAACGACGCCCTCGCGCTGACGGGCGTGATCCTGACCAAGGCCGACGGCGACGCGCGCGGCGGCGCGGCGCTGTCGGTGCGGCACGTCACCGGCAAGCCGATCCTGTTCCTGGGCGTCGGCGAAAAGACCGAGGCCCTCGAGGTGTTCCACCCCGAGCGCGTGGCCTCGCGCATCCTCGGCATGGGCGACGTGCTGTCTCTGGTCGAGCAGGTGCAGTCGAAGGTCGACCAGGAGAAGGCGGAGAAGGTCGCCCGCAAGCTCGTCGAGGGAAAGGGCTTCGACTTCAACGACCTGCGAGAGCAGCTCCAGCAGTTCCAGAGCATGGGCGGCCTGGCGTCGATCATGGACAAGCTGCCCACCCAGATGCTGCCGGCCGCGGCGGCCGGCAAGATCGACGACCGCCTGATCCGCCGGCAGATCGCCATCATCAATTCCATGACGCCGCGCGAGCGGCGCCGCCCGGCCGTCATCGACGGCTCGCGCAAGCGGCGCATCGCGGCGGGTTCCGGGCTGCAGGTGCAGGAGGTCAACCGCCTGCTCAAGCAGTTCACCGAGATGGAACGGGTCATGAAGAAGATGAAGGGCGGCGGCCTCAAGAAGATGCTGCGCGGGCTCGGCGGCCGGTTCCCCGGGGGATTTGGACCGGGCGGTTTCGGCCCGGGCGGCCCCGGGGGCTTTGGGCGCCCGTAACCCTTTCATTGGCTATGGGATTCCCGTAGAATGCGCGGCTCTCTTGCGCCGGCCCCGGGGGTCGGTGCCGCAACCCTTAAGGAATAGATCCGATGGTGACGATTCGACTGACGCGCCGTGGCGGCAAGAATGCGCCGTTCTACCACGTCGTCGTCACGGACAGCCGCAAGCGGCAGGGCGGAACGGCCCTTGAGCAGGTCGGGTATTTCAACCCGGTCGCTCGTCGTAACGACAAGAAGCTCGAGCTGAACCTCGCGCGCATCGACCACTGGACGCAGACTGGCGCCCAGATGTCCGAGCGCGTGTCGACGCTGGTCAAGGCTTTCCGCAAGCAGGCGACCGCGGCCTGATCGCCGCGCGGGGGCTGCCAGCGTGGCAATCGGGCCGGGTCAGGGCGCAAGCCCAGGGTCGGGCCCGGAGCGACGGGTAGTCCTCGGCCGCGTCCACGGACCCTTCGGGGTGCGTGGCTGGGTCAAGTTGCGGTCCTACACCGATCCGCCCGAGGCCATCCTCGAGTACGACGTGTGGCGGCTCCAGCTCCCTGGCGGCGAACGTGCCTTGAAGACCCTCGAGGGTCGTCGGCACGGTGACGGCCTGGTGGTGCGGTTCGAGGGCATCGCGGATCGCGACGCCGCCGAGCTGCTGGGAGGCCACGACGTGGCGGTGCTGCGCAGCGAGATGCCGGCGCCGGCTCCCGGTGAATATTACTGGGAGGACCTGATCGGGCAGGACGTCGAGCACGTAGATGGGCGGCCGCTGGGGCGGCTGGACCACATCGTCGATGCTCCGGCCAACCCGGTCATGGTGGTGATGGGCGAGCGCGAGCGGTGGATTCCGCTGGTGCCGCAGCATTTGAAGACGGTCGACCTGGATGCCGGACGCATCGTGGTCGACTGGGATCCCGAGTTCTGAGTGGCCTCGCGGCCATGAAGTTCGAGGTAGTGACGCTGTTTCCGGACATGGTCCGGGAATGCCTGCGCCACGGGGTGGTCGGGCGCGCCATCGAGCGCGGCCTGCTCTCGGTCGGAACCGAGGACCCCAGGGCGCATGCGACGGACGTGCACCGGACGGTCGACGACCGTCCCTACGGCGGCGGTCCGGGCATGGTGATGAAGGTAGAGCCGCTGGCCACCGCGATCAGGGCCGCGGCGGCGAGGCTGCCCGAGGGCAGTCCCCGCATCTACCTCTCCGCGCAGGGCCGGCCGTTCAGCCAGGCCGAGGCGGGGCGGATCGCAGCGCTGCCGGGGGCCTTATTGCTCGCCGGCCGTTACGAGGGAGTCGACCAGCGCGTGCTGGACGCACTCGTGGACGAGGAGCTGTCCCTCGGCGACTACGTGTTGTCGGGCGGCGAGCTGCCGGCGCTGGTGGTCATCGATGCAGTGGCGAGGCTGCTGCCGGGCGTGCTCGGCGACAAGGCCTCGGCGGAGCAGGACTCGTTCTCGGACGGGCTGCTCGACTGGCCGCACTACACGCGGCCGGATGAATGGGACGGTCGGCGGGTGCCTGAGGTGCTGGCCGGCGGTAACCACGCGGAAATCGCGCGCTGGCGCCTGAAGCAGGCGCTGGGGCGGACCTGGCAGTGCAGGCCCGAGTTGATCGGGCAGCGCGGCCTGAAAGCCGGGGAGCGGAAGCTCCTCGAGGAATACTGCGTCGAGGCGGGCATCGAGCCGCCAGGCGCCGGGTGACACGGGTTTTCGAATCGGCAGGACACGGCCATGAACAAGATCATTCAGGACATCAACGCCCAGCAGATGACCCGGGAAATCCCGGAATTCGCGCCCGGCGATACCGTCATCGTCCAGGTGAAGGTGAAGGAAGGCGACCGTGAGCGCGTGCAGGCTTACGAAGGCGTCGTCATCGCCATCTCGAACCGCGGGCTCAACAGCTCCTTCACGGTTCGCAAGGTGTCGCACGGCGAGGGCGTGGAGCGCACGTTCCAGACCTACAGCCCGGCGATCGCCGAGATCAGCGTCAAGCGCCGCGGCCACGTCCGTCGCGCGAAGCTGTACTACCTGCGCGACCGCTCGGGCAAGTCGGCGCGCATCGAGGAAAAGCTGGGCTGAAGCGGGCACTGACCGCCAGGGGATCACGATGGTTCAGGAACGCCAGGAATCCATTTCCATGGACGCCGCCTCCCTCTACCTGGAGGAGGCGATCACTGACCGGCGCGTGGGTTCCATCCGCCGCCTGACGCCGGTCAACGACCTCGGCGACCGGGACCTCTCCCGGCCCGTGCTCTACATCGGCCAGGCCAGCGTCATGACCCCGATGGGCACGCTGCCGATCGCCTTCGAGATCCCGGCCGAGACGCTCGCCGAGGCGGTCGCCGGCTACGGCCCGGCCGCCCAGGTCGCGATCGAGGATACGGCGCGCGAGCTGCAGGAGATGCGCCGCCAGGCCGCTTCCCAGCTCGTGATTCCCGACGCCGGAATGGCCGCCGGCCTCAAGGGCGGCAAGGGTTCGGGCGGCATCCAGCTGCCCTGATCCCATTCGGTGCCGCGCCTCCCGCAGCACCGGCTCCTGCTCCTCGCCGCGGCGGCCGGGCTCTGTGCCCTGCCTCTGTTCGCGTCGCTGCCCCAGTCCACCCATCTCTGGCGCCTGCTGCACGACACGGCGCACGCGCCGGTGTTCGCGGCGCTCGCGCTGGTGCTCCTGTCGCTGCGGGCAGGCCCCGGCTTCCAGAGGCCCGCGGCCGACTTTCTCCGTGCATTCGTGGTGGCCGTCGCGCTCGGCGCCGCCACCGAGCTGCTGCAACTGCTGATCGGTCGCGACGCTTCCTGGGGCGACCTGGGTCGTGACGCCGGCGGCGCGCTGGCCGGGCTAGGCCTCGCAGCCTGGATCGGGCGGGTGCGCGGCGGCGAGGGCAGCTGGCGCCTCCTGTGGGCCGCGGCGGCGATCGCGGCCACGGTGGCGATCGCGGCGCCCGTGCTGTGGGCGCTGGCGGCCTATCGCGAGCGAGACCGGCAATGGCCCGTGCTCGCCGACTTCGATTCGCGGCTCGACCTGTTCTTCCTCAGCGGGGCGGTCTACGCGCGTCACGAGCGCATCGCCTGGCAGGGCGGGCCCGCACTGCGGGTCGCGCTCGGCGCGGGGCCGTATCCGGGCGTGGGTTTCGACGAGCCGGTTCCGGACTGGCGCGCCTACGGAACACTGGTCGTGGAGCTCGACAATCCCGGCAACGAGCTACTGGCGCTGACGATCCGCGTCCACGATCGCTGGCACGACCAGTCCTACGACGACCGCTGGAACCAGGCCTTCACGCTCGCGCCCGGCGCGCACCGCTTCGAGTTTCCGCTGTCGTCGATCGCCCGCGCTCCACGGGGCCGGCGGCTCGATCTCGCGGCCGTGGACGGCGTGGTGCTGTTTGCGAACGCCGAGGCTGCGGGGCGCTCGTTCATCGTCCGGCGCATCCTGCTGGCAGGCGCCGGCGCGCCGGGTGCTCGTCCCGCCGCAGGGACTGGCCCGGACTTCGCCGCTGTCGCTACACTGCGGCAGTGATTACCGGAGCAGGATGTCATCGATGATCCAGACCGTACGCCTCTGCCTCGCCAGCCTCGCCCTGTCGGTGCTCGCCGCGGCCGTGCCCGCCGGCGCACAGGCGGTCGATCCCGCGACCCTCGTCAAGTTGCCGCCGGGCTTCGCCATCGAGACCTGGGCGGTGGTGCCGAAGGCGCGGTCGATGACGCGCGGCGACAAGGGCACGATCTTCGTCGGCAACCGCGACACGGGCGACGTGTATGCCGTGCGCGACGAGGGCGGCAGCCGCCGGGTGCTGCGCATCGCGACGGGGCTGTTCATGCCGAACGGCGTCGCCTTCCGCAAGGGCTCCCTGTACGTGGCCGAGGTCAACCGGATCCTGCGCTACGACGGTATCGAGGAACGGCTCGAGTCCCCGCCGAAGCCCGTGGTGGTGTACGACAAGCTGCCCAAGGACAAACACCACGGCTGGAAGTACATCGGTTTCGGTCCCGACGACAAGCTCTACGTTCCCATCGGCGCGCCCTGCAACATCTGCGACGAGAAGGGCTATGCCGCGATCGCGCGCATGAACCCGGACGGCACGGGTTTCGAGATCTTCGCGAACGGCGTGCGCAACACGGTGGGCCTCGCCTGGCATCCGGTGACGAAGGAACTCTGGTTCACCGACAACGGCCGCGACTGGCTGGGCGACGACCTGCCGCCCTGCGAACTCAACCGGGCGCCGCGTGCGGGCATGCACTTCGGCTTCCCCTTCTGCCACGGCGGCGACGTCGTGGATCCCGAGTTCGGCAAGCTCGGCACCTGCGCCAGCGCCACGCCGCCCGTGCAGCGGCTCGGGGCCCACGTCGCACCGCTGGGCCTGAAGTTCTACACGGGCACGATGTTTCCGTCGGGCTACCGCAACCAGGTGTTCATCGCCGAGCACGGCTCCTGGAATCGCAAGGAGAAGAGCGGCTATCGGCTTACACTGGTGCGGCTGGACGGCAGCCGGGCCGTGCGCTACGAGCCCTTCGCGACCGGCTGGCTGAACGCCGACGGCAGCGCGGCGGGCCGCCCCGTCGACCTGCTCGTGCAGCCCGACGGCTCGATGCTCGTGTCCGACGACGGCTCTGGCCGCATCTACCGCATTACCTACACGGCGCCGGCGGCGCGGTGACATTCGAGGGAACCTGAACCATGGCCTTCCTGCGCGCGATCGGCACGTTCTTCAAATACATCTGGTATGCGCTGGACGGGCTGCGCAAGGTGCTGCACCTGGTGCTGCTGCTGCTGATATTCGGCGTGATCGTCGCGGCGGCGAGCCGCGACCTGCCGATCGTGCCGCGCGAGGCGGCGCTGGTGCTCGCCCCCGAGGGTCGGCTGGTCGAGGAACGTTCCGGCGCTCCCTTCGAGCGGGCCCTGGCCGAGGCCACGGGCGATGCCGAGGCCGAGACCCGCGTGCGGGATCTCGTCGACGTGCTGCGCG
The DNA here is from genome assembly GCA_020851435.1 of Gammaproteobacteria bacterium. Taxonomy (GTDB): domain Bacteria; phylum Pseudomonadota; class Gammaproteobacteria; order Steroidobacterales; family Steroidobacteraceae; genus JADZCS01. The sequence continues at coordinate 1,711 of JADZCS010000278.1, read as the reverse complement.
CAGCCCGGGAAGACGACAGGATCAAGGCCGTCGTGCTCGACCTGTCGAAGATGTCCGGCGGTGGACTGCCGGCGCTCCAGGACCTCGCCGCCGAGATCGCGGCGGTGCGCAAGGCCGGCAAGCGCGTGCTGGCCTGGGGAGAATACCTCGACCAGCGGCAGTACTACCTCGCCGCGCAGGCGGACGAGGTCTACATCGATCCCTTCGGCGGCGTGCTGCTGCAGGGCTACGCGTACTTCCGCACCTACTACAAGGGCACGCTCGACAAGCTGGGCGTCAAGGTCCACGTGTTCAAGGTCGGCACGCACAAGTCGGCGCCGGACACCTGGATCCGCACCGACATGTCGCCGGAGGACCGCGAGGAGGCCCAGGGCTGGGTCGGCGCGCTGTGGACCGCCTACAAGACCGACGTGGCGACGGCGCGCGGCATCGAGCCGGACGCGCTGCAGGCCTATGCCGACAAGGCCGGCGAGGGCGTGCGCGAGTTCGCGGGCGACACGGCGCAGTACGCGCAGAGCCGCGGCCTCGTGAACGGCCTCAAGACCCGCGAGCAGTTCGAGGATGTCGTGTCCGGCCTCGCCGGCATGGACGAGGACGAGCACAGCTACAACTCGGTCGACTGGCGCCAGTACCTGTCGGTCGTGCGTTCCGAGGAGGCCCTGCACAAGAAGGCCGATCGCAACGTCGCGGTGATCGTCGCCAGCGGCGAGATCATGGACGGCGAGCAGCCCCCGGGCACGGTGGGCGGCGACACGCTCGCAGCCCTGCTGCGCGACGCGCGTTTCGACGACGAGGTCAAGGCCGTGGTGCTGCGCATCGACAGCCCCGGCGGCAGCATGATGGCCTCGGAAGTGGTGCGGCGCGAAGTCGCAGCGCTCAAGGCCGTGGGCAAGCCGGTGGTCGCCTCGATGGCGTCGGTGGCTGCCTCCGGCGGCTACTACATCGCGATGGATGCCGACCGTATCCTGGCGGCGCCGTCCACCATCACGGGCTCGATCGGCGTGTTCGCCGTGCTGCCCACCTTCGAGGACACGCTGGGCAAGGTCGGCGTGACCACGGACGGTTTCGGTACGACCAAACTGGCCGGTGCCGAGCACATCGAGCGTGGCCTGAACCCCGAACTGGGCAGCATCCTGCAGTCCAGCGTCGAGAATGCCTACCAGCGCTTCGTCGGCGCAGCGGCCAAGGCGCGCGACCGCAAGGTCGAGGAGATCGACAGCATCGCGCAGGGCAAGGTCTGGTCAGGCAAGGATGCGAAGGCCGCTGGCCTCATCGACGATTTCGGCAACGTCGACGACGCGATCCGGATCGCGGCGGAACTGGCGTCGCTGGGGCCGCATCACGGCACGCGCTGGGTCGAGCAGAGTTCCGACTGGCGCGATGCGCTGGCGCTCAAGATGGGGGCGACCGCCGCGCGCTTCGTCGCAGGGACGGGATTCGCGCCCCTCGAGCCGCCGATTCCCGGCGCGGCGCTGCTGCGCGAGGAGGTCAAGCACCTCGAGCGCATGCGCGCGCTGCAGGGCCGTCCGCTCTACTTCTGCGGCTGCGAGCCCCGCTGATCGCCGGCTGGTAACAATCGTGCCTGGCACGATTGTTACCGGTCAGGCGGCCCAGTCGAGGATCACCTTGCCCGAGCGGCCGCTGTTCATGGTCTCGAAAGCACGCTGGTAGTCGCCGATCGCGAAGCGGTGGGTGATGACCGGCGTGATGT
>JADZCS010000277.1 GCA_020851435.1 Gammaproteobacteria bacterium | reverse complement strand
GGGTTCTCGGGCGGTGCCAGGCTCTCGCCGATGTCGCGGCAGGCGCCGGCCATTGCGGCGCCCATCTGCGCCTGTGCGCGCTTCATGGGCTCCTCGGGGTCGCAGGCGCCGCCGACCTTTCGGCCCTCGAACTCCATGCTCATCTCGCCGTCCGCCGAGCGCATCGTGCTGCGGCCACGATAGGCGTCCGGACCCAGTCGCTCGAACTCGCCGGTGCCGGTCATCGCGTCCTTGCCGGTGCACGCGATCGAGTAGGTGGTCTTGTTGCCCGACTGCTTGAAGCTGGTGGTCTTGCAGTTGTCGTCGCCCTTGGGCACCAGCCGGTCGGACGGCGGGTTCTGCGGCACGCAGACCTTGTTGCTCATTGCGGGCATCGACATGCCTTCCATGCGCATCGACTGCTTGATTTCCCAGAATTCGCCGGTCTTGCCGGCAGCGGGTGCGGCTGTTGCCGCAGTCGTGGCAGGCGCCGCGGGCGGCTTGGCGGTCGCGGCCTGTGAGTCCGGCACGGCACTGCCTGCAAGAAGTGCCGCCAGGATGGCGGCCTGGGTTGCGACGCGCTGCGTGTAACACGACATGGCGAACTCCGGATCCATGGAACCCGCACGGATTATGCTCCCGCCGCCGGGAGTCGACCATCGACCATCCCGTCAATGCGGGACGCGGCGGCCCGGCGGCTTGCGCGGCTTTTCTTTGCATGGGCCACGGCGCACACTCTTGGCCGCCCGCGGACAGCCGTCGCCCAGAATGAGCCAGACCGACAAATCCTCCACTTCCGCCCTGGCCCTCGCCGCCCTCGGCGTCGTCTACGGCGACATCGGCACCAGCCCGCTCTACGCCTTCAAGACGGCCTTCGGGGGGATTCACGGCCTGGATCCGTCGCCGCTCAACGTCCTCGGGCTGCTCTCGCTGATCTTCTGGGCGCTGATCGTCGTGATCTCGATCAAGTACATCGGCCTGATGCTCATGGCGGACAACCGCGGCGAGGGCGGCGTGCTGGCGCTCACCACGCTGGTCCTGCGCGGCCGGCCGGGCATTCCGCGCTCGGTCATCGTCGCGCTGGGATTGTTCGGCGCCGTGCTGTTCTTCGGCGACGGCGCGATCACGCCCGCGATCTCCGTGCTGTCCGCGGTCGAGGGCCTGCAGATCGTCTCGCCCAAGCTCGATGCCTACGTGTTGCCGGTGTCCGCGGCCGTACTTGTCGGCCTCTTCGTCGTGCAGAAGCGCGGCACGGGACAGGTGGGCCGGCTGTTCGGGCCGGTGATGATCGGCTGGTTCATCACGCTCGCCGCCATCGGGCTCGTGGCCGTGATCAGGAACCCGATCGTCACCGAGGCCTTCAATCCCTGGTATGCCGTCCGGTTCATCGGCGTGCATGTCGACATCTCGCTGGTGGTGATGGCGGCCGTGTTCCTCGCAGTTACCGGCGGCGAGGCGCTCTACGCCGACATGGGGCATTTCGGGCGTGCGCCGATCCGGCTGGCGTGGTTCGGACTCGTGCTGCCGGCGCTGATGCTCAACTATCTCGGCCAGGGCGCGGTCGTGCTCGCCACGCCGGAGGCAGCCCGCAATCCGTTCTACCTGCTGGCGCCGTCCTGGATGCTGCTGCCACTGGTCGTCCTGGCGATGGCTGCGACCGTGATCGCCTCGCAGGCGGTCATCTCGGGCGTGTTCTCGATCGTGCGCCAGGCCGTGCAGCTCAGCCTGCTGCCGCGCATGAAGATCGTGCACTCGAGCGAGGAGGCGATCGGCCAGGTTTACGTGCCGTCCGCCAACTGGGCCCTGCTCGCCTCGACGCTGGGCCTGGTGATGGCCTTCCAGTCGTCGGAGAACCTGGCCGGGGCCTACGGGATCGCGATCTCGGTCGCAATGACCATCGACAGCATCCTGCTGTTCATCTGGCTGTCCTACAGCGGCCGCAAGCGCGCGAGGGCGGGGCAGGTGCTCGTGGCGGTGATACTCGTGGTCGACGTCGTCTTCGTGCTGGCCAATGGCATCAAGATTCCGCACGGCGGGTGGCTGCCGCTGGTCGCGGGCACCGCGATGTTCGTGCTCATGATGACCTGGCAACAGGGGCGCGTGCTGTCGCTGAATGCGATGGTCCGCCAGCAGTTGCCGCTGCGGACGCTGCTCAAGGCGCTCGACAAGCCCGGCTTGTTCCGGGCGCCCGGGACGGCCGTCTACCTCGAGGGCAGCGAGCAGGGCGTGCCGCGCGCGCTCGTGCGCAACCTCCAGGTCAACAACGTCGTCCACGAGCGCGTGGTGCTGATGACCGTGCTCACCGACGAGGTGCCACACACCGAGCGCTCGCGCCGGGTCGAGGTGTCCGAACTCGCCCCGGGCCTGCACCGCGTGGTGGCGCACGTGGGGTTCATGGATTCGCCGCACGTGCCGACCCTGCTGCGCGAGGCCCAGCACCGCGGCCTGGACTACCGCCCGTCGGAGACGACGTTCTTCCTGGGCCGCGAAAACGTCGCGGTCACGCGACCCACCGGCATGGCGCACTGGCGCAAGCGTCTCTATGCTTTCCTCAATCGCAATGCGCAGCTCGCGGCCGAGCATTTCTCCCTGCCGCCGACGCGCGTCGTGGAAATCGGCGAGCAGGTGGAGATCTGAGCGGACGTTGCCGTCGGCGTCCAATGAGTCTACGATTCGCGCTGCCCTGGGGTGGTCTAGAGGACCTGAGACGCCGGCCGTGTTGGCCTACCGGCGAACCCGTCGAACCTGATCCGGCTAGTACCGGCGTAGGGAGCAGGCATGCGCCACGCTCGATTCCCTGGCCCGTCACTGGGCTCCTTCGCCGCTTCGCTCATTTTTGCCGCAGGCCCGGCCTGCGCGCAGAGCGGAGCGTCGTCGCCTGTTCCGGAACTCGAGGAAGTCGTCGTCACGGCGACCCTCAGGCCGGTCGCGCTCGCGCGCCTGCCGGCGAGCGCCACCGTGCTCGACCAGCGCACGATCCGCGACTCCGCTAACCAGCACCTCGAGGAACTGCTTCCCCAGGTGCCTTCGCTGTCGTGGGCCGGCGCGTCGTCGCGGCCGCGCTATTTCCAGCTGCGCGGCGTCGGTGAACTCGAGCAGTACCAGGGCGCGCCCAATCCCTCCGTCGGCTTCCTCGTCGACGAGATCGACTTCAGTGGCATCGGCATGGTCGCGACGCTCATCGACGTCGAGCAGGTCGAGGTGCTGCAGGGGCCGCAGGGCACGCGCAACGGCGCCAACGCGCTCGCGGGGCTCATCAAGGTCAAGACCCGCGAGCCTGTTCCTGAATCGACGCTTTCGACCTTCGTGGGCCTCGCAGAGGACGGGCAGTGGGACATGGGCGTGGTCGCCGGTGGCGCGCTGGCGACCGGCGACGGCGCGGCATGGCGCGTGGCCCTGCAGCGCCAGCACAGCGACGGTTTCCGCCGCAACGCCTTCCTGGGCCGTGACGACACCAACGACCGCGAGGAGACCACCGCGCGCGCCCGCCTGCGGCTGTTCCCGGTCGAGGGCTGGCAGGCGGACGTGACGGCGACGTGGACCGATCTCGACAACGGCTACGACGCTTTCGCGATCGACAATTCCTACCGCACGCTGTCGGACCGGCCGGGGCGCGATGCGCAGCGTTCGCTGGGCCTGGCGCTCGACCAGCGCTGGGCGCTGGCAAGCGGCGCCGAGCTTCGCAGCATCACGACCTGGGCGGACTCCGACATCGTCGCGAGCTTCGACGGCGACTGGGGCAACGACCGCGACTGGGGCGCTGCCGGGCCCTACGACTTCTTCTCGCAGACGCTGCGAGAGCGGCGCACGCTGTCGCAGGACCTGCGCCTGGCCTCGGCGAGCGAGGGCGGCCTGTCCTGGGTCGTGGGCGCCTACGCGCTGCGCCTCACCGAGGACAACGCCCAGGACGACGACGGCCTCTACCTCGGCGACGTCTACCTGCGCTCGCTGGACAGCCGCTATCACTCGACCAGCCTCGCGTTGTACGGCGACGCCACGCTGCCGCTGGGCGGCGGATGGTCGCTGGGGACCGGGCTGCGCGGCGAGCAGCGCGACGCGCACTACACCGACAGCGACGGCTTTGCCTTCGACCCGCGCGACCGCATGTGGGGCGGCCAGCTGTCGCTGATGCGCGAAGCGGCCGGCGGCAACGCGTACCTGACGGCCTCGCGCGGCTACAAGGCTGGCGGCTTCAACATCGGCGCCGCGATTCCCGACGAGCGGCTGCAGTTCGGTCCCGAGCAGCTGCTCAACGTCGAGGCGGGTTACAAGCGCCACGGCCCCATCGTGGCGGTGGACGTCGCCGTGTTCTGGCAGCGTCGCAGCGACCAGCAGGTCGCAACGAGCTACCAGGCGGATCCCGAGGATCCCCTGACCTTCGTCTACTACACCGACAACGCCGCGCGCGGCACGGCCCACGGCCTTGAGGCCAGCCTGCGCGCGCAGCTCAGCGCGCGCTGGAACCTCGACGCGTCGCTGTCGCTCATGGAAAGCCGGTACGACGGTTACAGCTACGGCGATCGCAACCTGGATGGCCGCGAATGGGCGCATGCGCCGGGCTACAAGTACTCCCTGGCATTCACGTGGCGCCATCCCGCCGGCTGGATGGCGCGCTCCGATGTCTCTGGCGAGGATGCCTTCTACTTCGACACCAGCCACGACCAGCGTTCGAAGGCGCGCACGCTGGTGGGCCTGCGCGCGGGCTACGAGGCCGCGCGCTGGTCGGTGAGCGCCTGGGTCCGTAACCTGTTCGACGAGCGGTATGCGACCCGCGGTTTCTACTTCGGCAACGAACCGCCCGATTTTCCGCCGCGCCTGTACCTGCGCCTCGGCGACCCGCGCCAGGCGGGCGTGTCCGCCGAATGGCGCTTCCAGTGAGGACGAACATGGATATCGCAGTCGAGATGAGCCTCTACCCGCTGTCGGATGAGTACCTTCCGGTAATCAAGGGCTTCATCGAGCGTCTCAACACGCATCCTGGCCTGGCCGTGCAGACCAACGCGATGAGCACCCAGGTGCGAGGCGAGATCGGCACGGTGTTCGCGGCCATCCAGCAGGAGGTCGCCGTGACCTTCGCCGGCCCGCAGCGTGCGGTGCTGGTGATGAAGGTGCTCGGCGGCGGTGGCTGACAGCCCCAGCCTGTTCGCACAGCTGGCCTCTTCGGTCGCGGCGACGAGTCCGGTCGAGGGTGCCGCGGTCGTGCTGGCGGTCGCCTACCTGTTGCTGGCCATGCGCCAGGATCGGCGCTGCTGGATCGCCGGGGGCGTGTCCGCGGTGATGTTCCTGTGGGTGTTCGCGGGCAGCCATGTCTACCTGCAGGCCGCGCTCCAGGCGGTCTACATCGGTCTGGCGTTTTATGGCTGGCAACAGTGGAAGCACGGCGCCGCGGGTGCGGCGATGCCGGTCTCGGTCGGCTCGCTTCGGGGCAACCTGTGGGCGATGCTCGCGATCGCCGCGGCGACAGTCGTCGTCGCGCTGGCCCTGTCGGCCTGGACCGACTCGCCATCCCCCTGGCTCGATACCGGCACCACGCTGGCAAGCCTCTTCGCGACCTCGCTCACGGCCCGCAAGCGGCTCGAGTCATGGCTGTGGTGGATAGCGATCAACGTCGTTACGGCGGTGCTGTTCTGGCAGCAGCAGTTGCTGCTCACGGCGACGCTGTACTGCAGTTATTCGGTCATGGCGGTCGGCGGATTCCGGTCGTGGCGCAGGTCGATGGGGTCGCGGCCTTGACGCTGGAATCGCGCCTGGCAGAGGCCCTGGCGCTGTTGCAGTCACGGCTTGCACGGCGCGTCCAGGCTTGCGAGCCGCTGGAAGGCGGGCTCACCAACCACAGCTGGCGCCTGCAGACGGATTCCGGTCCGATCGTGCTGCGCCTGTCCGGCGGGCGCGAGCGCGAACTGGGGATCGACCGCGTGAGCGAGCTGGCAGCGCTCGAGGCGGCCGCCCAGGCTGGGCTGGGGCCGAAAGTGCTGCTGGCCGAGCCGGACTGGGGAATCCTCGTGACCACCGCGGCCGCGGGCGGGCCGTGGTCGCCAGCCGATGCGGTAGAGCCACGCAATCTCCTGCGCATCGCGCGCTGGTTCGCCGCGCTGCACGCGCTGGCGACGCCCGCGGGGCTGCACAGCCTGTCGATGCGCCAGGGGCTGGCCGACCTGGCGCTGACCCTGGCACGCAGTGGCATCGACCCGGTTCCCGAACGGCTGTACGACCTGGCCGACCGCCAGTGTCAGCGCCTGGATGACCTGGCCGAAAGGGCGTTCTGCCACAACGACGCCCATCACCTGAACGTCATCGATGATGGGTCGGCGCTGGTCGTCGTGGATTGGGAGTACGCGGCGCTGGCCGAGGCGGTGGTCGACCTCGCCGAGTACGCGGTGGCCCACGGCCTGGATGCGCAGCGGTCCGCAGTCTTGCTCGGGCACTACCGTGATGCCGGCGGCAGCGCGGATACACCGGTTTTCGAGGCGGCCTGCTGGCTTGCGGCCTTTCGGGCGCTGCTGTGGATCGAGGCCAGGCAGGCCGCCGATCCCGCCCTGGCGACCAGCCTGGCGGCGAGACGGTCCGTACTTCTCGCGCAGCTGGACGCCGCCGGCTAGCCGCCGTCCTGCGGTGGATTGCCGGGTTGCGCCGGACGGGCCCTGTCACGCAAGATGTCGCGCCTTTTTTCCGGTCGGGCCACCGTCGGGTGGCCTGGTG
>JADZCS010000276.1 GCA_020851435.1 Gammaproteobacteria bacterium | reverse complement strand
CCTTTCGAGCCTGCCGCCCCTCTGTCCTTAAACCTGAGAGATTGGGAACCGGGAAAACCCGGGGCCGCTCCCCTTCGGTGGGCCCAACAGGGCCGCTCTCCAGAGACCGCCAGACACTGCCGTTCATTTGCCTGAGCGTTTCCGGGCGGGTTGCGCCTTCGGCGCCGCGCGCGAAGCGCGGTCTCTCCGGACAGGTCTTGTGGCGGAACCCTAATGCTACCACGGACACACAAGAGGGGTCAGACCCCTCTTGGCGCCCTCTTGACCCCCTCTTGGGCACCCCACGGTATAGTTCCGCACCTGGTAAGGGGGGGGGATGGCCATGCGTCTGTTGCGGCTGCTGCTTGTGATCCTGGCGCTGGGCGCCGCGCTGCCGGCGTTCGCCGGCCCTGCCGAGGACCTGAAGGCGCTGTTCGAGCGCGAGTGGCAGCGGGACCTGCGCGAAAGCCCGACGCTGGCCACCTACCTGGGCGACAAGCGCTACAACCGGGTCTGGCCGGACCTGTCGCCCGCGGCGATCGCAGCGAGCCACGCGGCGGACCGGCAGGCCCTCGCCGACCTCGGCCGCGTCCCGCGCACCGAACTGAGCGCCGCCGACCAGCTGAGCCTCGACCTGTTCCGGCGCATCTACGAGGACCGCGTCGCGGTCTACGCGTTCAAGCCCTACCTGTATCCCGTCAACCACCGCGACGGCCCGCAGTTCTCGCACGAGATGCTCGAGCAGATGCGCTTCGACGGCGTGGGCGACTACGAGGACTTCATCGCGCGCATGCAGGCCTTCGGCGGCTACATGGACAGCATCCTCGCGCTCATGGCGCAGGGCGTGCGCGAACACCGCGTCCAGCCGCGCGTGATCCTGGAGCGCGTGCCCGCGCAGGTCGCGAAGCAGCTCGTCGCCTCGCCCGAACAGAGCCCCTGGTTCGCGCCTTTCCGCAGCCTGCCCGACACGATGCCCGCGGCCGAACGTGACCGGCTGCGCGCCGCCGCGGCCAAGGCGATCGGCGACAGCGTGATTCCCGCCTTCCGCCGCTACGACCAGTTCCTGGCGAGCACATACCTGCCCGCGACCCGCCAGAGCGTGGGCCTGTGGGACACGCCGGACGGCCCCGGCTATTACAGGCAGATGGCGCGCTACCACACCACCACCGACCTCACGCCGGACGAGATCCACGCGATCGGCCTCGCGGAGGTCAAGCGCATTCGCGGCGAGATGGACAAGGTAATCGCGCGCGTCGGGTTCAAGGGCACGTTCGCCGAGTTCGTGCAGTACCTGCGCACGGACCCGAAGTTCTACTACAAGGATCCGAAGGAACTCTTCACGGCCTACGCCGCGACCGCCAAGAAGATCGACCCGCTGCTCGCGATGCTGTTCGGCAAGCTGCCGCGCACGCCCTATGGCGTCCGGCCGATCCCCGACACCAGCGCGCCCGACTCGACGACCGCCTATTACCAGCCGCCGTCTGAGGACGGCCGCCGGCCCGGTTATTACTACGTGAACCTCTACAAGCCCGAGTCGCGGCCGAAGTACGAGATGCCGGTGCTGACGGTTCACGAGGCCGTGCCGGGCCACCACCTGCAGATCGCGCTCGCGCAGGAGATGGGCGACGTGCCCACCTTCCGGCGCTTCGCGGGTTACACGGCCTTCGTCGAGGGCTGGGCGCTGTACAGCGAGCGCCTCGGCGAAGAGGTCGGTCTCTACGACGATCCCTACGACAAGTTCGGCGAACTGACCTACGACATGTGGCGCGCCGTGCGACTGGTCGTCGACACCGGCATGCACCACAAGCACTGGACCCGCGAACAGGCGATCCGGTTCTTCATGGACAACGCCGCCAAGTCGGAACTCGACATCGTCAACGAGATCGACCGCTACATCGCGTGGCCGGGCCAGGCGCTCGCCTACAAGGTGGGCCAGATGCGGATCCTGGCGCTGCGCGCCGAGGCCGAAAAGGCGCTGGGCCCGGATTTCGACCTGCGCGAGTTCCACGACACGCTGCTCTCGCTGGGCGCCGTTCCGCTGGACACCCTCGAGCGGCACCTGCGCGACTGGATCGCTGCTAAGCGTTCGCGAATCGCGCCGGCGACAGCATCGCAGCCGTAACGCCCTCGGCCGCGACTTCGTCGGGCAGCGCCTCGCCCGCGGCGAGCGCGGCGGCCGTGCGCGCGAGCGCCGGTGCCGTCTGCACGCCGTAGCCGCCCTGCCCCGCGAGCCAGAAAAAACCCTCGAGCTGCGGGTCGAAGCCCGCCACCGGCACGCGATCCGGCACGAAGCTGCGCAGGCCTGCCCAGCTCGAGGCGACGCGTTCCACGCGCAGCGTGGTGAGCGTCTCTAGACGCTCGACCGCAACGGCGATGTCCATGTCGTCCGCCCATGCATCGCAGGGCGGGCTCGGCGTTTCGTCGGCCGGCGACACCAGCAGCCGGCCCGCATCCGGCTTGAAATAAAGCGCTTCCTCGACGTCGATGACCATCGGCCAGCCATTCAGGTCCATGCCTGGTGGCCCGTCGACGATGAAGGCGGTGCGCCGCAGCGGTTGCAGCGGCAGCGGTAGCGCACCGGCACGTTCGCCGACCTCGCCCGCCCACGCGCCCGCCGCATTGACGACGACCGGCGCACTGAAGCGTTCGCCTCCGCACTCGACCGTGAAAACGCCGTTGCGGCGGATGGCGGTCACCTCACGCCGGGTCAGGATCTCGGCACCTGCGGCGCGCGCGCGGCGCGCGAAACCGGCCAGCAGGCTCGCCACCTCGATGTCCAGCGCGCCGGTATCGAGGATGCCCTGCTCGGCGGTGGCCAGCACGGGGACGATGGCCGCCAGTTCGCCGGCGTCGAGGCGCCGCGGCGCAGCGCCCTCGGACTGCAGCGCCGCAGCCAGGCTCTCCAGCACCGTGCGCTGCGCGGCGGTCGCCACGAACAGCGCACCGCGGGGCGTCACCAGCGGCCGGCCGAAGCCCTCCGGCGGGTCGACGAAGAACCGCCGGCTGGCGCGCGTGAGCGCGCGGACCGGCGCGTTGCCATAGGACTCGGCGAACAGCGCCGCCGACCTGCCGGTTGCGTGATAGCCGAGGTCCGCTTCGCGCTCCAGCAGCACGACCCGGCCCCGCCGGGCCAGTTCGCTGGCCGCCGCAACGCCAGCGATGCCGCCGCCGATCACGCAGAAATCGTATGTCCCGCCCATCCAGCCCCCTGAAAGCCCACGCCGGTCGCCAGCGCGCCGACCGACGTCCTACAATACCGTTCTCCGCAGACCCTTGGGGATCCCATGCCTCTCACGCCCCGCCGCAACTCAGTCGCCGTCCGCGTCGGCCACGTCACCGTGGG
>JADZCS010000275.1 GCA_020851435.1 Gammaproteobacteria bacterium | reverse complement strand
TCGCGAAATCCTGGCGCTGCTTGATCTGCGCGGCGGTCAGCTCGGCAACCACCTGGCCCGGAACGCTGCCCTCACTCACGGTGAGCAGGGAGTCGAAGCCCTTGATCGCCTGGATCGCGTCGGCCGCACGGGCCGGGTCGCGCAGGGTCACGGTGACGGCGCTGCCGCCGGCGCTCACGGCGTCGTAGGGGATGTCCTTGTCGCGAAGCGCCTTGCGCGTGTCGCGCTCGAGCACCTGGAGCAGCTGGGTGATCGCACCCTCGACGTCCACCTCGTAGACGAGGTAGATGCCACCGCGCAGGTCGAGGCCCAGGCTCATGGGCTCGAGGCCGAGGCCCGTGAGCCAGGCCGGCGCGCGCGAGGCGAACGTGGTGGCCATCGCGAACTGGCCCTCGTACTGGCGCTGGATCGCGTCGCGCGCCTGCAGCTGCGTGGCGACGTCGCTGAAACGCAGCCACATCCGCCCGGCGTCGTCGAGGTGGGTCTCGTCGAAGGCGATGCCCTGCGACTTCAGCAGTTGCTCGAACTGCGCGGTCGAACCGGCCTCGAACGCGGCACGGTCCTTGCGCGAGAGCTGCAGTGCCGGCGACTCGCCGAACAGGTTCGGCAGCGCGACCAGGGTGGCGATGAGCAGGACCACGATGACGGTCAGGCTCTTCCAGAACGGATAGTGGTGCATGTCAGCGGGCCCCGTGGGACGTCAGGCGCTCTTGACCGTGCCCTTGGGCATCAGCTGGGCGACCTGGAACTTCTGGACCTTGATCTCGACGCCACTGGCGATCTCGACCGTCACGAAATTGTCGTTGACGCTGGTGACCTTGCCGAGGATGCCGCCGGTCGTGACGACCTCGTCGCCGTTGGCGAGCTTGGCGACCATCTCCTTGTGTTCCTTGGCGCGCTTCGTCTGCGGACGGATCAGCAGGAAGTAGAACACGACGAAGATCAGCACGAGGGGCAGCAACTGCAGCAGGGCCGACTGGCCGCCCGCGGCGCCGGCGGCCTGCGCCTGCGCGGTAGAGATGAAGAAGTCCATGATTTTCCTCAGAAAAAATTATCGGCCGTGGGTCTCAGCCGGCCGCGAACGCGCGATTATGCCACAGCCGGGGCGTCTGGCCTCCTGGCTGCGTGGAAGCGCCCCACGTAGCCGGACAGGTCGTCCGCCGCGATGGCCTCCCGGAGCTCGCGCATGAGCTGCTGGTAATGCCAGAGGTTGTGGATGGTGTTGAGCCGCGAACCCAGGATCTCCCCGCACTTGTCGAGATGCCTGAGGTAGGCACGGCTGTAGTTGCGACAGGTGTAGCAGCCGCAAGTTTCATCGAGCGGCCGCGGATCGTCGGCGTGCTTCGCGTTGCGGATGTTGACCACGCCGCCGCGCGTGAAGAGATGGCCGTTGCGCGCGTGCCGCGTGGGCATCACGCAGTCGAACATGTCGATGCCGCGGCAGACGGCTGCGACGATGTCCTCGGGGCGGCCCACGCCCATGAGGTAGCGCGGCTTCGCCGCCGGCATGTGCGGCACCAGTTCCTCGAGCACGCGGTTGCGCTCATCCTCCGGCTCGCCCACCGAGAGGCCGCCGATCGCGAGCCCGTCGAAGCCGATGTCCTCGAGCCCCGCGAGCGAGGCGAGCCGCAGCGGCGTGTACATGCCGCCCTGCACGATGCCGAACAGGGTTCCGGACCCCGGCAGCGCATCGAAGGCGGTACGGCTGCGCCGCGACCAGCGCAGCGACAGCTCCATGGAACGGCGGGCCTCGGCCTCGGTGGCGGGATACGGCGTGCACTCGTCGAACACCATCGCGATGTCCGAGTCGAGCGCGCGCTGCACTTCCATGGAGCGCTCGGGACCCAGGAACACTTCCGAACCGTCGACGGGCGAGCGGAAGCGCACGCCCTCCTCGCTCATGCGCCGCATCGTGGCCAGGCTGAACACCTGGAATCCGCCCGAATCCGTGAGGATCGGCCTCGACCAGTGCATGAAACCGTGCAGGCTGCCGTGCTTGCGCACGACCTCGATGCCGGGCCGCAGCATCAGGTGGAAGGTGTTGCCGAGGATGATCTCGGCGCCGAGGTCCACGAGTTCCTCCGGCGTCATCGCCTTGACGGTGCCGTAGGTGCCCACGGGCATGAACGCCGGCGTCTCGACCGTACCGCGCGCCAGGTGCAGGCGCCCGCGCCGCGCCGCGCCGGAGGTGCCGAGCAGGTCGAAGCGCATCGGGGGCGCGCTCATGCGCTCACCCGCGCGTCGGGAGAAGGCTCGATGAACATCGCGTCCCCATAGCTGAAAAACCGGTAACGGCCGGCGACCGCCTGCCGGTAGGCGGCGAGCACGCGCTCGCGCCCGGCGAAAGCGCTGACGAGCATCATCAAGGTCGACTCCGGCAGGTGGAAGTTGGTGACCAGCGCATCGACCGCGCGGAACCTGAATCCCGGCGTGATGAAGATATCGGTCTCGCCCTCGAACGGCGCGAGCGTACCGCCGAGGGCCGCCGTTTCGAGGCTGCGGACGACGGTCGTGCCCACCGCCACGACCCGGCCGCCGGCCGCACGGGTTCGTGCGATGGCCGCCACCACGCCTGCGGGCACCGTGACGCGCTCGAAGTGCATGCGGTGCTCGCTGATGTCGTCGACCCGCACGGGCTGGAAGGTCCCCGCGCCCACGTGCAGCGTGACGTGCGCAGAGGCCACTCCCTTGGCGGCCAGCCGCGCGAGGAGGCCCGCGTCGAAGTGCAGCCCGGCCGTCGGCGCGGCGACTGCGCCGGCCTCGCGCGCGTAGACCGTTTGGTAGCGTTCGCGATCGGCCGCGCCGGCCGCGCGCGCGATGTACGGCGGCAGGGGCATTTCGCCGTGCATCTCGAGGTAGTCGCGCGCGTCGCGGTCGAACTCGAATTCCACGAGGTCGTCCTGCCGGCCAAGCACGGTGGCGCAGGCCCCGCCCGGAAGCCGGACGACCATGCCGGGCCTGAAGCCCTTGCTGGAGCGCGCATGCGCGACCACGCGCCCGCCCCCCAGCAGCCGCTCGACCAGGATCTCGACCGCGCCGCCGCTGTCCTTGTGCCCGTGCACGCGGGCCGGCAGCACGCGGGTGTCGTTGAACACCAGCAGGTCGTCGGCTTGGAGCAGGTCGGGCAGGTCGCGGAACTGGAGGTCGCGGGTGGCGCCAGTGGCCCCGTCGAGCGCGAGCAGTCGGCTCGCAGACCGCTCTGCGAGCGGCGCCTGGGCAATCAGCTCAGGCGGCAGCTCATAGTGAAAATCCGCGCGGCGCATGGGGCGCGCAGGGTAACACAAGAGGGGTCAGACCCCTCTTGCGTACCTCTTGTGTACCTCTTGTACCCCGTACTAGCGCGAGCTGGGCGCAGCGGGCGGCGCAGGCGGCGCCGGGGGCGCGGGGGGTGCCGGCGGCGCATCGGGCCCGGCGTGGCGCATGCGGCGCTCCATGCGCACCCTGACCTCGGGCGCCGTGACCTCCAGCGAAAGCTTCTTGCGGTCGCGCAGCACGGCGATGCGCACTTTCTCGCCCGGCTGGTAGGAGCGCAGGATGCGCAGCGCGTGGCTGCCGCTCTGCGGCTCGCGACCGTCGATGGACTGGATGACGTCCCCATCCTCGAGCTTGAGCGCCCCGTCGACCGGAGCACGCACCACCAGGACGCCCTTGTCCGCGCCGAAATACCGGCCGAGCTTCGGGTTCAGGGTCGCGAACTCCGCGTCTCCCAGCCCGCCGTGCATGAAGTGCATGCCCGCGCCGTCCATGTCCATTCCGGGCGGGCCCGGCGGCAGCGGAATTCGCCCGAAGTCGCGATCGTCGAACGTCATCATCTCGGGGCCCGGCATGGCGCGCGCCACGACCTGCACCTTGACCGGCTTGCCGTCGCGCATGAGCACGAGCGCCACCTTGTCGCCCGCCTTGACGTCGCGCATGTCGCGGACCAGTTCGCGCCCGCTGGCGAGTTTCTTGCCGTTCATCTCGACCACCACGTCGCCAGCCTTGACGCCGGCCTCCGCGGCCGGCCCGCCGGGACTGACGCCGACCACGCGCACGGCGTCGCCGCCTTCGCCGGTACCGAGGTTGATGCCGAGCATGGCGCGCTGCGGACCACCGCCGTGGATGATGATCCGGCGTTCCATCTGGCCGCCGTGCACCTGGCCCGACAGTTCGGCGACCTCGCGCGCGGCCTGCTCGAGGCGCTCCTGCGCGGCCTCGAGCCGGCGCTCGACCTCCGCCTGGTCGGCGGCGGGCGCGGCGCCCTGCTGGGCCTGCGCCAGGGGTGCCGCGGCGAGCAGCAGCGGGGCCAGCCAGGCGAACCGGGCCTTGATCAGTGTCTTCATGGATGTCTCCTGTGTGGGGCTGCCAGCGGGATCAGAGTCCCGCCGTGATCTGCCCGTAGCGAACCTGGACGAGTGAATTCATGAGATAGAGCCGCATGCGCCAGAGACTCTCGGCCTCGCCCGGCGCCAGCGGCTCGAAGGCCGCTGCGGAGAGCTGGTCGTCGACCAGCGCGAGGCGATCCTCGAGCGCGGACACGGTCGTACCCGTGCTGGCGCGCACGTGCTGGTCCTCGGGCAGTGCCGCCAGCAGCGCCTCGAGCCGCGCGTTCTCGGCCTGAACGACCTCCCAGCCCGCATCGCTGGCCGTCGTGGCCGTCGCCGGGGCCGAAGCGACCGGCGTCGAACCTCCGCCCACCTGCAATGCCGCGAAAACCGCGATCGAGGCGACCGCGAGGCTGGCCGCGAGGGCGGCAGGCCAGCGGGGGACGCGTGCAGGCGGCGCATCCGCGGCAGCCAGGATCCGGGTCCAGCCATCCTCTGGAGGCGCGATGTCCGGCAGCGCGGCGAGACCCGCCTTCAGACCGCGCAGGCGTGACAGCTCGGCCGCGCAGGCGGGGCAGGCCGCGAGATGGGCGTGATCCGCCGCGGAGCTTTCCGCGCCGCGGGCGAGGCTCAGTAGTTCGTCGACAGGGAGGTGCATTCGGGTTCCACCGGTGTGGGCTCGAGCAGTTGCCTGAGCCGCGCGTGGGCGCGCGAAAGTTG
>JADZCS010000274.1 GCA_020851435.1 Gammaproteobacteria bacterium | reverse complement strand
CAGGCCGCGCTCCGCCTCCAGCTCCGGCGGCAGGCTGCCGCCGGCGGCACGGGTGAACGCGCGCTCGGCCTCGGGCAGATAGCCGCGGGCGTACTGCACCTTGCCCAGGTAGAACCACGCCCGGCTGCGCGTCGCATCGGGCACGCCGGGCTTTTCCAGCAGGCGTTCGAACACGCGCGCGGCCTCGCGGTGCAGGCCCAGCGACAGGTACAGGCCGCCCGACAGCAGTTCCGCCTCGTCAGCGCGGTTGTCGAGCAGGCCCTGGGCACGGTAGGCCTCGAGCCGGACCAGCGCCCCGGAATAGTCGTCCTGGAAAAAGCGCCAGAGCACGTCGCCGTAGTGGAGGTTGTCGAGCTTCACGGGCGCGAGCGCAAGCTCCGCCGTCGCAGGCGACTCCGCGGCCATCACCGGGCCCGCGACCAGTCCGGCCGCGAGCAGCGCGACAGTGAGCCTCAACGGGTCACTCCCACTCCTTGACGACGAACTCCGGCTGCAGCTTCCTCGCGCTGTCGCTGATGCGCAGTTCCACGTAGCGGGCGCCCACGCCCTTCTCCAGGGACAGGGTCGCACCGCGGCGATAGTCGCGCTCGTGGGGACCCTTGCCGGTGAAGATCGCGATGATCTCGTGCTTGCCTACCTTGAGGTTGCCCAGCCACAGCCGCTGCACGCCGCCGCGCACCAGGGCGTCGACCTCGCGGGCGGTGTAGAGGTGGTTCGCCACCTCCTTGCCGCCCACCTTGAGCTGCACGGAGTCGAGCGCGAAGAACGTGCCGACGTCCATGGACAGGAATACCGCGACCTGGGTATTGGCGGGAAACAGCAGTTCTTCCTCGAGCATGAACAGTTCACGGTTGAGGTCGACGACCTCGCGCCGGAGTCCCTGCACGTCCTCGTCCAGGCTGGTGGCGCTGGCCGCTGGCGCGGCCGCGGCCGGCGCCGCCACAGGCGCTTCCTGCGCACGCGCTGCCCCGGCCCACATCAGCAGGCCGGCTAGAAGCGGCAGCATCCAGCCGCGGAAGGAGGATTGGGCAAGGCCCGGATCGTACATGCGTATTCCCCTGCGCTACTCGTCGAGCAGCGCGCGAATGTCTGACACCAGCTGTTGCTCGGCACGCCGGTCGCCGAGCCCGTTGCGCGACCGCACCACGCCGCCGCGGTCGATCAGGACCGCCAGGGGCAGGCTATCGGCGCGGAAGGCGCGGCTGACCGACTTGTCGGCGTCGATCAGGACCGGCAGTGCGACGCCGGCGGCCTCCGCGAATTCCCGCGCGGCCACGGGCTGCTCGTCGAGGCTTATCACGAGCACCTGCAGGCCCGAGGCGCCGTAGGTCGCGGAGTGCTTCTGTGCAAGCTCGAGCGCGGCGCGGCAATTGCCGCACCAGGTCGCCGAGAAGACCAGTTCGACCACTTCGCCGCGATATTCGGACAGCCGGTAGTTGCCGCCACCCGCGGCACGCAGCGTGAAGTCCGGCGTGACCGTCGGAAAGATGACCGCCGGGACCGGCGGCTTCGCCGCTGCAGGCATCGACGTCACGCAGCCGAAGGCCGCAGCGAGCATCGCCAGGCCCCATACACGGCGGGTTGCGGGAAGCTGCCTCACTAGATCCTGCCGTTCACGATCGGATTGAAGGCCACGAGGCTGTCCTGCAGCGCGGCCGTGCCCAGGCCGTTGCCCGGGAACAGTTGACCGAACCGCCCCTGCTCGCCGTGCAGCGCGAGGTAGTTGAGCGCGACGGTCTCGACCAGCAGGTTCACGTTGTTGGCCGCCGGTGTCGCCGCGGTTTCCACCGAGGCGTCGCTGCGGAACCACCCGATCTGCTGGTGTTGCTCAGCCGGCCGGCCATCGCCCGAGTACAGCTGGGGCCGGCCGTGGGGATTATAGACGAGGAAGAACGAGGCGGCGGTCTGTTGGTTGTCGCCGCTCCACGCGAGCTTGCCGCGGCCTTCAGGGGAGTTGTCCACCTGGCCGTCGGACGCCAGCGAGCCGTCGCTGAAGACGTAGATCATGACCGGCACGCCGCGGCGCGCGGCGTACTCGAGGCAGGCCCCGATGCAGCGGCCCGCGCGAAGGTCGCGGAGCTCGCCGGTGGCACGGGTTCCATCGTGGTAGTCATAGCCACCCATGGTAATCGTGCCCGCGCCGGCATAGCCGCTGACCACGAGCTTCATCACCGCGGCGGTCTTGCGGAACTCCGCGTCCGCGTCGAACTCGGCACGACTGAAGATTCCGCCGGCGCCGACGATGTCGGCGTCGAGTTCCGGATTCAGCGCCGAGGGATCGCCATAGCGGTCGGTGAGGTCCGCAGCCTTGACGTAGTTGCAGCGGACCAGTTCCTTGATCACCTCGTCGCGCGACACGCGCGTGTCGACGCGGGCGATCTTGCGGTCGCTGATGCGCTGGATGGACTCCATCACGGCCACCGCGTCGTCCTGGTCGAGCAGGCCGACCAGCTTGCCCGTGTCCACGAGTCCCGTGACGTCGCTGGTACGGTCGATCTTGGTGGGCCTCACGCTGGGATCCATGAGGGCCAGCGGCGCCATCGAATTGCCGCCGGAATCCGAACTGCGCGACCCGACCAGCGTCAGGAGCTCACCATCCGCGCCGGCGCGCCAGATCGCGTACATCGGGTTGTGGGGATTGCTGCCGGTGTCGTTCTCGGAGCGCGCCGGGATGACGGCGCCGTTGGTGGCGGCCGCGGTGCCTGCCGAGGCGCGATTCATGATGCCGCGCAGGAACGCGCTGTCCGAGTGGAAGCGCAGGCCCAGCCGCTCGTCGACGAAGTTGTTGGAGGCGCCGGCGGGGTTCGGCGCATTGGGCACCATGTCGCCCGGCAGGCCGAGCCTGGCGTAGGCCGAGGCGCCGAGGAAATCCAGCTGGCCGCCGCGTCCGCCGACCAGCACGTTCGAGCCTGCCATGTTGGCGCCGCCCGCCAGGTCGAAGCAGATGAAGGGAATGCGGCCCGCACCCTGCACTGCTATGCCGCAGCGCGCCTTGAGGATCTCGAGGTCCGGCGCGAGGGCAGCCTCCGCGGCGCGCGGGTTCGCGAACAGGCCCAGCACGGAAGGCGCGATGACGGTGCCCATGCCGGCGGCGAAGCCCTGGGCGATGAACTCGCGCCGCGTCACCGGCCTGCGGTGGTCTGCGTGGCGCAGCGGCGCGTCGGGGTGCAGTGGGCCGCGCTTCCTGTTCCTGAACATCTTCATTTCTCCGGGAAGGCGCTACTGCAACAGCGTCGCGGCGCTGCCGACGACGGCCGAACATGCTGACTTGACCACGGTCGGGGTGCGATCGGCAGCGCAGCCCAGCCCGCAGGACGCCAGCCGCGTGATCAGGGAATCGAGCTCGGCCCGCACTTCCGCGGCCGACGGCTGGGTGGCGATGCCCGTTCCGATCGCGCGCGCGACCAGCGGGTCTATGACCAGGTTGCGCTCTGCGGCGGTATCGAAGGCCTGCGCCGCGGGCGCGGCGAAATCGAAGCCCGCGAAGTACTGCGCGCGCCGCGTGCTGTCGTCCACCAGCGCGTTGCAGTACTCGATCGCCAGCTGCGCCAGGCCGACCTGGTGCGAGGACAGGAACCCCTCGATGTCCGCCTCGACCGGCAGCTGCTGCTGGATGCGGTCGTAGGTGGCGGCGATCTCCGGCAGCGAGCGCGGCACGCCGGTCATGACGGACATCGAGGCGTCGAGTTCCTCGAAGGTCTTCAGGCCGATATCCGCGACCGGCGGGCCCTCCGCGGGCGGCGGCGGCGCGACCGGCGCGGGCTCGGTGCGGGGATTCGACTGGCTGCCGATCTGTTCGAACGTCAGGAAGAACGCATCGAGCGCCGGTCCCTTGTCGAGCGCGACCACCGTCCCGATGGACGACAGCGGGAAGCCCTTCGAGGCGCTGTAGCCGCTGCCGTTCACCACGGCGTCCATCGGCACATAGGCCTGGCCCGCCCTCGCTTCCGCGCCGTTCATGCCGATGCGCATGCCGCGGATGCGGATCGAGCTCGGCGTCACCGCCGGGTCGAGGCTGATGAAGGCCGGCTTGTCGAACAGGTATCCATAGCTGTCGAACTGGCTGACCTCGAACATCACGTAGCTCTGCGGCACGCTGACCAGGTGGGAAACCCCGAAGAGCATGTAGAACCGCTCGCCCACGCCGGCGCCGAAGTTCTGCTGGACCTGCGCCGCCGACAGCGCGCGGTTGTGCACGGCGACGAGCCGCAGCACGCCGGCGAACGGCCGGTCGCCGGATACCTCGTTGCCGAGCACCAGGGCGAAGGTGTCGTTCCAGTCGGTCAGCGTGCCGCCGGCAACGGGGTCGCTCACGTTGACCAGCTGGCCGTTCACATACAGGCGCCGGCCGTTGACCGGGTCATAGGTCGCGGCAACGTGCTGGAGCGTCGCCTGCGCGATCCTGGCCGCGTTGGGCGTCGACAGCACGGGGGTGCCGTTGGCGCCCGTCGAGGTGCTGCGTGCGTAGAAGTCGTAGTTGTACTCGTCCTGGGCCAGCGTGAAGTTGCGGGCGGTTGTGCCACCCGACAGGCTGACGATGAACGCGTCCTCCTGCACCACGTTGGCCGGCGCGACCCAGGCCTCGACGGTGTACTCGCCCGTCGCCTTGACCAGGTCGTGGATCTTCCTGCTCGAGGCGGTCGAACCCTGGGCCTTGCCGCCGCGGATGTTGATGCCCCAGCCGCCCACCCAGCTGATGTCGCCCGACAATGCCAGGTTGAGCGACGGCTCGACTCCGGAGGTGTCGTAGGCGACGTT
>JADZCS010000273.1 GCA_020851435.1 Gammaproteobacteria bacterium | reverse complement strand
GGTCCGGCCGGCCCTTCACGGCGGCGATGAACGCATCGAGATCGGCGACCGGCGTGCCGTCCACCTCGGTGATGCGGCGGCCCGCGAACAGCTTGTGGCGGCTGGCCGGCGAGCCGTACAGGAAATACGAGACGAACACGCCTTCGCGCGGGATGCCGCGCTGGGCCGACATGGCGCGGTGCGGCGCCTGCAGCGTCGCGCCCGCCCAGATCAGCACGCGGTCGATGTCGCGGCCGTCGAGCGCGACGGTGTCGAGATCCAGCGTGAGCTCGCGCTTGGCGCGCCACACCTTAACGCGCACGCGCGGCGACTGCGTCGCCTGGTCGACCTCGCGATAGCGGTTGACGACCTGGCCGTCGATGTCGAGCAGCAGGTCGCCGGGCCGCAGCAGCCGGGCCGCGGGCGATCCAGCCACGACCCGTACCACGGACAACACCTGCCGATGCGCGGGGCTGTGCTCCTCGAAACGCCTCACCCACTCGTCGGGCAGGCCGAGCCGCCGCGCGGCGGCCAGCGACAGCGCCGCCCACTCGGCCTCCGCTGAATACAGCGGCTTGCCCTCGCGCACGCGCGCGACCATGTCGACGACCTCGGCGACCGGCACGCCCATGTTGCGCTGTTCGAGGTTGCGTCCGGTCTCGAATGCAAAACTCGACCACAGCGCCAGCACCTCGCCGTTGCGGCCCGCGATCACACCGTCGAAGGTGCCGGGGCCGTTGACGAGGCTGACGGTCTCGAGGTTGGCGTCGCGGAACTGCAGCGTGCGCGACAGCGGGAAGGCCACCGGGTCAACCGACGCGACCTGAGCGCGCTGCGTCATCACGCTGCTGTCCGGGCGCAGTCCCACCACGGTGACGTCCTCGCCCGGGACGAGTTCACGACGGCCGAAATTCACTGCGCGCACCGGCGTGCCGTCCACCAGCTTCGGGTCGTAGGACACCACGGCGAGGTTGTGCAGCGGGTGGACGTACTCGACGCGACCCTGCACCTCCAGCGTCCCCGCGAAGGTGAGCCGTACGTCGCCCAGCGCGACGGGCACGGTGTTGCGATCCACCACCACGAGTCCGCGCGCGGCGTCGACCACGACGCCCGTGCCGCTGTAGTTGCGTTCGCTGACGCCCGAGACGGGATAGGGCATCGAGAAACTCACGAGCACCAGCGACGGCGCGATGCGATCGCCGATGGCGCTGCCGGTGGGCGGGAAACGGGTCGCGGCGACCCGGGACTCGGCGGCGGCGGCGGCCGGCGCGAGCGTCCGGCACGGCCAGTAACCCAGCGCGTCGTCGCGCGTGCAGTGCTGCGCCGGGAACCAGCGCCGGTCGATGCGCACCGAGCGCAGCTGCGGCGAGCGAGGATCCTCGAGCGTCAGGAAACGCAGCGTCGTGCGCTCGCCGTCGGCGAGCCTGAGCAGGATGCGCTCGGCATCGGCGAGGCCCGTGACCGGCTCGCCGGCCAGCTCGACGACGACCGCGCCGCGCGGCACGCCCGCGGGCCCGAACATGTATCCGGGGTTGGCGATGAACAGGCCACTCACGGGCACGTTCATGTGCCGGGCCATCTGCCAGGACAGCGTATGGACCACCGCCTCGCCCATCTCCAGGAATTCCGCGGGCGTGATCGAGTGCAGGTCCTCGACCGGCAGCCGCACGCTCTTGAGCTGCCCGCCGCGCTGCAGCTGCAGCTCGACCTCGCGGCCGACCGAATCGTCGAGCGTCGCGTTGAGCGTGCCGAACTCGGCGACGCGCCGGCCGTCGATCGCTAGCAGTATGTCGCCGACCTCCAGGTCGTCCTGGGCGGCGGAGCCGGGCTGCACTTCGCTGACCACGAGCATGCCGGTGAGGCGCGGCATCGCCTTGCGTGCCGTCGCTTCGGCCTCGGGCGTCAGGCCCAGGCGCCGCAACTGGTCGTAGGGCGTGTAGCTGAACACGGTCTGCAGCGTGCCGCGGGACACGGGCTTGCCGGCCTTGATCAGTTCCACCGCTCGGACCACGCGATCGAGCGGCAGGTAGAAGCTCGACGCCGCGCCGCTCGAACCACCCGCGTTGAGCGCCACCACGCGGCCCTGCACGTCGATGACCGGCGAGCCCGACGAGCCGCCCGAGGTGCTGGAGGCCGCCTGGTAGTAGAAAGTGTTGAAGTCATTGTACTTGCCGGAGCCGTACTCCGGCGCCTCGCGATCGAGCCTCGCGAGGGTGCCGGCCAGGATCGACAGCTGCTCGCCCGCATCGTTGCCCACGACGCGGATGTCCACGCCGATCTGGGCGCCCTGCGGGTACAGCGGCAGCTCGGCGGGCTTGATGAAGCGCAGCTTGGCGGGATCGTAGCGATAGAGGCCGAAATCGTGCACCGGGTCGCGGTAGATGGGCTTGAGCTCCACCTCCTCACGGTTCTGGAACACGGCCTGGGCGGTGACCGGGCCGGGCATCACGACGTGGCGGTTGGTCAGGATCAGCCCGCGCTTCGCGTCGATCACGAAGCCGGTCGCCTGCGACGAGGTGTTCCACTCGGTGTCGAAGGCGCGCGTGCCGTCGATCTGGATGGTGACCACGCCCGACGCGATGCGGTCGATGGTCGCGGCCCAGCCGTTGGCCTCCTCGCTGCGCGCCGGCGCCGGATTGGCGAGGGCGAGAGCAAGCATGCCGGTCGCGACCAGCGCGCGCGGCCATCCCTGGATGCGGGTCATAAAGTCCTTACTCAGTCGAACCGGTAGCCGAAAGCCGCATGAAAGCGGTCGCCGAATTCCTGCAAGGAGTAGCTGTGGTGCTGCGTGCCGACGTGCGCGATCTTGATCGCGCCCATCAGCGAGGCGATGCGCCCGGTAGTCTCCCAGTCCATGCCGCGCATGAGGCCCAGCAGCAGTCCGGCGCGGTAGGCGTCGCCGCAGCCGGTCGGGTCCTGCACGCTGTCGGGACGGACCGCCGGGATCTCGATCATGCGCCCGTCGCAGTAGACCAGCGAGCCCTCGGCGCCGCGCGTGACGATGTAGGCCTTGACGCGCTCGGCGATGCGTTCGGCGCTGAGCCCAACGCGTTCCTGCAGCAGCTGGCCCTCGTAGTCGTTGACCGTCACCCAGCTCGCGAGGTCGATGAAGTTCTCGAAGTCCTGCGGGCCGAACAGCGGCATGGCCTGGCCGGGGTCGAAGATGAACGGGATGCCGGCGCGCGCGAACTGCTCGGCGTGCGTGAGCATGCCGTCACGGCCGTCCGGCGCGAGGATGCCGATGCTGATGCTGCCGTCGGCCGGCACGGCCACGGAGTGCGAGTGGTTCATCGCGCCCGGGTGGAAGGCCGTGATCTGGTTGTCGTCGAGGTCGGTGGTGATGTAGGCCTGCGCGGTGTACTCGTCGTCGATCACGCGCACGTGGCGCATGGACATGCCGGTCGCGTCCATCCACTTGGCATAGGGGTCGAAGTCGTGGCCCACCGCGCCGCAGGCGTAGCCCTCGGCGTCCAGCAGCTTGAGGTTGTAGGCGATGTTGCCAGCGCAGCCGCCGAAGTAACGCCGCAGCGTGGGCGCCAGGAACGCCACGTTCAGCATGTGGATCTTGTCCGGCAGGATGTGGTCCTTGAACCGGCCCGGGAAGACCATGACCGTGTCGTAGGCTAGGGAACCACAGATCAGCGCAGCCATCGGGACCTCGACTTGTTCGGAATGCGGCCGCCGGGCGTCAGCCCGTCAGCACCAGTAGCCAGTTGAGCGCGAGCAGCACGAAGCCGCCAAAGACTGCGGCCGAGCCGAGGTCCTTGGCAAGTCCCGAAAGCGGATGACGCTCCGTGCCGATGCGGTCGATGGCGGCCTCGACGGCGCTGTTGAGCAGCTCGATGATCAGCACGAGGATCATCGGGCCCACGAGCAGGGCCCGTTCGATGCCCGTGTTACCGAACCAGAACCCGGCCGGCACCACCACCAGCGCCAGCGCGCATTCCTGCCGGAAGGCGGCTTCCTCGCGCCAGGCGCCCTCGAACCCCAGCTTCGTGTTGCGGAAGGCGTTGAGCAGCCGCTTCAGCCCCTGGGGTTTCTCGCGCCCGGGATCGTTCATGCCGCAGG
>JADZCS010000272.1 GCA_020851435.1 Gammaproteobacteria bacterium | reverse complement strand
GTCAACCAACGGCGCGGTCCTGCGTTATCGTTCCCTGAAGGGGGAATGCCATGCACGCCAGCCGATTCCGTATCCGCGTACTCGCGACCGCCAGCCTCTGCGCCCTGCTTGCCGCTTGTGGCGGCGGTGGGGGTAGCAGTGGCGGGACCACGCCGCCGCCACCCCCGCCCCCGCTCACCAAGGCGCAGGCCTACGACTTCCTGAACCAGGCCAGCTTCGGCGCCACCGAGGCCGAGGCCGCGCGCCTGATCAGCCTGGGCGATTCCACCAACGCCTACGCGCGCTGGATCGACGCCGAGCTGGCCAAGCCCGCCTCGCGCCAGCTGCCCGCCGTCGAGGCCGCCTTCCCCAATCCCGTGCCCGCGGGATTCAACGTCGGCTCGCTCAACGCGCCGCGCGTCGAGAAATGGTTCGACAACGCCCTGCACGGCCCCGACCAGCTGCGCCAGCGCGTGGCCTGGGCGCTGTCGCAGATCATGGTGGTCTCGCAGGTCGGCGCGCTGCAGAACACGCCGTTCGCGACCACCGACTTCTACGACATGCTGGTGCGCAACGCGCTGGGCGACTACCGCACGCTGATGCAGGAAGTGACGCTGCACCCCGCGATGGGCGTCTACCTCTCCATGCTCGGCAACCAGAAGGCCGTCGCCGGCACCAACCTGCGTCCCGACGAGAACTACGCGCGCGAGATGATGCAGCTGTTCTCGATCGGCCTCGTCGAGCTCAACCAGGACGGCACGGTCCGTCGCGACGCCAGCAACCAGCCGATCCCCACCTATTCGCAGCCCGTCATCGAGGGCTTCGCGCGCGTGTTCACGGGCTGGAAGTGGGCCTGCCCCAGCACCGCGCCCAACTGCACCTTCGCCAACACCCGCGTGCAGCTCGGTCCGGTGGCCGGCTACAACCAGGTCCGGCCGATGCAGCTGTACCCCGAGCAGCACGAGACCGGCGCCAAGCAGATCCTGAGCTACCCCAGCGTGCTGCTGGCCAACGGCACGATTCCCGCCGGCCAGTCGGGCGAGAAGGACCTCGCCGACGCGCTCGACAACGTCACCAACCACCCCAACGTCGCGCCGTTCATCTCGAAGCAGCTGATCCAGAAGCTCGTGACCAGCAATCCCTCGCCGGCCTACGTCAGCCGCGTCGCCGCGAAGTTCAGCAACGACGGCAGCGGCAGGCGCGGCAACCTCGAGGCCGTGGTGCGCGCGATCCTGCTCGACCCCGAGGCGCGCAATGGCGCCACCGCCGCCACTGCGGGCAAGGTCAAGGAACCGCTGCTGCGCCTCACGCAGTTCTGGCGCGCCTACGACGCGAAGTCCGCGAGTGGCCGCGTCGCCGCGCAGCGCAATTTCGCGGGCGGCGTCACGGCCGTGTTCGGCCAGGGCCCGGGCCAGTCGCCGTCGGTGTTCAACTTCTTCAGCCCGTTCTACGCGCCGCCCGGCGAGATCTCCGACCAGGGCCTGGTCGCGCCCGAACTGCAGCTGGCGACCGAGTACCTCAACACCCAGGTCACCAACTTCTTCACGGTGCAGGCGTTCCTGCGCACGACCGCGCAGACCGGGCTCAACGCCGACGACATGGTCATCGACACGCGCGCCGAAACGGCCGTCGCCGGCGACAGCGAGGCGCTGGTCAACCTGGTGGCCGACAAGCTGCTGGGCGGCGCGAGCCGGATGTCGCCCACGCTCAAGGCGCAGGTCAAGGCCCAGGTGGATCGCACGCCCAGCGGCACTTCGCCGGCGACGCGCGTCGGCGAGGCGATCTACCTCGTCGTGACCTCCCCCGAATACATGCTGCAGCGCTGAGCGGAGCAACAAGAAATGGACAAGCAACGCCGCAGGTTCCTGCGCTACGCCGCCGCCGGCGGCCTCGCCTACGCCTTCGGCCGCACGCCGGGCACCGTGCAGGCGCAGGTCGCGGGCACCGGTGGATTCGGCGACTACAAGGCGCTCGTGTGCCTGTTCCTGTTCGGCGGCAACGACTCGTGGAACATGTTCGTGCCGACGAGCACCGCCGAGTACAACGCCTATGCGCGATCGCGCGGCGCGGGCACCAGCTCGAGCCTGGCCATCGACGCCAGCGCGCTGCTGCCGGCGACCACGGCGACGCCGCCTGCGAACGGCGTCACTTACGGCTTCCACCCCAGCATGGGTGACATGCGCGACCTGTTCAACCAGGGCCACGCCGCGGTGCTCGCCAACGTCGGGCCGCTGATCCGCCCCACGACCAAGCTGCAGTACCAGACGCCCGGCCACGAGCTGCCGCCGCAGCTGTTCTCGCACAACGACCAGCAGGACCAGTGGCACAGCCTGCGCGGCAAGGCCATCCTGAAGTCCGGCTGGGGCGGCCGCGTCGCCGACGTGCTCGCGGCGCAGACCGCGGGCCAGCAGCTGTCATTGAATGTGTCGCTGTCGGGGCAGACGTTCTTCCAGGCCGGCGAGCAGGCGCGTCCCTACGTCATGGGCGCCACCGGCGCCGCGGCGTTCAGCGCCTTCTCCGCCAACGCACTCGGCGCGCAGCGTCGCGCGGCCTTCGAGGCTATCGCCGGCGCCAGCTACGGCACCGTGTACGAGCGCGGCTTCGCCGGCGTGCAGCAGCGCGCCGTGCAGTACGCCGATCGCGTCAACGCGGCGCTGGCCGGTTCGCGCTCGTTCACGGCGCTGCCTGACAGCGGCACGACCCTGTCGCCGCTCGCCACCCAGCTGCGCACCGTCGCCAAGATGATCTCCGCGCGCGGTACGCTCGCGATGTCACGGCAGGTGTTCTTCGTCTCGACGGGCGGCTTCGACACCCACGACGACCAGGTCGCCGACCAGCCCGGGCTGCTCGGCAACGTCGCCAACTCGATGAAGCTGTTCTACGACGCACTGGCCGAGATGGGCATGCAGGACAGCGTCACGCTGTTCACGCACTCCGACTTCGGCCGCACGCTGACCTCCAACGGCGACGGCGCGGACCATGCCTGGGGCGGCGTGCAGCTGGTGGTCGGCGGCGCCGTGCGCGGCGCGACCGTCTACGGCCAGTATCCCGTGCTCGAGATCGGCAACGACCTCGACGTCGGCGGCGGCCGCTTCATCCCCACCACGTCCGCCGACCAGTACGCCGCCACGCTCGCGCGCTGGTTCGGCGTATCCGACGCGCAGCTGCCCACCGTCGCGCCCAGCATCAACAACTTCGCCGTACGCGACCTGGGCTTCCTGGCCTGAGTGGTAACAATCGTGCCAGGCACGATTGTTACCAGCTGTCGAACACCAGTTCGCGTTCGGGCCAGCGCATGGCGGCGAGCCGGCCGTGGAAGGGCTCGCGGCGGCCTTCGAGGCGTTCCTTGAAACGCGCGCCCACGCTGTAGTCCAGGCAGAACGCGCCTTCGCGGCCGGCGGTCGGCAGCCAGCCGCCGGGCTCGACGTCCGCGAACAGATTGGCCTCGCCCTTGCTGTAGCGCCCGTGCGCGTCGGGCGTCCACCAGCGCCAGTAGTGACCGAAGACGACCGGCACGGCGTGCGCATAGTCGCGCCACCAGGGCACGCGCTCGACCATGCGCCACTTGCCGCTGGCGTAGAACGGCTCGGTCGCGGGACGCTCGACACCCGATGAAATGACGCGCACCGGGTTGCGCAGCTGGTACTGGGCATCGTACAGAGCGAGGTGCTCCAGGAACGGCACCTGGCGCGAGGGATCCTTGAGCGCATCGGCGATGGCGGCCTGCTGGTCCATCGCGGCCTGCTTGATGCCCGACTCGATGAGCTCGGCCTCCACGCGCCGGTCGTGCTTGAGATAGACGTCGAGCGTGGAGCCGACGACGCCACGACAGGCGGCAACCGAATCCTCGTGCCAGGCCGCATGCACGACGCGCAGGTCCTGGCGCTCCAGCGCGAGCGGCAGGGAGTCCAGGAACTCGAGGACCGGCGCCTGTTCAGACGGCGCGAGCCAGGCGCAGTCGCCGAATTCCGCGCGGTGCTGGGCCGTGGGCTCGCCGTAGAACCAGTGGTTGCCGTGCTTGTTCTGCCGGCGCAGCAGGTTGAGTTCGTGGTTGCCGGCCACGCACTGCGCAAGGTCGCGCTCGACGAGTTTCTTGACGAAGCGCAGCACCGCAGGGCTGTCCGGCCCGCGGTCGACGAGGTCGCCCACGAACACCAGGCGGCGACCCTGGCGGTGCTCGCCATGGTGGCTGTAGCCCAGGCGCGCCATCAGCGATTCGAGCGCGTGTTTTTCGCCGTGAACGTCGCCCACCACGTCGATCGGGCCGGCAAAGAGTGGTGCGACGAGGGCGGTCATGTAATGACGCAATTGTACCGGTACGCGCCAGATAGTGCTGATTCGAAACCTGCCTGGAAGGGGTATGTTAATTCCCGAAGGCGTCCCCATATCAGCGGTGTAGGCAAGGAGAGCGAAATGGCCACCGACACCCCTGAGCTGATCCAAGGCGACGCCGGCGCGGTGCAGGCCCCGTCGGCGCCCGAACTTCCCGCCCACCCGGCGAAAGCCCCGGGCGAGGCCCGGCTCATCGAGTCGCTGAGCTTCGAAGGCCTGGGCGAGTTGCTGCGCGCCCACGGGTTCGAGGCGCGCCCGATCACCCCCGACGACCGCACGGCCTACCGTTGCGAAGGCAAAGCCGTGTTCATCGCCGCGCTGCGCGCGGAGTCGCCCGCCCGCCCGGGCGAGTACGAACTCGTCACCCTGAATCTCTACATGCCGCTGCCGCCGACGGTGCTCGCGCCGGTCTACCTGGAACTGCAGCAGTCGCTGCAGTTCGTGCACGCCCAGATCGACGACGACGGCGATCTCGCGGTGCTGGTGCCCGTCTATGTCGGCGGCGGCGTCAGCGAGGCCCACGTCGCGCGCATGTTCGACTACTGGCGCATGACCATGGAGCACGTCCGCCAGGTCATCAACCGCCACTGGATGAAGAACGACCCGCGCTCGCTCAACTAGTCCGCGGGGATCCTCATGCTGGAGATTGCCATGGCCCTCGTGCTGAGCTCGCCCGCCTTCGCCGACCACGCGTCGATTCCCAGCGTGTACACCTGCCAGGGCCAGGATGTTTCGCCGCCGCTGGAATGGAGCGGCGTACCCGCGGGCACGAAGAGCCTCGCCCTGATCGTGGACGATCCCGACGCGCCCGATCCGGCGGCGCCCAAGCTCACCTGGGTGCACTGGGTGGTCTACAACCTGCCGCCCGTCGCTGGCGGTTTCGCGCAGGGCGCGGGCGAACTGCCCGCCGGCGCTCGTCACGGTCGCAACGACTGGGGACGCGGCGATTATGGCGGCCCCTGCCCGCCCATCGGACGGCACCGCTATTTCTTCAAGCTCTACGCGCTCGACACGCTGCTGCCGGACCTGAAAAACCCCACCAAGGCCAAGCTGGAAGTCGCGATGCAGGGCCACGTGCTCGCGAAGGCCGAACTCGTCGGCACCTACATTAAGGACTAGGCCGTGGTAACAATCGTGCCTGGCACGATTGTTACCAGTCACATCTCGGGCCGCGCCAGGTCCCTGGGCGTCATCGCGCAGTTGATGAGCATCCACTTGAGGTTCATGCCGGCGCGCGTCGCGGTGGGATCGGTGAACGAGTAGCCGTGCTCCTTGATGCTGCCGTCGGGCAGCTTCTCCATCGCGTAGAGCACCAGCGAGTTGCGGTTGAAGTAGCCGTTCTTCTCGTTGAGCACGTGCCAGGTCACGTTCTGCAGCCGGATGCCCAGCTCCCGCGGCGGCGTCTCGTTGCTCGTGAACCAGTAGCTGCCGCCCTTGTCGTCCAGCGTGATGTTGTCCCAGCGCTTGAACGGAATGTCGCGGCCGCCGCCGACGCCGGGGATGTCGACGTAGCAGTGGAACAGCCGCGAACGCTCCAGCCAGAACGGCTCGCCCGAGGCCACGCCCGTGATGCGCTCACCCGTCTTCGCCACGAACTTGTGATCGACAAACCACAGGCTCGAGGCCGCGAGCTCGATGGTGTTCGCCGTGTAGACGTCCTTGCCCTCCCACTTGAAGCGGCAGGCCTTGTCGGCCTGCGCGCCGCGGAACTGGTCGGCGCGGCGCCGGAAGAAATAGTCACAGCCCTCGGTGCGGCGCAGGTCGGCGGGCTTCAGCGTCGCGAGCTCGGCGGCCGTGATCTCGCCCTCCATGCGCAGGTAGTGGCGCATCACCACGTCCTCCGCGCTGGCGTCGGCCGAGAGCGTCGCCAGGCGCCAGGACGCGCGCTCGCCGTCGGCGCCCGTGGTCCGGTTGACCCACAGGAAGGCGTACGGCCCGAAGGCCGGCGCCTCGACGCGCGTGATCGTCGTGCTCATGCGCACATGCCGGTCGGCATCGGGCAGCTTGCGCCGCTGGTCGAAGTAGTTCTGGTTGATGTTGTCGTAGTGGCCGGGCAGCAGCTCGGCCATCACGCGCAGGTTGCGCTCGGCAGGCGTGGAATCCTGGCCCTGGGCGAGCGCGGCTGGCGCGAGCAGCAGGCAGGCCGCGCCGATGATCCATGTTTTGTGCAGCATCCGCCGATGTTAGCAGCTAGGCCGGTGGCGAACAGAGCCTGCGCCAGCGACCCGCCAGTTCCAGCAGCGGCTCGAGCACGTCGAGGCGGTAGACCGCCGAGGCCGGCAGCGCCGCCAGGCCGTGGCGCGCACCATAAAGCTGGCCCGCGATCGCGGCCGTCGAGTCCGAATCGCCGTCGTGGAAGGCGGCAGCCTCGATCGCCGACTCGAAGCTCGTACGCGTTGCCGCCGCGTGCAGGCCGACCGCCAGCGCCTCGTCGCCCACCCAGCCCGGGCCGAAGCTCGCCGGGTCACGCGGCGTGACGTCCCCGGCCAGTGCATCGCGAACGCTGCGCAACAGCGCCGTCGTGCCGCGCGCGGTCGGGTGCACGCCCACGGCCTCCAGCCCCGCCTCGATCACCTCGGGCCAGTCCGCGTCGCGCAGCAGCCGACGCACCGCCAGCGCCATCGCGCCCGCAGGCGCATAGCCGTCCGGGTGGCCGTGCGTGAGCGCGGCAGCCGCAACGCCGATGTCGTAGACCGCCGCGTCGTCGTGGCCCTCGCCGAGAAACCCCAGCGGCGCGACGCGCATGACGCCGCCGCAGCCCTTGCTGGAATTGGCCGGATCGTCGGGCGTGCCGCGGCCGCCGGCCGCCAGTGCACTGAGGCAGGTGTTGCCCGGCGCCTGGGCACGGTGCAGCGAGCGATGCAGCACCAGGCCCTGGCGGCCCGTCGCATCGAACCCGGGAATCTGCGTGTCGAACCAGTCCAGGTAGGACTTGCGCAGGCAGTCGAGCAGCGGCTTGCCGCTCTCGAGCGCGCGCCGCTGGCCTTCCAGCGTGAACAGCGTCATCTGCGTGTCGTCGGACACCTCGAGCGGACCCCTGGCCTCGGACAGGTGCAGCCCGGTCCGCCCGTACTTGGCCTGCATGCTGAGCTTCGAATCGAACTCGACGCGATAGCCCAGTGCGTCGCCGATCGCGCCGCCCAGCAGGCAGGCGAGTTCGCGACTGGCCAGCCCGGCAGTGGCAGCGTCGACGGGCCTGGCGTGCATCACCCATTGTTCCTGCGCGCGCGTCTCGACCGCGCCGGGCCGCACGGAGCGCACGGCCGCGAGCGCGGCAATGGGCGACATGCCCAGCTCGACGAGCAGGCGCGCGGCCACCATGCCCGCGCGACCCAGGCCGCCACGGCAGTGCACCAGCACGCGATCGCCCGCCAGCAACCGCTCGCGCAGGCGCTGGCCCGCATAGACCCAGCGCGTCTCGAAGCGCTGGTCGGGCACGTCGACGTCGCGGATCGGCAGGTGGTGCCATTCCATCTGCAGGGCGGCGACCGCGGCCGGCAGGTCGGCGACGTGCAGTTCCCTGAACTCCTGGGGCTCGATCAGGGTGACCACCGCCGAGGCGCCCCACTCGCGGATCACCTGCATGTCGGCCGCCAGGCCGCGCTCCCAGCGCGCGCCGGCCAGGCTGTCCGCGCGCTTGCCGGGACACAGCGTGATGCCCAGGAAACCGCGTCCGGCGGGCAATGTGGCGATCTGAAGGGGGTCGGTAACGCTCGTTCTCGTTGGCAAGATTTCCGTCCGATCTTTTCGGCATTTTACAGCAACCGGCAACATTCCACCACGCAGCCAGTGGTACAAGATTACCGGGTTGACAGGCTCATGGAATGAGCCACCCCGCAAACAGGGGACTGGCCAGCGATGCTGGATTTTGTTATTGCCGCCGCACGGCGAGCACGCCATCGCCGCTCATCTCGGTGGCGAAGCCAGCCTTGCCCAGGCGCCTCGCGACCTCGCGCGGAAGGTCGCGGCCGCTGCTCAGCGCGTTGGGCGCGCCCGTGTAGTGGAACAGCCGCCCGCGCCGGCGCAGCACGCGCGCGAGCTGGTCGTAGAAAGCCTGCGAGTAGAGCTCGCCCGCGATGCCGAAGCGCGGCGGGTCGTGCAGGATCGCCTCGACACTTGCATCGGCCAGTGTCGCGACGTACTCCACCACGTCGCCCTGCCACAGCGACAGCGGCCCGCCCTCGACAGGCGACCAGGGGTTGAGGCTGCGCAGCCAGACCACGTCCGGGTTCTTCTCGCAGGACAGGATGCGCGCCGCCTGCGACGCCAGGCACCAGGCCGCGAAGTAGCCCAGCCCGCCGCAGGTGTCCAGCACCACCTTGCCGCGCGGCT
>JADZCS010000271.1 GCA_020851435.1 Gammaproteobacteria bacterium | reverse complement strand
TGACGACGGTCACGTCGCCGTGATTCGCGTCGACGTACACGCCGTAGGCCTCACCGGACGCCGAAGCGACGGTGATCGTGCCGGTGGTCACGACGTCCAGGTCGCCGGAGCCGACGCGTGCCTCGATACCGATGGCCTCGTCGCCACCGTAGTAGTAGTAGGAGTAGGTCGAATTGGCCGCCACGTCGATGGCGCCCGAGTTGAAGACGTAGACGTTGCCGTCCTGGCCCGCGTTCACGGCGATGCCGTAGGCGTCCTCGGCGCTGTCCACAGTGATGTCGCCCAGGTTGGCGGCCGTAATGTCGCCGCCGTTCGAGTGCGCGACGATGCCGCCGTAGCTGTCGTCGCCCGAGTTCAGCGTGATGCTGCCGGACGCGGCGTTGACGACCAGGATGTCGCCCTGGTCGGTGGAGGCATCGATGCCCCAGACGTCGTAGCCGCCGGACACGTCGATGGTACCGTAGTTGCGGACCGTCACCGAGCCGAGGGTCCAGCCACCGGTTTCACCACCGTCGAAGTAGTCGCCGGCCTCGGCGCGGATGCCGGTCACGTAAACTTCGTCGTTGTAGTACGGCGAACCCTCGACCGTGATCGAGCCGTCGTTGCGGACGTAGACCTGGCCGCCGGCATCGGCGCTCGCGTCGATGCCCGTCGCGTCGCCGGTGGCGTTGGTGGCGGCGATGCTGCTGCCCGCCTGGGTCCGTACGCTGACGTCGCCATACACCGAGGAGGCCTCGATGCCGATGGCGTCGTCGCCGTACGCGGTCGCGGCGTCGATGCTGCCGCCGTTGACCACGAGCACGTTGCCGGAGTAGGAACTGGCGCTGATGCCGGTGGCGTCGTAGTTGGCGTCGACCGTGATGCTGCCGTAGTTGGCGACCTCGATGCCGCCGCCGTCGCTGCTGGCCCGGATGCCGAACGCATCCGCCTCGCGGGATTCGACGTCGATGACGCCGCCGGCCGCGTTGACGACCGTGATCGTGCCGTCGCTGCCCTCGACGTCGATGCCGACGGCTTCGCCGCGGGCGAGGACATCGACGAGACCGCTGTTGGTGATCTCGATGTCGCCGTACTTGAGGTTGCCGGCCCCGATGCCGGTCGCGGAGTCGTCCGCCCGGACCATCACGTCGCCCGCGCTGTCGATCGTGATGCCGCCGTCGACGAAGGTGTAGGCACCGATGCCTATCGCGTTGCCGTAGGCGAACCAGCCGGCGTCGACGTCGACCAGGCTGCCAGCCTCGGTGGTGATGGACACGCCGCCGAGGTACGACACGCCGCCGATGCCGACCGCGTCGCCCTGGTGCGAATAGGAGTAGATCGAGCCGGAGTTGGTCGCGTCGACGTCGCCGCCGACGGACAGCAGGAACGCGCCCGCGGCACTGGCGTCGAAGAAGCTGGTGCCCGCGGCGCCGTCGGCCTGCACGTCGATGCGGCCGGAGTTGTCGAACTCGACGCCGTACTTGCCGATGGCGGACACGCCCGCTGCGCGTCCCTCGTCGATGGTCGCGAACGCTGCGATGACGCCCGCGTTGCTGACGTCGACGGTGCCAGCGTCGATCGACACGCCATAGGCATTGCCGAAAACGCTGTCGGCGTAGATGACGCCGGCGTTGATCAGGGTGACGTCCGACGGTGAGGCGGCCTCGCCGCCGTCGTACTGCCCGACGCGGACGCCGTAGGCGTTCGCGGTGTCGGAGTGCGCCGACACCAGGCGGTCGTTGCGGACCAGGACGCTGCCGCCGCCCTCGTCAACGTAGATGTCGATGCCGGCGGCATCGGAGTACCAGGAATCGGCGACCACGTCGCCGGCGTTGCGGACCGAGACGTCGCTGCCGTCGTAGCTGTTGACGGCGATGCCGATGGCGTCGCCGGACGCGGCATAGAAGCCCTCGGCGCCGTCGACGGCCGTGGCCCTGACCTCGCCGAAGTTGGTGATGCTGATGGAGCCGCCGGAGGCCTCTACATAGATGCCGAAGGCGTCTTCGCCGCCGTACGAGCCGTTGGAATAGGTGGTGGCGCTGATGCGGCCGTCGTTGCGGACCGTGACGTCGCCCGAGCCGTCGTGGTCGACGTACACGCCGAAGGCCTGGCCCTGGTCGCTGACGGCGTCGATCGCGCCGCTGCCGGCGTTGGTGACGACGATGTTGCCGCCCTGGTCTGCGTCGATGTCCATGCCATAGGCGTCGCCGCGCTCGGCGCGGGCGTCGATGGTGCCGGAGTTCACGATAGTCGCGCGCGTGCCGTAGTAGGCGCCCACCTCGATGCCGGTGGCATTGTCCTGGCCGTCCACGGTGATGTCGCCGCGATTGGCCACGGACACGATGCCGCCGCTGCCGACGACATAGATGCCGTAGGCATCGTCATACTTCGAATAGGCGTCGATGCCGCCGCGGTTGTTGATGACCAGGTCGCCGTCGTCGACGTAGGCGCGGATGCCGTAGGTATCGTTCGCGCCATCGACGCTGATGGAGCCGAAGTTGGTGACCGAGCTGTCGCCGTCGCCGCCGTGTGCGTCGATGCCGAAGGCGTACTGGCCGCCGGACACGCCGATGCTGCCGGTGTTCAGGACGTCGAAGGACTCGCCGTCGACGTCGATGCCCAGTGCAAGACCGTTGAAGCTGTCAACCTGGAGGCTGCCGTCGTTGCTGACGTGGGCGTACACGCCGTCGGCCTGGATGCCGACCGCCGTCGAGCTGGTCGACACGACGTCGATCCAGCCATTGTTGTCGACGACTACGTCGCCGTTCAGGGCATACGCGGCGACGCCAGTGCTGTAGTTGACGCCGTTGACGTCGATGCCGTCGTTGTTGACGACCGTCGCGTCGTCGGCCGCGTAGACGCTGATGCCCGCGACCGGGTTGGAGTAATCCTGGTCCGCACGGATGAAGCCGTCGTTGACGACCGTCGCGTCGTCCAGGCCGCCGTAGCCGGTGGTGGCGACGATGCCGTTGCCCTGGTAGGTGTCGATGACGCCGTAGTTGCCGACGTTGACGGTGATGTCACCGCCCCAGTTGGCGAGGATCCCGTCTTCCTCGTAGTAGTCCGGGCGCAGGTAGGTCCAGTTCGAGTTGCCGACGACGAGGGTCAGGTCCTCGACGCCCAGTTCGGTGCCCGTCAGCGTGTCGTACGTCGTGTCGACGACGACCCACTGGGACCCGTCCCAGTACGAGTAGCCGTTGCAGTACGCCGTGTTGGTCGGCGCGTCATAGCCGCAGAACGCCGGATAGCTGGCCTCGGCGGCCGGCGACGCGACGAGCGAGATGGCCAGCGCTGAGGCGGACACCGACAGGGCGCCGCGCACTGCCTTGGCAAGCGGCCTGAGATTCAGCGCGCGGGGACGTGAACCGGGCATACGACGGCCGTTCTTGGCGGACATATTGGTGACTTCCTGTCTATTCGTTATTCGTCAACGGTCACTCCCTTCCCCGGAGTGACTGCAATGGCCTGACGGTAACACGCTATCCGTTACATCGGGATGGATCGCAACCGTTAAACGCAACAAAATAATCAATGACTTACGAATTGATTTATCACTTCTGGTTATCGAATTTGCCGTTTTGACTTCACCGTGACCTGCGGGCAGACGCCTGGGAGCGGCGGATCCCAGCGGCGTGTACGCATCAACGGGCTGCCCGCGAGGGCTGCGATCGGCTAGCCTTGCCGCCCTGCCCCGCTCCGGGATACGCCTCGATGAAAGCCCGCCTGACGGCCCTGCTCCTGACTGCTGCCTGCCTGGCCTCGTCGCCAGCCGCGCACGCCGACACGCTGCGCCTCGCGACCTGGAACCTCGAGTGGCTGATGCTGCCGGGGACCTTCGACCAGCTCGCCGGCAGCTGCACCGAACAAGGCGCGAAGAAGGCCAGGGGCTCGGACCGCAGCATTCCCTGCGACCTCATCCCGTCGAGGCGCTGGGACGACGCGAGCCTGGCGCGCCTCGCGGAGTACGCGCGCTCGATCGACTACGACGTCGTGGCCCTGCAGGAGACCGACGGCCCCGAGGCGGCAAAGCGCGTGTTCCCCACCCACAACCTGTGCTTCACGCGCCGCCGCAACGTCCAGAACGTCGGCTTCGCGATCAGGCAGGGCATTCCGTTCCGCTGCAACGCCGACTACCGCGCGCTGGGCCTCAAGAAAGACACCGTTCGCTGGGGCGCGGATGTGACGCTCTATCCGGGCACGCCGCAGGCCATCCGCCTGCTCGCCGTGCACCTCAAGTCGAGCTGCAACCGAGATCCGCTGACCACCGACAGCGACGCCTGCAGGACCCTGTCGAAGCAGGTGCCCGTGCTGGAGCAGTGGATCGACGCGCGCGCGCGCGAAGGCGCGCGTTTCGCCGTGCTGGGCGACTTCAACCGGCGCTTCGACCGCGAGACTGCGCCCGCCCGCGACGAAGCGGGCCGTATCGTCGCCCTGTGGCCGGAGATCGACGATGCCGATCCGCCGGGCGCGGACCTCAGCGAACCCGGTGCGGACGTGGGTCCCACCGCCTGCCGGCCCGGCGAGCGCACGCGCTCGCGCATCGACCACATCGTGCTGGGCAAGTCGCTCGCCGACGCCTACGTGCCGGGCTCATTCCGGCACGAACAGTACCCGGGTACCGCGCAGGAACGCTGGCCCGATCACTGCCCGGTAGGCATTACCCTGAATCTCGCCTATCAATGACTTGACGCCGAGAGAATGATCGTTCATTCTCTCAGCACTGGGCCACAAGGCCCCTTTCCCGTCGTAGCCCCATGCCCAATCACGCTCGCCGCCACCTCGCGCTGGTCGCGGCTCTCTCGACCGTCCTCGCCGCCTGCAGTGGCGAGGCTCCGCAACAGGCGCCGATGGCGGGTTCCGTCACGGTCGTGACGCTGAAGGCCAGCCCCTTCACGCTGACCCGCGAGCTACCGGGCCGCACGAACGCCTATGCCGTCGCCGAGGTCCGCCCGCAGGTCTCCGGCGTGGTCAAGGAGCGGCTGTTCACGGAAGGCGCGCTGGTCAAGGCGGGAGAACCGCTGTACCAGCTGGACGACGCCGCCTATCGTGCCAGCGCAGCGGGCGCGAAGGCGGCGCTCGCGCGCGCCGAGGCGCTGGTGGAATCGGCCAGGCTCAAGGCGGCGCGCACGGGGGAACTGGCGCGCATCGATGCCGTGAGCGCCCAGGAGAACGAGGACGCCATCGCCGCGCTGCGCCAGGCCGAAGCCGACGTCGGCGTGGCCCGCGCAGCCCTGGACTCCGCCACGGTCGTGCTCGAGCGCGCGCGCATCACTTCACCCATCGGCGGTCGCATCGGCAAGTCCTCCGTCACGGCCGGCGCGCTCGTCACCGCCAACCAGGATGCAGCGCTCGCCACCGTGCAGCGCCTCGACCCGATCTATGTCGACGTGGCCCAGTCGAGCACCGAGCTGCTGGCGCTGCGGCGCAGCCTCGCGAGCGGCAAGCTCGCGGGCGCCGGCAGGCTGCCGGTGGCCATCCTGCTCGAGGACGGCTCGCGCTACGAACACGACGGCAAGCTCGCCTTCTCGGAGGTCAGCGTGGATCCCACCACGGGCAGCTACCTGCTGCGCGTCGTCGTCCCCAACCCCGACGGCCTGCTGCTGCCCGGCATTTTCGTGCGGGCGCTCGTTCCGGGCGGAATCCGCGCGGATGCGCTGCTGGTGCCACAACCGGCGATCACGCGCGATCCGCAGGGCAACGCGAGCGCGATGGTGGTCGGCGCGGACGGCAAGGTCGAGTCGCGCCCGGTCAAGGTCAGCCGCGCGGTCGACGGCCAGTGGCTGGTGGACGAAGGCCTCGCCGCAGGCGACCGGGTGATCGTCGAGGGCCTGCAGAAGATCAGGCCCGGCATGCCGGTGCAGGCCACCGAGGCCGGCGCCGCGCCCGCGACTCCCGCCGCGGCACCCGTCGCGCCGCGCTGAGCCGAGGCGACCATGGCACGTTTCTTCATCGACCGGCCCATCTTCGCGTGGGTCATCGCGATCATCATCCTGCTGGCCGGCGGACTGTCGATCGGCAAGCTGCCTATCTCGCGCTACCCGACCGTCGCGCCGCCGACGGTCACGATCGGCGCCAGCTATCCGGGCGCCTCCGCCCAGGCCGTCGAGAACTCGGTGACCCAGATCATCGAGCAGGCGATGACCGGGCTCGACGGCATGGACTACATCAGCTCCACGAGCGATGCCAACGGCGGAGTCGGGGTAACGGTGACCTTCAAGACCGGCACCGACCCTGACATCGCCCAGGTGCAGGTGCAGAACAAGCTGCAGGTCGCCAACGCGCTGCTGCCGCAGATCGTGCAGCAGCAGGGCGTGCGCGTGACCAAGTCCAGCCCGGGCTTCCTGCAGGTCATCGCGTTCATTTCAGACAACCCCGACCTGACGACCGAGGAAGTCGCCGACTACATCGGCACCAACCTCGTCGATCCGCTGAGTCGCGTCCCCGGCATCGGCTCGGTCGAGGTGTTCGGCGGCCGCAACGCGATGCGCATCTGGCTCGACCCCGGCAAGCTGGCAGGCTACAAGCTCGTGCCTTCCGACGTGGTCGACGCCATCCGCGCGCAGAACGCGCAGGTCGCGGCGGGCCAACTGGGCGCCACGCCCTCCGTCGCAGGCCAGCAGATCAACGCCAGCATCACCGCGCGCGACCGACTGCAGACGCCCGAGCAGTTCGCCAACGTGGTGCTGCGCAGCAACGGCGACGGATCAGTGCTGCGCCTGCGCGACGTCGCGCGCGTCGAGATGGGCTCGGACAGCTATTCAGTCGTCAGCCGCTACAACGGCAAGCCCGCGGTCGGCGTGGCGCTGAACCTGGCCGTCAATGCCAATGCGCTGGATGCGTCGCGGGGCGTGGCGGAGCTGCTCACGCGCATGAAGCCGACCTTCCCGGCCGGGCTCACGTATCAGATGCCGTTCGACAGCACGCCGTTCGTGCGCGTCTCGATCCAGGAGGTCATCAAGACGCTGGTCGAGGCGGTCGTGCTGGTGTTCCTGGTCATTTACCTGTTCCTGCAGAACCTGCGCGCCACGCTGATCCCGACCATCGCCGTGCCCGTGGTGCTCACCGGCACGATGGCCGTGCTGCTGGCGCTGGGCTTCTCGATCAACATGCTGACCATGTTCGCCATGGTGCTGGCGATCGGACTGCTGGTCGACGACGCGATCGTGGTGGTCGAGAACGTCGAGCGCCTCATGAGCGAGGAAGGGCTCTCGCCGCTGGAAGCGACGCGCAAGTCCATGGACCAGATCACGGGCGCGCTGATCGGCATCGCGCTGGTGCTCGCGGCGGTGTTCGTTCCCATGGCCTTCCTGGAGGGATCGACCGGCGCTATCTACCGGCAGTTCACCGCCACCATCGTCTCGGCGATGGCGTTGTCGGTGCTGGTCGCGATCGTGCTGACGCCGGCGCTGTGCGCCACCATGCTCAAGCCGCTCAAGAAGGGCGAGCACTTCTCCGAGACCGGCTTCTTCGGCTGGTTCAACCGCAAGTTCGACCTGGGCCGGGACCGCTACAAGGGCGCGGTGGGCAGCATGCTGGCCCGCAGCGGGCGCTTCATTCTGATCTACGCGGCGCTGGCCCTGGTCATGGGCGTGCTGTACCTGCGCGTGCCGTCCTCATTCCTGCCGGACGAGGACCAGGGAATCCTGTTCGCCATCGTGCAGGCCCCGGCCGGGACCACGCAGCAGAACACGGAGAAGGTACTGCAGGAAGTCGCGCGCTACTTCAAGGAACACGAGAGCGACCACATCGAGGCCGTATTCACGGT
Organism: Gammaproteobacteria bacterium; assembly: GCA_020851435.1. GTDB lineage: Bacteria > Pseudomonadota > Gammaproteobacteria > Steroidobacterales > Steroidobacteraceae > JADZCS01. The sequence continues at coordinate 9,852 of JADZCS010000271.1, read as the reverse complement.
GCAGGGCTTCAGCTTCGTCGGCGGCGGCCAGAACAACGGCATGACCTTCGTCAAGCTAAAGCCCTGGGACGAGCGCAAGGACAAGGCGTCGAGCGTCGGCGCCATCCTGGGCCGCGCCTACGGCGCGCTGAGCCAGATCAAGGGCGCGATGGTGTTCCCGCTGTCGCCCCCCGCCATGCCGGAGCTCGGCCGCACGGGTGGCTTCGACCTCTACCTCAAGGACAACAGCGGCCAGGGCCACGACGCGCTGCTCGCGGCGCGCAACCAGCTGCTGGGCATGGCCGCGCAGAGCAAGCTGCTGCTGGGCGTGCGCCCGAACGGCCAGGAAGACACCCCGCAGCTGCGGCTCGACATCGACACCGACAAGGCCAGCGCGCTGGGAATCTCGAATGCGGCGATCAACAGCGCACTGACCGTGGCCTGGGGCGGCCAGTACGTCGACGACTTCGTCGACCGCAGCCGCGTCAAGCGCGTGATCGTGCAGTCGGACGCGCCGTACCGCATGGTCCCGGAGGACTTCGGCCGCTGGTACGTCCGCAATGCATCGGGCGGGATGGTGCCGTTCTCGGCCTTCTCCAGGTCGCGCTGGACCTACGGATCGCCGCGGCTCGAGCGCTTCAACGGCGTGCCGGCGGTGAACATCACCGGCGGACCCGCGCCGGGCATCAGCTCCGGCACGGCGATGGCGGAGATGGAACGCATCGCCACCCAGTTGCCGCCTGGGTACAGCCTGGAATGGAGCGGCGCGTCGTACCAGGAGCGCACGGCGAGCGCGCAGACGACGCTGCTGTACGCACTGTCGCTGCTGATCGTGTTCCTGTGCCTGGCCGCGCTCTACGAGAGCTGGTCGATCCCGGCCTCGGTGCTCATGGTCGTGCCGCTCGGCATCCTGGGTACCGTGCTGTTCACGTGGCTGCGCGGGCTGGAACGCGACGTCTACTTCCAGGTCGCGATGCTCACGACGGTCGGCCTGTCGAGCAAGAACGCGGTGCTGATCATCGAGTTCGCGAAGAGCAACGTCGAGCACGGCATGGGCCTCGTCGAGGGCACGCTGGCCGCGATCGGCGACCGCCTGCGGCCGATCCTCATGACGTCGATCGCCTTCGGCTTCGGCGTGCTGCCGCTGGCGCTCGCCACGGGCGCGGGCTCGGGCGCGCAGCGCGCGATCGGCACGGGCGTCATCGGCGGCATGATCTTCGGCACCTTCCTGGGGCTGTTCTTCATCCCGCTGTTCTTCGTCTCGGTGCGCCGGCTCATCGCGCGCGGCTGGAAGCGAGCGCCCGCCGCCGCGGAGGCTCCCCATGAATAAGCTCGCAGCGGTGCGATCCGTGTCTGCTGCGGTGCTGCTGACGCTCGTCACCGGCTGCGCCATGCTGGAACCGGCGACTCCGGCCCCGAGCGCCGGGATTCCCGCCGCGTGGCCGATTCCAGCGACCACGGCGGCCAGCGGGACCGATGGCGTCACCGCCGACATCGGCTGGCGCGATTTCTTCGTCGACGCGCGGCTTGCGGACCTGATCGGCCGTGCGCTCGAGAACAACCGCGACCTGCGCGTGGCCGTGCTCAACGTCGAGCGCGTACGCGCGCAGTACCGGATCCAGCGCGCGGAGCGCGTGCCCTCGGTGGCCGCGACGGGCGCGCTCACGCGCAGCGGCGGCGACGCGCCGGTGACCGACCTGTACACCGCCGACCTCGGCGTCGTGGGCTTCGAGCTGGACCTGTTCGGGCGGGTGCGCAACCTCAGCGAAGCGGCACTGCAGCGCTATCTCGCCACCGAGGAAGCCCGGCGCAGCGCTCAGCTCGCGCTGGTCGCGGAAGTGGCCACCGCCTGGCTCACGCTGGCCGCCGACCGCGAGTCCGAACGCATAGCAGTCGCAACCCTCGAGAGCCACGAGGCCTCGTTCCGGCTCACCGAGCAGCGGCACAGGTTCGGCGCCGTGTCGGCGCTGGACGTGAACCAGGCGAGCACAGCGGTCGAATTCGCGCGGGCCGAAGCCGCGCGTTTCGCCGGCCAGTCCGCGCAGGACGTCAACGCGCTGGCCCTGCTGGTGGGCGGCGAGCTCGACCCGGCCTCGCTGCCCGAGGCCTTCGTGCCGGAAGCCAGCGGCCTGGGGCCGCTGCCGGCGGGCCTGCCCTCCGACGTGCTGCTGCGCCGCCCCGACATCCGGCAGGCAGAGCTCGAGCTGCGGGCCGCCAGTGCCAACATCGGCGCGGCGCGCGCGGCGTTCTTCCCGTCGATCAGCCTGACCGGCAGCGTCGGCACCGCCAGCGACGAACTGTCCGGCCTGTTCGACGCGGGGACGAGCAACTGGCTGTTCATCCCGAGGATCACCGTGCCGATCTTCCAGGGCGGGCGCCTGCTGGCGAACCTGGACGTGGCGACCGCCGACCGCGACATCGCGCTGGCGCGCTACGAGAAGTCCATCCAGTCCGGCTTCCGCGACGTCGCCGATGCACTGGCCCTGACGCGCACGCTCGCCGACCAGCGCGCCGCCCGCGAGGCCGTGCTCGTGGCAGCCACGCGCGTTCATGAGCTTTCCGACGCGCGCTATCGCGCCGGCCGGGACAGCTACCTCGCGCTGCTCGATGCCCAGCGCTCGCTTTACCTCGCGCGCCAGGCCCTGCTGGCCACGCGGTACTCGGAGCAGGCCAATCGCGTGCGGCTCTACAAGGCCCTCGGCGGCGGCTGGCGGGAGCGCGGCGCGTGAACACCGACGCCGGCCGCTCGGCAAGGGTCATGGACCGCGCGCAGGCGCAGCGCGACCGCATCCTGTGCGCGGCGCAGCGCTGCTTCATCGAGCACGGCTTCCATGCCGCCAGCATGGCCAACATCGCCGACGCGGTGCAGATGAGCGTCGGCCTGATCTACCGCTACTTCGAGAACAAGAACTCGATCATCCTCGCGATCATCGATCGCCAGCTCGGCGAGCAGCGCGCCAGCATTGCGGACCTGAACACCGACCCTGACCTCCGTCGACGCATCATCGAGCTGTTCGCGAAGTGGCGGCATGGCGACCCGACGGTCATGAACCCCGTGCTGTTCCTCGAGATGCGCGCCGAGGCGACGCGCGACCCGCAGATTGCGCAGGCGCTGGCCGAGGCCGACCGCATCGCCGGCGCCGACTTCCACGCCTGGCTGCGCAAGGCCGCGGAGGCGCAGGGCAGGTCGCCGACGCAGCAGGACATCGAGGCGCGCGCCTTCGCCCTGCATTGCATCATCGAAGGCCTGGCGATCCGCTCGCTGCGCGAGCCGACCCTCGACGCGGCGTCGCTCGAGGCGACGCTGGACCTGCTGCTGCCGCTGCTGACCTTCCGCGACGGCTGACACCGGGGCACGCTGCTATCCTTGGCGCTCCCAGCCTCCCGGAGCCCGCCATGGCCTACGACCCGAGCAACATCTTTGCGCGCATCCTGCGCGGCGAAATTCCCTGCCACAAGGTGTTCGAGGACGAACACACGCTGGCCTTCATGGACATCATGCCGCAGTCGGAAGGGCACACCCTGGTGATCCCGAAGACGCCCGGCGAGGACATCTTCAGCATTCCTCCGGAGGCGCTGGCCGCGACCATCCGCAGCACGCAGCGCATCGCCGTCGCCATCCAGAAGGCGTTCTCGCCCGCGGGCGTCATGGTCGCGCAGCTCAACGGCGCCGGCGCCGGCCAGAGCGTGTTCCACCTGCACTTCCACGTGATCCCGCGCCACCACGGCGTCGACCTGCGCATGCATGCCGGCCCGCCGGCCGACCACGCCAGGCTCGCCGAACACGCCACCCGCATCCGCGCCGCCCTCTACTGAGATCCCACCATGCGCATCGCCCCGCTGCTCGCCTGCCTGTCCGCCGCCGCCGTCACGTCCCTCGCGCTCGCGGCCGACGAACAGAAATGGAACGTCAACGCACCGCCCGGGGAGCCCGCGGTGGTAACGCTGGACGTCACCACCGGCACCTGGATGGGCGTGGACGTGAGCCCTGACGGCAGGACGCTGGTGTTCGACCTGCTCGGCGACCTGTACACGCTGCCCATCGAGGGCGGCGAGGCGAAGGCGCTCACGCACTCGATCGCCTGGGAGATGCAGCCGCGCTTCTCTCCCGACGGCAAGCGCCTCGCCTTCGTCTCCGACGCCGGCGGCGGCGACAACGTCTGGCTCATGAACGCCGACGGCAGCGAGCCGCGCGCGGTCTCGCAGGAGGACTACCGCCTGCTCAACAACCCGGTCTGGCACCCGGGCGGCGAATACCTCGCCGCACGCAAGCACTATTCCGGCACCCGTTCGCTGGGCTCCGGCGAAATCTGGCTCTACCACACGGGCGGCGGCAAGGGCGTCGCGCTCAACGAGAAGCCCAACTGGCAGAAGGATCTCGGCGAGCCGGCATTCTCGCCCGACGGCCGCCATGTCTACTTCTCGCGCGATTCCACGCCGGGCCGCGTGTTCGAGTACAACCGGGATTCCAACGGCCAGATCTACGAGATCTTCCGGCTCGATACGACGGACGGGCGCTCAGAGCCCTTCGTGAGCGGCCCGGGCGGCGCGGTGCGCCCCACGCCCTCCCCCGATGGACGCTGGCTGGCCTTCGTGCGTCGCGTCCGCGAGCAGTCCGTGCTGCACCTGAAGGACCTCGGCACCGGCGAGGAACGCCCGGCATGGGGCCCGATGGAACGCGACATGCAGGAGGCCTGGGCGATCCACGGCGTCTACCCGGGCTTCGCGTGGACGCGCGACTCGAAGACGATCGTCGCCTGGGCACGCGGCAAGCTGTGGCGCATCGATCCGTTTGCCGGCACCGCCGCCGAAATCCCGTTCCGCGTACGCGACACGCGCGAGGTGCGTCGCGCGGTGCGGTTCAAGGTCGACGTCGCGCCAGAGCGTTTCGCCGTCCACCAGCTGCGCTGGGTCAACGTTTCGCCGCGCGGCGACAAGGTCGTCTATTCGGCGCTCGGCTCCCTGTGGGTACGTGAGCTGCCCGCGGGCACGCCGCGGCGCCTGACGCGCGCGACTGATCGCTTCGAGTTCTTCCCGAGCTTCTCGCGCGATGGCCGCGAGGTCGTGTTCACGACCTGGACCGACGACAAGCTCGGCACGGTGCGCAAGATCGACGTCGCCAGCGGCCGCGAGACGGCGCTGGTCGCGGCGCCAGGCAAGTACCTGGAGCCGCGCTTCTCGCCGGATGGCAGGACGGTCGTGTACGTGAAGTCGGTGGGCGGCTATCTCACCACGCCCTGGCACGGCCTGGACCCCGGCGTGTATCGCGTCGCAGCCGACGGTCGCGGCGCGCCCCTGCGCGTGACGCGCGAGGGCGAGGCGCCCCAGTTCGACGCGGACGGCAAGCGCGTATACGTCACGCGGCAGTCGGTCAGGGACGAGGTCGAGCTGTCGACCACGCTCGTCAGCATGAACCTCGACGGCGGCGAAGAGCGTGAAGTGGCGCGCTCGGAGTTCGCCACCGAGTTCGCCTTGTCTCCCGACGGTCGCTGGCTGGCCTTCGCCGAGCGCTTCCACGCCTACGTCGCGCCGCTGCCCGCCACCGGCAAGCGGCTCGAGGTCGGCCCGCAGATGGCCAGCCTGCCCGTGCGGCGCCTGGACGTGAACGCCGGCGAGTACCTGCACTGGTCCGGGGACTCGCGCTCGCTGCACTTCACGCTGGGCGACGAGTTGTTCTCGCGCCCGCTCACGGAAGCCTTCGACTGGGTCCCCGGCGCAGCGACGCCGCTGCCCAGGGCTCCGGAGAAGGGCGTGAACATCGGCTTCCAGCAGGCGAGCGACCGGCCTTCGGCGACCGTCGCCGTGACCGGCGGCCGCGTCGTGACCATGCGCGGCGACGAGGTCATCGAGGGCGGCACCGTGCTGGTGCGGGGCAACCGCATCGAGGCCGTAGGGCCGGCGTCCGCGGTCGCCGTGCCACCGGGCGCGACGGTCATCGACGCGCGCGGCAAGACCGTGATCCCGGGCCTCATCGACGCGCACTGGCACGGCGGCATGGGCGAGGACGAGATCATCCCCCAGCAGAGCTGGGTCAACTACGCCTCGCTCGCCTTCGGCGTGACGACGCTGCACGACCCGTCGAACGACAGCTCCGAGATCTTCACGACCGGCGAGATGCAGCGCGCCGGGGTGATCGTGGGGCCACGCGTGTTCTCGACCGGCACGATCCTGTACGGCGCGAAGGCCCGCTTCTCGGCGGAGATCGGCGGCCTCGACGACGCCATCACCCACCTCAAGCGCATGCGCGCAGCCGGCGCCATCTCGGTCAAGAGCTACAACCAGCCGCGGCGCGAACAGCGCCAGCAGATCCTCGAGGCCGGCCGCCAGACCGGCATGATGGTCGTGCCCGAGGGCGGGTCGCTGTTCCAGCACAACATGACCCAGGTCGTCGACGGCCACACCAGCGTCGAGCACACCATCCCGGTCGCCGTCGCCTGGGACGACGTCCGCCAGCTGTGGTCGCAGACGCAGGTGGGGTACACGCCGACGCTGGGCGTCGCCTTCGGCGGGCTCGACGGCGAGCACTACTGGTACGCGCGTACCGACGTGTGGCGCCACCCGCTGCTGTCGCGCTACGTGCCGCGCTCGATCCTGGAGCCGCGCGCGGTGCGCCGCGAGACTGCGCCCGAGGAGGACTTCAACGTCTTCAACCAGGCGCGCATCGCCGCCGACCTCGCCCATCGCGGCGTGCTGGTCAACGTGGGCGCGCACGGCCAGCGCGAGGGACTCGCGGCCCACTGGGAACTCTGGACGATGGTCATGGGCGGCATGACGCCGCTCGAGGCCATCCGCGCCGGAACGCTCAACCCGGCGAAGCAGTTCGGCATGGACGCGGACCTCGGCTCGCTGGAGCCGGGCAAGCTCGCCGACCTCGTGATCATCGACGGCGACGTGCTCGCCGACATCCGCCAGTCCGACCGCGTGAGCCACGTGATGCAGAACGGCCGGGTGTTCGAGTCGGCCACCATGAACGAAGTCGGCGCCACGCCGCGTGCGCGCCGGCCCTTCTTCTTCGAGGGTGCGGCCGGCCGCTCGGCGCCGGTCCGCGAGCACGCGCACGCGGACGGCCACCAGCACTAGGCGCCTGCGCTAGCTGAACGCGACCGGCGAGCGACGGGCCCCCTGCGTGCCAGGGGGTCCGTCGAAGACCCCGGCGCAGCGGGTGCCGCAGGCGCGGCAGTGGCCGGAATCGTCGAGGCCCCAGGCGCCGATCTGGAACCAGTCTCGCTCGATGACCCGCGCGCCGCAGCCCGCGCAATAGGTGCTGCCGCCGGCGGTGTCGTGGACGTTGCCCGTGTAGGCATGGTGCACGCCGTTGCGTTTCGCGATCTCGCGGGCCAGCGCCAGGGTCGCCGGTGGCGTGGCGGGCACGTCGCGCATCTTCCAGTCGGGGTGGAACGCGGAAAAGTGCATGGGTACGTCGGGCCCGAGGTGCTCGACCACCCAGCGCGTCATCTGGTCGATCTCGGCCTCGCTGTCGTTGTGGCCCGGGATCAGCAGCGTGGTCAGTTCCAGCCAGGTCTTCGTCTCGCGCCTGATGTACTCGAGCGTCTCGAGCACGGCTCCCAGCTCGGCGCCGCAGATGCGCCGGTAGAAGTCCTCGGTGAAGCCCTTGAGGTCGACGTTCGCGGCGTCGATGTGCCGGAAGAACTCCTCGCGCGGCCCGGCGCACTGGTAGCCCGCGGTCACCGCGACCGTGAGCAGGCCGCGCTCGTGGCAGGCCTCGGCGGTGTCGATCGCGTACTCCATGAAGACCGTCGGGTCGTTGTAGGTGAACGCGACGCTGCGGCAACCGTTGGCGCGCGCCGCTTCCGCGATCGCGAGCGGCGAGGCCGCGGCCGAGAGCGTGTCCATCTCGCGCGACTTCGACATGTCCCAGTTCTGGCAGAACTTGCAGGCGAGGTTGCATCCCGCCGTGCCGAACGACAGTGTCGCGCTGCCGGGCAGGAAGTGGTTGAGCGGCTTCTTCTCGATGGGATCGACGCAGAAGCCGCTGGATCGTCCGTAGGAATACAGCAGGATGCGGCCCGCCTCAGCGCCGCGAACGAAGCACAGGCCGCGTTGCCCGTCGTGCATGCGGCACTGCCGCGGACACACGTCGCACTGCACGCGCCCGTCGTCGAGCACGTGCCACCACTGCGTCTCGGCCCTGCCGGTTTCAACGCTCTTTGCTGCGGCATTAGCGTAGAGGTTTGTCACGATTGGGCTCCTTCCGCAGCGAGGCTAGCGTGGTTCCCTGAAAGTTGCGGCAACGGCGCACTGCTTCTTCCATCAATGGCGCCGAATCCCGGATTTTCAACCGCCGCGGGGGCAGCCACGATGACCACCAGCCACGCCTTCCGCAGCCGCGCACCCGCCGTGGCGGGGATGTTCTACCCCGGCGATCCGGACGCCCTGCGCGTCGCCGTGCGCTCCTATCTCGATCACGCCCCGCGGTCCACGGGCCGCGCCCCCAAGGCCCTGATAGTGCCGCATGCGGGATACGCCTACTCGGGTCCGATCGCGGCCAGCGCGTACGCCACGCTCGCGGGCGCCTCCGGAACCATTCGCCGCGTCGTGCTCGCCGGCCCCACGCACCGCGTGGCCGTCGTCGGCATCGCGATACCGAGCTCGATCGGGTTCGATACGCCGCTCGGCCGCATTCCGCTGGACGCGGCGATGCTCGACAGGCTGGCGCAACTTCCCGGCGTGGGCGTCAGCGACCAGGCGCACCGGCTCGAACACAGCCTGGAGGTGCAGCTGCCGTTCCTGCAGATGACCCTGGACTCGTTCGAACTGGTGCCGCTCGCAGTCGGCATGGCCAGCGCGGAGCTCGTGGCGAAGGTGCTCGAGACGGCCTGGGGAGGGCCCGAGACGCTGATCGTGGTCAGCACCGACCTGAGCCACTACCACCCCTATGAAGAGGCAAGGCGCATCGACGGCGCGACGAGCGCGCAGCTGGCGCTGCTTGCGGGAAACATCACGGGCGAGCAGGCCTGCGGCTGCCATGCGCTCAATGGGCTGCTGCTCGCGGCCGCTCGCCGCGGCATGACGGAAAGGACCCTGGATGTACGGAACTCCGGTGACACCAGCGGCGATCGCGCAGCGGTCGTCGGTTATGGGGCGTTTGCACTGCATGAGCCTGAATAACGAGGACCGCGAGACGCTCCGGCGCCTGGCGCGCAGGTCCATCGCCCTGGGCTTCGACCGCAGGTCGCCGGCCGCGCTGGAGATCGTCGACCTGCCGCCGCAACTGCTCGAGCCGAGGGCCAGCTTCGTCACGCTGACGCAACATGGCCGCCTGCGCGGCTGCCGCGGCACGCTGGAGGCCCTGCGGCCGATGGCGCAGGACGTGTGGGAGAACGCCTGGGCCAGCGCCTTCGACGATCCGCGCTTTGCGCCGCTGCCGGCGGCGGAACTGGCTGACCTGGAACTCGAGATCTCGCTGCTGTCGCCGACCGAGCCGATGAACGTCGTCGACGAGGCGGACCTCCTGCGCCAGCTGAGGCCCGGGATCGACGGCCTGGTGCTCGCCCACGGCGCGAGGCGCGCGACCTTCCTTCCAGAGGTCTGGAAGGCCTTGCCCGAGCCGCGGCAGTTCGTCGCCGAACTCAAGCGCAAGGCCGGCTGGCCACAGGATTTCTGGTCGCCCGCGCTGCGCTGCGAGCGCTATACGGCCGAGTGCTTCTGAGCCCGCTCAGCGCGGCTTGATCTTGCGCGCCAGCAGGCGCGCCGACTCGCCCGTGGCGGCGAACACGCCCGTATCGCCGGACTTGAGCCCCGCTGCATTGCCTTCGTCCGTGTCGACGTGCATCTCCAGCTGGAAATCCGGCCGCACGCGCACCAGCACGTCGCCGAAGGTCAGGTCGCGCCCCGCCGAGTCGATGCGCACGT
>JADZCS010000270.1 GCA_020851435.1 Gammaproteobacteria bacterium | reverse complement strand
CTCGCGCTCACGCTGCTGTGGATCGGCGCCTGCTACCAGCTGTTCGACGGCCTCAATTTCTCGAGTGGCGCGGCGCTGCGCGGCGCCGGCGACGCGACGCTGCCCTCGGCGCTGGTGCTGGCGCTCGCCGTGGGGCTCTTGCTGCCCCTCACGCACGTGCTCACCTTCGCGCCCGGCCAGGGCTGGATCGACGCCCTGCCCGCGCTGGGTTACGGCGCGCCCGGCGGCTGGGTCGCCCTGATCGCCTACGTGGTCGCGCTCGGGCTCGCGCTGTTCGCGCGCTGGCACTCCGGCGCCTGGCGCCGGATCCGGCTGGGCTAGCGCGACTCAGTAATCGCGCACGACGCGGAAGCCGAGATCGGCCTGGCGCAGGCCGCGATCTTCGGCACTGCGCGCCGCGGCGCGCGCATCCGCGGGCCGCGAGGCCCAGGAACCGCCGCGCACGCCGCGCTGCTCGCAACCACCCGTCCAGGTCCAGGCGCGCCCGTCCTGCGGCCGCCCGTGGTAGCTGGTGGTCCAGCAATCCGCGACCCATTCGCGTGCGTTGCCGATCGCGTCGTGCACGCCGAAGGCATTCGGCTTGTACTGACCGACCGGCGCGATCGCGGGATGCAGGTCGTTGCAGCGCGCGTTGGGCCAGGGCAGCGGCGTCGCCGCCGCGGCACTGGTGTCGTAGACGTTTGCGAACTCGCAGGCGCGCGAAACCAGCGCCTGCTCGCTCGAGTCGGTGGCGCTCCAGTAGCGGGGCCAGGACGTGCCGCCGCGCGCGGCGTATTCCCACTCGGACTCGGACGGCAGCCGGTAGCGCTTGCCCGATTTCTGCGACAGCCACTCGGCGTAGGCCGCGGCATCGTCCCAGTTCACGCAGACCACGGGCTCGTCGTCGCGCGGCGGCTGCGCATAGCCCGGGTCGCGCCAGGAACGACCGCGCAGGTGCACCCACTGGCCGCCCAGCCAGACGCGGCATTCGTCCACGACGTTGTGGCCCGTGGCCTCGACGAAGCGGCGGAACTCGCCGACCGTCACTTCGTGCTGCGCGATCATGAAGGGCTTGCCTATGACCACGGCGAGCGCCGGCGTCTCGCCGGTCGCGGCGTCGACCTCGGCCGCGTCGGGCGAAGTACCCAGCTGGAAAGAACCCGGGGGAACGGTGGCGAGCGCGGGGCACTCGGCGCATTCGGTGGCCGGAGCCGGGCTGGCCTGCGCGGCAGGCTCGGCCGGCGGCGGCGCCTGGGCGAAGGCAGGCCACGCCACGCCAAGGCTGGCGATCATCGCGAAGGCTCTCAGCTGCGGCAGCTTGCTCATTTCGCGTCTCCGCGAGCGGGCTCGAGGTCGAGCGCGACCCTGAATCCCACCGTGTCGGCGCGCTCGCCTTCTTCAGCGAACACGCGATCGGCGCTGCGGCTGTGCTCGACGCCATCCGCCCAGCTGCCGCCACGCTGCACGCGTTGCCGGCAGCCGCCGGTCCACACCCAGGCGCGCGCATCGCGCGGCCGACCGATGTAGCTGGCGGTCGCGCAGTCTTCGACCCACTCGGCGACGTTGCCGATCATGTCGTGCAGGCCGAAGGCATTGGGCTTCAGCGAGCCCACGGGTGCCACGTCGGTGTGGCCGTCGCTGCACGCGGCGGCCTGCCAGCCCAGGCGGCGCAGGTCGCGCGCGCCGAGGTCGTAGGTGTTGGCGTCCTCGCAGCCCGCATCGGGCGAGTCGCCCCAGGGCCGCGCGGTGATCGATCCGGCGCGCGCCGCGTATTCCCACTCGGCCTCGCTCGGCAGGCGGTAAGGCTTGCCCGTCTTGCGCGCCAGCCACAGCACGTAGTCGCGCGCGTCGAGCCAGCTCACGCAGGACACCGGATGCTCGTTTGCAGGCACGGCCGGCACGCCGGGGTCCTGCCAGCTGCGGCGGCCGTCGTCGCTGAACCGCCCCAGGGTCTCCACCCAGGTGCGGCAGCCGGGCTTCGGCTCGTGCTCGAAGGCCGCGGCGAATTCCGCGAACTGCGCGCGCGTGACTTCATGGCGCGCGAGCGCGAAGGGCTTTGCGATGCGGATCGGCGTGGTGGTGCCCATGACGAAAGCGCCCGACGGCACGACCACCATCTCGGGACAGGTGTCGCAGTCGCGAAACGCGGTGCTCGCAGGCTTCGCCGCCGTCTGCGCCATCGCGGGGCTCGCGAACCCCGTCACTGCCAGCGCCAGAACGGCCGCCGCGAATCTCGCTGTCGTCAAGGTCGCTCCCCTTCAGCCCTGGCCCATGCGCACGGGCAGGTAGATCTGCGCGTCGCCGCGCTGCACGAGCAGCGCAACCGCGCCGCCGCCCGCCGCAGCCGTGCGCAGCTGGTCCGGCGTCGAGACGGCGCGGCCGTTGACCCGCAGGATGATATCGCCGGGCATGACGCCCGCGGCGGCGGCCGGGCCGCTCACATCCTCGACCAGCAGCTGGCCGTCCGTGCCGGCCTCGCTGCGTTCCTTCTGCGTCAGCGGCCGCACCGCGAGCCCCAGCCGGCCGGCTTCCTCACCCCTGGCCGGCACCGCGCGCGAGGTCTTCTGCTCCTCGAGTGCGCCGACCTTGACCGCGATGCTCATGGCCTTGCGGTCGCGCCAGACCTCGAGCTTGGTGGTCGTGCCCGGCGCGATGCGCGCGATGATCGACGGCAGGTCGCTGGAGCGTTCGACGTTGCGGCCGTCGGCGGCGACGATCACGTCGCCGGCCTCGATGCCCGCCTTGGCGGCCGGGCCGCCCTTCTCGACCGAGCTCACCAGCGCGCCGCGCGGCCTGTCCAGCCCGAAGGAATCCGCGAGCGACTGGTTGACCTCCTGGATGGTCACGCCGATCTTGCCGCGGCTCACCTTGCCGGTCTTGACCAGCTGGTCCTTGACGCTGACCGCGACGTCGATCGGGATCGCGAAGGACACGCCCTGGTAACCGCCCGTGCGGCTGTAGATCTGCGAGTTGATACCGACCACTTCGCCGCGCAGGTTGAACAGCGGGCCGCCCGAGTTGCCGGGGTTCACGGCCACGTCGGTCTGGATGAAGGGCGTATAGCCGTCGCCCGGCAGCGAGCGCGCCTTGGCACTGACGATGCCGGCCGTCACGGAGTTGTCGAAGCCGAAGGGCGAGCCGATGGCCACCACCCACTCGCCGGCCTTGAGCGCCTCGGGGTCGCCGAAGCGCACAGTGGGCAGGTCCTTCGCCTCGACCTTGAGCACCGCGACGTCCGTGCGTTCGTCGCTGCCGACGATCTTCGCGCGGAATTCGCGCCTGTCGGTGAAGCGCACGGTGACTTCCGAGGCCTGGTCCACCACGTGAGCGTTGGTGAGGATATAACCGTCGCTCGAGATGATGAAGCCCGAGCCTTCGCCGCGGGTGGGCGGGTGCTGGCGCGGCATGCCCTCGCCGAAGCCGAATCGCTTGAAGAAGTCGTGCATGGGATCGTCGGGCGACATGCCTTCTTCGCCCGTATCGCTCGCGCCCTGCACGGTGCTGACGTTGACCACCGCGCCGCCGTAGGCCTCGACCAGGCGCGAGAAGTCCGGGAGGCCGCTGGGGTCGACCAGCAGCGGTGGCGGTGCTTCCCTGGAAGCGCCTGCAGTGGTCCCGGCGGTGGTGGCCGGCGACTTCGCCTCGCCCGCAGGCTGGGCACAGCTGGCCAACATCAGCGCAGAAACGAGCAGCGCCGACGCGGCGGCGATCAGGGAAACAGGACGCAGCAACATGGGCACGAACTCCTTCGGGAGGCCGGTCGGAAGACCTGCGAAGTATGACAGGGCACAGGGTCCTAAGTTGCACGCGCAAGGCCGCGGGCGATGGCACCGGCTACGGTATGATCCCGGCCCAAGATGCAGCACACCCCCAAGCCTTTCGCCGCGATCATCGCAGCCCTCCTTGCGAGCCTCGCGCTCGGCACTTCCGCACAGGCCGCGAGCCTGGACCTTCCCCAGCGACCCAGGGCAGCGCTGAAGCAACAGCTGGTGCCCGAGTCGGACGTCAGCGTGGTCGTTCGCGACATCGCCACCGGCGAGAGCCTGGTCGAGGTGAACCCGGGCACGCCGCGCGTGCCGGCCTCGACCATGAAGATCCTGCCCACCTTCGCCGCGCTGGATATCCTCGGGCCCGCCTACACCTGGAAGACCACGGCGCTCGTCGATGGGCCCGTTTCGAAGGGCGTGCTCAAGGGCAACCTGTACCTGCAGGGCGGCGGCGATCCGCTGATGACCATCGAACGCTGGTGGCGCTTCGTCAGCGACCTGCGCCAGACCGGCATCAAGACCATCACCGGCGACATCTACATCGACGCGACGGTGTTCGCGCCGCTCGGCGAGTCGCCCGAGGACTTCGACGGCAAGGGCTGGCGCACCTACAACGCCCTGCCCAACGGCCTGCTCGTGAACCTGAATTCGTCGGAGTTCATCATCCGGCCCAGCGTCGAAGGCTATGGCGTCGACATCGAGGTCGATCCCATGCCCGCCAACCTGCAGGTCGACAACCGCGTGCGGCGCGTGGAAGGCGCGTGCCGTGGCCGCGCCGGCGACGTCTCCATCAGGAACGACCCGCTCAATTCCAGCCGCGTGGTCGTGACCGGCAAGATGTCCAGCCGCTGCCCGGCCCAGGTCACGCGCCGCGTGATCATGGAACCCGCCGACTACGCCTACGGCACCTTCGTCACCCTGTGGCGCCAGCAGGGCGGCGAGATCAAGGGCGGCCTGCAGAAGGGCCCCACCCCCGCGACCGCCCGCCCCATCCTCAAGCAGGACTCGCTGACCCTCGGCGAGATCATCCGCGTCACCAACAAGTTCTCGTCCAACGCCATGGCGCGCACGCTGGTGCTTACCCTCGGCGCCGAGAAGGCCCGCAAGCCCGCCACTACCGCCGACGGCGAGCTCGTCATCAACGACTGGCTCAAGGGCCGCGGCCTGGAGTTCCCGGAGCTGGTGATCGGCAACGGCTCGGGACTGTCGCGCGAGGCGCGGATCTCGGCCGACAGCATGTCCCGGTTGCTGATCGCCGCCGCCCGGAGCCGCTTCGCGCCCGAGTTCGAGGCCTCCCTGTCCCTCGGCGGCATAGACGGCACCCTGCGCAAGCGTTTCGCCGGGGTACCGGATGCCAGCCGCATCCGCATGAAGACCGGTACGCTCGCCGATGCCAGCTCGCTGGCCGGGTACGTGACCGGCGAGTCCGGACGGACCTATGCCGTGGTTATCTTCGTGAACCACCGGGAGGCCCAGAACGGGCCGGGAGAGGCGATTCAGGCGGCGGTTGTGCG
>JADZCS010000269.1 GCA_020851435.1 Gammaproteobacteria bacterium | reverse complement strand
GTCGCCGAGCTCGCGCGCGAGGTCGATGAACTTGCTGCGGATCTCGCGACTGCCCCACTTCTCGGCGCGGTACTTGAGGTCGGCGCCGTAGGCGCTGGTGTCCTGCGAGATCACCAGCAGTTCCTTCACGCCGGCATTGCGCAGGCGGATGGCCTCGTTGAGCACGTGCGTGATGGGCCGGCTGGCGAGGTCGCCGCGCATCGAGGGAATGATGCAGAAGCTGCAGCGGTGGTTGCAGCCTTCAGAAATCTTGAGGTACGCGTAGTGGCGCGGCGTAAGGCGGATGCCCTGCGGCGGCACCAGGTCCATGAACGGATCGTGCTTGGGCGGTAGGTGCTGGTGCACGGCGCCGACCACTTCCTCGTAGGCGTGCGGGCCGGTCACGGCGAGCACGCGCGGGTGCTGCTCGATGATCTTCTCGGGCCGCGCGCCGAGGCAGCCGGTCACGATGACCTTGCCGTTCTCGCGCAGCGCGTCGCCGATCGCCTCCAGCGACTCGTGCACGGCGTCGTCGATGAAGCCGCAGGTGTTGACGACCACGAGGTCGGCGCCATCGTACGTGGGCGCTATGTCGTAGCCCTCGGCGCGCAGCTGCGTGAGGATGCGCTCGGAATCGACCAGCGCCTTGGGGCAGCCGAGGCTGACGAATCCGACCTTGGGGTTCGCGCGTGACATGCTGGAGACCTTCGAGGGAGGGCGCTATGGTACCGCAAGGCCGGACGGCGCCTCGAACTGCCCGGGGCAGGCGCGCCCCTTTCGCCCATTGCACTGTTTAATCAAATACTTAGGAAGGAACCCGCCCATGTCCGACCAGCCCGGCTCCCCCATCCGTCGCGCCTTCGCGGACCTTCCCTTCGGCCAGGTGCACTACCGCCACGCGGGCAGCGGCCGGCCGCTGTTGCTCCTGCACGCGTCCCCGGGCGGCTCGAAGCAACTTGAATCGCTGATCGTGGAAATGGCGCGCACGCATCGCGTGATCTCGCCCGACACGCCGGGCAACGGCGACAGCGCGCGCCTGCCGATCGCCGCACCGGCGATCACCGACTACGCGGCGGCGCTGCCCGCGCTGATGGACGTGCTGGGCATCGACAAGGCCGACGTCTACGGCTCGCACACCGGCGCCTGCATCGCGGCGGAGCTGGCGATCCTGGCGCCGGACCGCATCGGCAGCGCCGTGCTGGACGGCGTCGGGCTTTATCCGCCCGCGCTGCGTAACGACCTGCTGGCGCGCTACGCCCATCCGTTCACGCCCGATGTCGAAGGCGCCTACCTGATGCGCGCATTCCAGTTCCTGCGCGACCAGTTCATGTTCTTCCCGTGGTACGAGCGCAATCGCGCGCACCGTCGCGACGCGGGCCTGGGTTCGCCCGCTTACCTCCACGCATGGCTGGTGGAACTGCTCAAGGCCGCGGAAACCTACCCGCTCGCCTATCGCGCGGCGTTTGCCTGGGATGCCGCGGGGCGCCTGCCGCTCGTCACGCGCCCGAGTCTGCTCATCGCCTCGGCCGACGACCCGCTGCACGACGATACGGTGAAGGCTGCGGCGCTGTGCCCGGCAGGACGCTTCGCCAGCATGCCGCGCGGCGACGATCCGCAATTCGTCGAGCGGCGGACGGCGCTGATCGTCGAGTTCCTCGGCGGCTGAGCGCTAGCGGGGGCCCGGCCCCGTCGTAACGCGGGACCGCAGGAAGGCGTACAGGTCGGCGACCTCCTGGTCGGTCAGCGTCGGCGTGCGCGTTCTGCCGATGTAGCTCATGAGCCCCGCGTCGCGTCCGCCCTTGGCGACCCCGGTTCGCATCAGCGTCGTGAACTCTTCGAAGGAATAGGCTGCGACGATCAGCAGGGGCGGCGTGTCGCCCGGATACCCCTCGAGGTCCGGGCCGTGGCACTCCGGGCAGGTGATCATGGCGATGTAGCGGCCGCGCTCGGTGCTGGTGGTGGCAGGCTGCGCCCCGACTCGCTGCCGGCTGCGATCAACGTCGCCGGCAGACGTCGGCCACTCCCCGATCAGGAGTTCGAGGCGCCCCTTCCAGCTGAAGGTTCTCTCGCGCTTCGGCCCTTCCCGCGCCGGAAGGCTGCGCATGAACGCGATCAACGCGCCGAGGTCCCCCTCGCTGAGGTGGTAGAACATGTAGGACGGCATGTCGATCGCGGTCGTGCCGTCGCGGCGCACGCCGTAGCGCAGCAGCCGGGCCAGCTCCGCGTCGGTGTACTGAGGGATCAGTCGCGTCAGGTTGGGCGCCGTGATGTGAGCGAGGCCCGGCTCGTCCACCCAAGTCTTGCCTTCGGCCTCGGGCCCGTGACAGCCGTTGTAGCAGCCGACCAGCCGGGCCCGCAGTCGCCCCTGCTCGCGCGCCGCAGCATCGGCCGGCACGCGCACAGCCTCGAGCGGCGCCTCGTGGTGGCGCCGCAGCACGTACTCGGATCCCAGGAATAGGACACCCGCGGCGACAACCGCGACAGCGAGCAGTCCGCCGGCCGTCCAGGCCGCGGCCCTGCGCCAAAAGTGTGCGCGCATCGGCGTCCTCCATGACCAGCCGTGCTGCTAGCATGTGGGACGGGCAATAACGCCGCAAGGGAGTGCGCCATGGGCTGGGTAATCCTGATCGTCATCGCGGGACTGGTCGTCTGGGCCGTCGGCGTCTTCAACCGGCTGGTTGCCGCACGCAACGCGTTCAAGAACGCCTTCGCGCAGATCGACGTGCAGCTGACGCGCCGCTACGACCTCATCCCCAATCTGGTCGAGACGGCCAAGGGCTACATCAAGCACGAGCGCGAGACGCTGGAAGCCGTGATCGCGGCCCGCAACGTCGCCGCGGCGGGCCTGAAGCAGGCGGCCGCGAACCCGACCGATGCGGGCGCCCTGCAGGCCTTGTCCTCGGCCGAGGGCGTGCTGGGCGGAGCGCTGGGGCGGCTGCTGGCGGTGTCGGAGGCCTATCCGGACCTCAAGGCCAACCAGACCATGCAGCAGCTGATGGAGGAACTGACCTCCACCGAAAACCGCGTCTCGTTCGCGCGCCAGGCGTTCAACGACGGTGTGATGAGCTACAACACGCTGCGCGAGCAGTTCCCGGGCAACCTGATCGCCAACAACTTTGGCTTCCAGCCGGCGGCGTTCCTGGAAATCGAATCGGCCGAGAAGCGCGCCGTGCCGCAGGTGAAGTTCACCTGATGCCCTGCTGAGCCCGGGCCGGTCGTGAACTTCTTCGAGCAGCAGGATGCCTCGCGTCGTCGCACGCGCAGGCTGCTGGTCGCGTTCACCCTCGCGGTGCTGGCGGTGGTCACGGCGGTGACCTGGGTGCTGGTGTCCACGGCGGCGTTCATGCGCGGCGAGGACATCGTTGCCGGCAGCGCCTGGATCTGGGCGCACCCCGGCGTGACGCTGATCACCGCGCTGTGCGTGTTCGGCGTGATCG
>JADZCS010000268.1 GCA_020851435.1 Gammaproteobacteria bacterium | reverse complement strand
GAACAGGCAGATGCAGGTGACCGTGATCAGCATCCACTCGCCACCCCAGAGGCTGGCCGCGGGGAACACCATCTTGGCCATCTCGGGGCCCTTGGCAAAAGCCTCGGCATAGCTCAGCGTGCCGGCGTAGGTGACGATCAGGCCGATGCCCAGGATGAAGCCGAAGTCGCCCACGCGGTTGACCAGGAAGGCCTTCATGTTGGCGAAGATCGCGGTCGGCCTCTTGTACCAGAAGCCGATCAACAGGTAGGAGACCAGGCCCACCGCTTCCCAGCCGAAGAACAGCTGCAGGAAGTTGTTCGACATCACGAGCATGAGCATCGAGAACGTGAACAGCGAGATGTACGAGAAGAAGCGGTTGTAGCCCGGGTCGTCGTGCATGTAGCCGATGGTGTACACGTGCACCATCAGCGACACGAAGGTGACGACGGTCATCATCAGCGCGGTCAGGTTGTCGACGAGGAAGCCGACCTCCATGGGGATGCCGTCGCTGATCGCCCAGGTGTAGACCGTGCCGTTGAACGCCGGCATGCCGTCGACGACCAGCAGCTTGAGCACCCAGGCCGACAGCGCGAAAGACGTCGCGACGCCCAGGATCGTGACCGTGTGCGACCCGGCCCGGCCGACCCAGCGACCGAGGAACCCGGCGACGATCGCGGCCGCGAGCGGCGCGAGCACGATGGTGAGGTAGATCTGCTCCATCGACATGGTCAGCCCTTCATCGTGTCGAGTTCTTCGACGTTGATGCTCTTCCGCTCACGGAACAGCACCACCAGGATAGCGAGCCCGATGGCCGCCTCGGCCGCGGCGACGGTCAGGATGAAGAACACGAACACCTGCCCGCTGATGTCGCCGAGGTAGCGCGAGAACGCCACGAAGTTGAAGTTGACCGCCAGCAGCATGAGCTCGATGCACATGAGCAGCAGGATCACGTTCTTGCGGTTCAGGAACACGCCTGCGACCGCGATCGAGAACAGGATGCCGGACAGCATCAGGAAGTGCGGCAGGCCGATCATTCGTCACCCTCCGCGTCCATCTTGACGAGCCGGACACGGTCCTGGCGCCTGACGGCCACCTGGTCCGCGACGTGCTGGGTGCGCGCGCCCGGGCGCTTGCGCATCGTCAGCGTGATGGCCGCGACCATCGCGATCAGCAGCACGGCGGCGGCCAGCTGGAACGGATAGACGTACTCCGTGTAGAGCACCTCGCCCACCGCCTTGGTGTTGCTGTAGTCGGCGGGCATCGGCGGCGCCGCGGCCGAGAGGTCGAGGCCGAGATGCTTGACCCACAGCACCCACCACAGCTCCGCGACCACGATCAGGGCGATCAGGCCGCCGAGCGGCGCGTAGCGCGTGAAGCCCTCGCGCATCTTCTCGATGTTGATGTCGAGCATCATGACCACGAACAGGAACAGCACCATCACCGCGCCGACGTAGACCAGCACCAGCACCACCGCCAGGAACTCGGCCTCGAGCAGCAGCCACAGCACGGCGCTGGTGAAGAAGCACAGCACCAGGAACAGCGCGGAGTGCACGGGGTTGCGCGAGAGGATGACCCCCAGGGCGCCCCCGACCAGCACGGCCGCGAATGTGAAGAACAGGATGTCGATCAGCACATCGATCCCCTAGCGGTACGCGGCGTCGGCGGCCTTGTCGGCCGCGATCATGGACTCGTAGCGCTCGCCGATGGCGAGCAGCTTGTCCTTGGTCATGATGTTCTCGCCGCGATTCTCCATGTGGTACTCGTGGATCCGGGTCTCGACGATGGCGTCAACCGGACAGGCTTCCTCGCAGAAGCCGCAGTAGATGCACTTGAACAGGTCGATGTCGTAGCGCGTGGTGCGGCGCGTGCCGTCGGCGCTCACGTCGGACTCGATGGTGATCGCCAGCGCGGGGCACACGGCCTCGCACAGCTTGCAGGCGATGCAGCGCTCCTGGCCGTTCTGGTAGCGGCGCAGCGCGTGCAGGCCGCGGAAGCGCGGCGACTGCGGGGTCTTCTCCTCCGGGTACAGGATCGTGATCTTGCGCATCCAGAGGTGGCGCCAGGTCACGCGCATGCCCTGCAGGAGTTCCCACAGGAAATAGGTCTTGAAGAAGCTGCGAACTGCCTGCATGGAATCCTCAGCCAGCCCACGGGCCCACGTTGAAGTACACCATCACACCCTCGACGGCGATCCAGACCAGCGTGATCGGGATGAACACCTTCCAGCCCAGGCGCATGATCTGGTCGTAGCGATAACGCGGGAACGTCGCGCGGATCCAGAGGTACAGGAACAGGAACATCGAGGTCTTGAACGCGAGCCAGAAGAAGCCCGGCTGGGCCAGCCACCAGTCGTCCGGCAGGTAGCCCTCGAACGGCGACAGCCAGCCGCCGAAGAAGAACAGCGACGACAGCACCGACACCAGGATCATGTTGGCGTATTCGGGCAGCGCGAACAGGGTCGCGAACGTCGCGCCGGAGTATTCGACGTGGAAGCCGGCGACGATCTCGGACTCGCCCTCGGCGACGTCGAATGGCGCGCGGTTGGTCTCGGCCACGCCGGCGATGAAGTAAACGACGGCCAGCGGAGCGAGCCAGAACCAGTACCAGGACAGCGGCCCACCCGACTGCGACTCGACGATCTTGCCGAGGTTCAGGCTGCCGGCGGCCATCAGCACGCCGACCAGCGCGAAGCCCATCGCGAGTTCGTAGGCCACGATCTGGGCCGCCGAACGCATCGCGCCCAGGAAGGCGTACTTCGAGTTGGCGGCCCAGCCAGCCAGGATGATGCCGTACACGCCCATCGAGGTCATCGCCAGGATGAACAGCAGGCCGGCATCGACGTTGGCGATGACGAGACCCGCGTCCAGCGGCACCACGGCCCATGCCACCAGCGCGGGCACCAGCGACAGCACCGGCGCCAGGATGAACAGGAACTTGTCCGAGCTCGAGGGGACGACCACTTCCTTGAGCAGCAGCTTGAAGACGTCGGCGAACGGCTGGACGACGCCCTTCAGGAACGGGATGTTGAAGATCGTGACGCGGTTGGGCCCCAGCCGCAGCTGCATGTAGCCGATGATCTTGCGCTCAGCCAGGGTCGTGAACGCGACCAGGATGATGACGCCGAACATCACCGCCAGGATGTGCAGCGTGGTCAGCAGCAGGCCCTGCGTGTCCGGCGACGCCGAGTTCCAGATGGTCATGAGACTGTCCATGGCGGCCTCAGGACACGCCGGCGGTCGCCAGACCGTCGCGTGTCTTCTGCAGCGCCGGCGCGCGGCGCAGGACGGCGTCGAGCCGGTACATCGCCAGGTCGGTCGCACCGCCGTCGGCCAGCGTGCTGACTACCCGCGAACCCAGGTAGGTTCCGCCCTGCGCGACGCCACTCGCTGCAGCGGCAACCGTGTCGCGTACCTCGTCGGAGGAGTTGAAGTCGAAGCCGGGCAGGCCCAGCAGGTTGCCGAGCACGCGCAGCACCTTCCAGCCCGGGCGGGCCTCGCCCAGCGGCTTGACGGCGCCGGCGAATGACTGCCAGCGGCCCTCGACGTTGACATAGGTGCCGGAGCTCTCGGTGAACGTGCCCATCGGCAGCAGCACGTCGGCCTGCGCGCGCGTCGCCTCGGAGGCATACGGCGTGATCGCGACCACGAAGTCCGAATCCCTGATCGACTGCATGGCAGCCGGAACGAGCGTGTCGAATTCGAGCTCGATGCCGCCGAACAGCACGTAGGCCGCCAGCGGGGCCTCGAGCATGCGACGGGCGTCCAGGCCGGCCGGCGCGGCGGCCTGGCCGCCCGCGTCGCGATGCGGCAGTGCACCCGCAAGCGCGGCGCCCACGGCGTTGCCGCCCTCGGGCAGGAAGCCGACGCGCGCGCCCGTCAGGGTCGCGAGCGCAACCGCAGCGGCACGCAGGTCCGCATAGGACGGATGACGGATGGCCAGGGCCCCGAGCAGCACCAGCCGCGTGCCCTCGCCCGCCAGCGCGGCGGCGGTGGCACGGTGGGCATCGGTAACCGTCACGCCAGCGGCGACGCCGGCCACGGCGGCGGGCAGGGCCTGGCCCGTCGCCTCGGCAGCGGCCCTGGCGAGCGCACAGAGCTCAGTCACGAGGCTGCCGCCGCCAGCGACGTGCTGGTTGACGACCGGGAACAGGTATTCGTAACGGGCCGGGTTGACGAAGGCGACCGCCGTACCCGCGAGCGCGGCCTTGCGCACGCGGTGCGCCAGCATGGGCGCCTCGTGACGCAGGTGGCTGCCGACCACGAGCAGCGACTTGAGGCCCTCGATCTCGGCCAGTGAAATGCCGAGGCCCGGGTAGGCCGGATCGGCCGAGTCATCGGAAAAGTCGAGTTGCCGCAGGCGCGTGTCGACGTTGGCCGAGCCGAGCTTGCGCGCCAGCTGAGCGAGCAGGAACAGTTCCTCGGTGGTCGACGTCGGCGTGCCCAGGAAACCGACACGCCCGGCGCCGTGACGCTGCACCGCGTCCTTGATGCCCTGGGCGGCGGCGTTCAATGCAGTCTCCCAGTCGGTCTCGCGCAGTTCCCCGTCGACGCGCAGCATCGGCTTCTGCAGCCGGTCGTCGGCGTAAAGGCCCTCGTAGGAGAACCGGTCGCGATCGGCGATCCAGGTCTCGTTGATGGCCTCGTTGTCACGGGGCACGAAACGCATCACCCGGCCGCGCAGCACGTGCGCGTACAGGTTGGTGCCCACCGCGTCGTGCGGCGAGACGATCTCGTGCTGGGTCATTTCCCAGGAGCGGCCCTGGAAGCGGAACGGCTTGGAGTTCAGGGCGCCGACCGGACACAGGTCGATGACGTTGCCCGAGAGCTCGTGGTCGACGTTCTTCTCGATGAAGGTGCCGATCTGCGTGTTCTCGCCGCGGCCGGTGGTGCCTAGTTCCTGCAGGCCGGCGATCTCGCTGGTGAAGCGCACGCAGCGCGTGCAGTGGATGCAGCGCGTCATGTCGGTGGAGATCAGCGGGCCGATGTTCTTGTCCTTGACCACGCGCTTGCGTTCGACGTAGCGCGAGACGTCGCTGCCGAAGCCCTGCGCCAGGTCCTGGAGCTCGCACTCGCCGCCCTGGTCGCAGATCGGGCAGTCCAGCGGATGGTTGATCAGCAGGAACTCCATCGTCGCCTTCTGCGCGGCGATGGCCCTCGGCGACTTCGTGAACGCCTTCATGCCCTCGGCCACGGGGGTGGCGCAGGCCGGCATGGGCTTGGGCGCCTTCTCCACCTCGACGAGGCACATGCGGCAGTTCGCCGCCACGGACAGCTTGTCGTGGTAGCAGAAGCGCGGAATGTAGATGCCGGCGGCGTCCGTCGCCTGGATCAGCATCTGGCCCCTGCGCGCCTTCAGCGGCAGGCCATTCACTTCGATATTGACCAGGTCTTCGCTCATGCCCTGTGCTCACCGGCGACGTCGACGATGCTGCGTCCGCCGTGGTCGATCATGTACTCGAACTCGTGGCGGAAGTGCTTGATGAAGCTCTGCACGGGCCACGCCGCGGCATCGCCGAGCGCGCAGATTGTGTGGCCCTCGATCTGGTTCGCGACGTTGACCAGCATGTCGAGGTCCTCACGACGGCCCTTCCCGTCCAGGACCCGCTTGAGCAGGCGGTTCATCCAGCCCGTGCCCTCGCGGCAGGGCGTGCACTGACCGCAGGATTCCGCCATGTAGAAGCGCGACAGGCGCTCGAGCACCTTCACCATGCAGGTGGTCTCGTCCATGACGATGACCGCCGCCGAACCCACGGCTGAGCCCGCCTTGCGCAGCGAGTCGTAGTCCATGGTGCAGTTCATGATGACGTCGGCCGGCATCACCGGCACCGACGAACCGCCCGGGATCACGGCCTTGAGCTTGCGGCCGCCCAGCACGCCACCGGAGATCTCCAGCAGGTCGCGGAACGGGACGCCCATCGGCAGCTCGTAGTTGCCCGGCTTGTTGACGTGGCCGGACACCGAGAAGATGACCGTGCCGCCGGAATTCGTGACGCCGAGTTCCGAGAACCACTTGGCGCCCTTGCGCATGATGGTCGGTACGCTGGCGTAGCTCTGCGTGTTGTTGATCGTGGTCGGCTTGCCATACAAGCCGAAGTTGGCCGGGAACGGCGGCTTGAAGCGCGGCTTGCCCTGCTTGCCCTCGAGCGACTCGAGCAGCGCGGTTTCCTCGCCGCAGATGTAGGCGCCGGCGCCCGCGACTGCGTAGAGGTCGAAGTCCACGCCCGAGCCGAGGATGTTCTTGCCCAGCAGGCCGGCTTCGTAGGCCTCGGCCAGCGCCGCGTCGAAGCGCGGGAAGGGCTCGGCCAGGAACTCGCCCCGGATGTAGTTGTAGCCGACGGTCGCGCCCATCGCGTAGGCGCCGATCGCCATGCCCTCGATCACCGCGTGCGGGTTGTAGCGCAGGATGTCGCGGTCGTGGCAGGTGCCCGGCTCGGACTCGTCAGAGTTGCAGACCGCGTACTTCTGGATCGGCGCGTTGCGGGGCATGAAGCTCCACTTCACGCCGGTCGGGAAGCCTGCGCCGCCGCGGCCACGCAGGCCGGAGGCCTTCACTTCCTCGATCACGGCCTCGCGCGGGGTCTTCTCGCGCAGGATCTTCTCCCACGCCGTATACCCGCCGATGCTGCGATAGGTCGCCAGCGTCCAGCTGTTGGGCAGCGACAGCGGCTCGAACACGACCTGGTTCAGGGCGTACGACATCCGCTCACTCCAGGCTGTCGAGCACCTGATCGACCTTCGCGGGCGTCAGGTGCTCGTGGTAGACGTGGTCGACCATCATCATCGGCGCGTTGTTGCAGGCGGCCAGGCACTCTTCCTCGCGCTTGAGGTAGAACTTGCCGTCGGGCGTGCTTTCGCCGGTCTTGATGCCGAGTTTCTTCTCGACGTGCGCGACGATCTCGTCCGAGCCGCGCAGCATGCAGCTGATGTTGGTGCACACGGAGATGTGGATGCGGCCGCAGGGCCGGGTCTCGAACATCGAGTAGAAGCTCGCGACCTCGTAGACCTGGATGGGCGGCAGGCCGATGTAGTCGGCGACGGCGTCCATGAGCTCGGCCGTCAGGTAACCGTTGTTCTGGTGCTGCGCGGCGCGCAGCGCGGCGAGCACCGCCGAACGGCGGCGGTCGGCCGGAAACTTGGCCAGCCAGTGGTCGATCTCGTGGACGGTGTGCTCCGAGAGCACCCCCGCCGCCTGCTGCACCGTCTCGCTCACCGATCGATCTCCCCGAACACGATGTCGGCCGTGCCGATCACGGCGACGACGTCTGCAAGCATGTGGCCCTTGACCATTTCCTCGAGCGCCGCGAGGTGGGTGAAGCCCGGCGCGCGGCACTTGAGCCGATAGGGCTTGTTGGCGCCGTCGGACACGAGGTAGACGCCGAACTCGCCCTTCGGCGCCTCGACCGCGAAGTAGGCCTCGCCCTCGGGCACGCAGTAGCCTTCCGTGAACAGCTTGAAGTGATGGATCAGCGACTCCATGTCGCCCTTCATCGCCTCGCGGCTCGGCGGCGACACCTTGTGGTTGCCGACCATCACCGGGCCCGGGTTCTTCTTCAGCCAGTCGACGCACTGGCGGATGATGCGGTTGGACTGGCGCAGCTCCTCGACGCGCACGAGGTAGCGGTCGTAGCAGTCGCCGTTGGCGCCGACGGGAATGTCGAAGTCCATGCGGCCGTACACTTCATACGGCTGCTTCTTGCGCAGGTCCCAGGCCAGGCCGGAGCCGCGAATCATCGGACCGGTGAAGCCCAACGCCAGCGCGCGTTCGGGGCTGACGACGCCGATGCCCACCGTGCGCTGCTTCCAGATGCGGTTGTCGGTCAGCAGCGTCTCGTAGTCGTCGACGCACTTCGGGAAGCTTTTCGTGAAGTCCTCTATGAAGTCGATCATCG
>JADZCS010000267.1 GCA_020851435.1 Gammaproteobacteria bacterium | reverse complement strand
TGCGCTCACCACGCTCGCCACCACTGCGCTCGCCGCCCGGACGATCGCCACGGTCGCGGTCGCCCCGGTTGCGGTCGCCGCGATCACCACGGCCGCGATTGCCACCGCGATCCGGCCGCTGGCCGCCACGGTTGCCGTCGCGCGGGCGCGGCTGCTCGGCGGGCGGGGCTTCGGCGGCAGGCTTCGGGTCGCCGAACAGCCAGGTCATGAAGCGCTTGAGCACGCCCACGCGCGGCGCGGTGGGTGCTGCGGGCGCAGCGGCCTCGGGCGCGCGAACCGGCGGCGCGACCACGGGCGCAGGCGCTGCGGGCATGATCTGCTGCACGGCCGGGCCCTCGCTCGGCGGCTTCTTCTGCTCGGCGGTCTTGAACTCGATCTCGGTGGGCGGCTGCTCGGCCAGCTGGTAGCTGGTCATGCTGTTCTCGGCCAGGCCGGTCTCGTCGTCACGGACGCGCTTGATCGAGTAGTTCGGCGTCTGCAGGTTCGGGTTCGGGACGAGCACGATGCTGGTCGCGCTGCGGTTCTCGATCTCCTGCACCCACTCGCGCTTCTCGTTGATCAGGAAGGTCGCGACGTCGACGGGCAGCTGGATGATGACCTTGCTGGTGCGATCCTTGCGCGCTTCCTCGCCGATCAGGCGCAGCACGGCGAGCGCCATGGACTCGATGCTGCGGATGGTGCCGATGCCGTTGCAGCGCGGGCAGACCGTGTGGGTCGACTCGCCCAGCGAGGGGCGCAGGCGCTGGCGCGACATCTCGAGCAGGCCGAAGCGCGAAATGCGCCCGATCTGGATGCGGGCACGGTCCATCTTGACCGAGTCGCGCACCTTGTCCTCGACGAGCTGCTGGTTCTTCTTCGACTCCATGTCGATGAAGTCGATGACGATCAGGCCGCCCAGGTCGCGCAGCCGCAGCTGGCGGGCGACTTCTTCCGCCGCCTCCAGGTTGGTGCGGAACGCGGTCTCCTCGATGTCCGCGCCCTTGGTGGCGCGCGCCGAGTTGATGTCGACGGACACCAGCGCCTCGGTGTAGTCGATCACCAGGCTGCCGCCCGAGGGCAGCGTCACCGAGTGCGAATAGGCCGACTCGATCTGGCTCTCGATCTGGTAGCGCGTGAACAGCGGCACGTCGTCGGAGTAGGGCTTCAGCTTGCGGTGCGTGTCCGCGGGCATGAAGCGTTCCATGTACTCGACCGCGCGGCGATAGGCGCCGGGCTCGTCGATGAGCACCTCGCCGATGTCGTCGGTCAGGTAGTCGCGCAGCGCGCGCGTGACGGCGTCGCTCTCCTGGTAGATCAGGAACGGGGCAGGGCGGCCCTCGGCGGCCTTGATGATCGCGTCCCAGTTGGCGCGCAGGTTGTCGAGGTCCCACTGCAGTTCTTCGGGCGCGCGGCCGACGCCGGCGGTGCGCACGATGCAGCCCATGCCATCGGGCACCTGGAGCTGGTCGAGCGACTCGCGGGTCGCGTCGCGGTCGTCGCCCTCGATGCGGCGGCTGACGCCGCCGGCACGCGGGTTGTTGGGCATCAGCACCAGGAAGCGGCCGGCGAGGCTGACGAAGGTGGTGAGCGCGGCGCCCTTGTTGCCGCGTTCTTCCTTCTCGACCTGGACCAGCAGTTCCTGGCCTTCCTGCAGCACGTCACGGATGTTGACGCGGCCACCGGGTCCCTGCGCATTGCGGAAATACTCGCGGGCGACTTCCTTCAGCGGCAGGAAGCCGTGGCGCTGCGCGCCGTACTCGACGAACGCCGCCTCGAGGCTGGGCTCGACGCGGGTGATGCGGCCTTTGTAGACGTTGGCCTTCTTCTGTTCGCGCGACGGAATCTCAATCGACAGATCGTAGATCTTCTGGCCGTCAACCAGAGCTACGCGCAACTCCTCTTGCTGGGTTGCGTTGACAAGCATTCTCTTCATGTGCCCCTTCCGAGGTCAGAGGGGCCGCAGCACTCGAAGCGTCGGGAATCGAAGTCGCGAGGAAGGTGTCCGCCATGGAGCTGGAAGGGACTTTCAAGCAGAACGACGGCGCAGGCGGCCTTGGGCCGCGCACCGTGAGCTGAATTCCTGCCGATACGAATTCGACACGCCCGGGTTTCTCTGTTGTTCCGCTGGGCGCGACCCTCAGGGTCGCGCATCCTAGCCTGCGGCCGAGCGATGGCCTGGTTATCCAGGACCAACTAACATGCGGCGCCCAGGTCGTGCCCGAAGCTTCGGCCGTGGCCGGATGGGCAGGTGCAACGACGGTGGGACCGCGCGTGGGACAGTGGCCGGGTTGCGCTTCGCGCAGCCCACGCCGACAGGCCCTTGGGGTCGGAAGACTAACAGCGTACTCTCGCAGAATCAATATCTTAGAGATGGTTTTAATGACGGCATCCCAAGAACTTCCCGTTAAGGTCCGCCACGTCACCGCCGGGGCGGGGGACGAGGGCCAGCGCCTCGACAACTTCCTGCTCCGCGAGATGAAGGGAGTGCCGCGCAGCCACGTCTACAGGGTCCTCAGGAAGGGAGAGGTGCGCGTCAACGGCAAGCGCGCCAAGCCCGAATACCGGCTCCAGGAGGGCGACGACGTCCGCGTCCCGCCCGTTCGCCAGTCGGCGCCCGAGGACAAGGGCCGGGTGCCGGACTCGCTGATCCGGCTCGTGCGCGAGTCGATCGTGTACCAGGACGACCGGCTGCTGGTGCTGGGGAAGCCGGCCGGGCTCGCGGTGCACGGTGGTTCCGGCCTCGCTTTCGGCGTGATCGAGGCGCTGCGCGCGGACAGGCCCGACGAGGAACTCGAACTGGTGCACCGGCTGGATCGCGACACCAGCGGCCTGCTGGTCGTCGCTCGCAAGCGCAGCGCGCTGCGCACGCTGCACGCGCTGCTGCGCGACGGCGAGGTGGAGAAACACTACCGGGCGCTGCTGGCCGGCAAGTGGAAGCTCGGCGTGAAGACCATCGACGTGCCGCTGATGACCAACCTGCGCCAGGGCGGGGAGCGGGTCGTGCGCGTCCACGAGGCCGGCAAGGCGGCCGCCAGCACGTTCCGGCCGCTGAAGACCTTCGGCCGCGAGGCGACGCTGGTGGACGTCGAGATCCACACGGGCCGCACGCACCAGATCCGCGTCCACGCGGGACATGCGGGTCACCCGGTGGCGGGCGACGAGAAGTACGGCGACAAGGAAGCGAACGCCGCGTTCCGCCAGCGCGGGCTCGGCCGCATGTTCCTGCACTCGTACTCGCTGGCCTTTACGTGGCC
>JADZCS010000266.1 GCA_020851435.1 Gammaproteobacteria bacterium | reverse complement strand
GGCGGCGTAGGCCAATGCGTCATTGGCGTCCTTGAAATCGAAGCGCCTGTCGATTACCGGGTGGACCTCGTGCTCCACCATCTTGTTCATCATCGTCTCGAACATCCTGCGGCTGCCGACGATGATGCCCTTCAGCGTGAGGTCGCGCAGGATCAGCAAGCCGAGCCGGCGAGGCACCACAGGCGCAAGGGCCTGGCGGTCCGCGGTCACGGGACTGGCGCCGACGTACATGATCCGGGCGCCAGATGCACAGGCTTCGAGGCACTGGTCGAGTTCAGGCATCCCGACGTTGTTGACGACGAGGTCGGCGCCGCGGCCACCGGTGAGTTGCAGCACGCGCTCGTACCAGTTCGGGTGCGTGCGGTAGTTGATGCCCTCGTCCGCCCCGAGTTGCTTCATGCGCTCGAGTTTTGCATCGCTCGATGAAGTGACGATGACGCGCGCGCCCAGCATCCTTGCCCACTGCGCTGCGAACACCGAGACACCGCCTGTTCCGATGGTGACCATCGTCTCGCCAGGACGCAGGCGACCCGCCTCGACCACCGCCTGCCAGGCCGTCAGGCCGGCGCTGGGCAGGGTACCCGCCTCCTCGTAGCTGATCGGCTCGGGAATCCGGATCAGCGCAGCGGCCGGGACGACCGCGAGTTCGCACAGAAAGCCATCCCGCGTGTGGGCGAAGTCCTGCTCGCGCATCGACACGTCCCATGGGCCATCGAGCCACCGCGAGTAATGGGTCATGGTCACACGGTCGCCGACCGCCACCTGGCTGACGCCGTCACCCACCGCGACGACATCGCCCGCCATGTCGCACAGCGGAATGAGATGCGGGGACACCGGCCCGCTCCACATGCCAGTCGACATGATCTGGAAGTCGCGGGCGTTGGGGCCCGTCGAGCGGACCCTGACCAGGGCCTCCCCTGACCCGGGGCTGGGGTCTGGTCTTTCGACGAGACGAACCCGCCGCGAACTCGCGAAATCGCCGACTTCGTAGGCCTTCACCGCAGCATCCCCCAGGAGCGTGAAATACGGTCGAGAGGGCGGGATTATGCGCGCTGCGTCAGACCTTCGACTGGCCAGGCCTGACCGGCACGGGCGGCAGCGGCTTGTTCGGCGGTCCGCCGACCACGCGGCCCGGCAGCGGCCTGCCCGGCGGCACCGGCAGCGGCTTGTTCGGCGGCACGAAACGCGCGACGCGGCCGCGCAGCCGATGCGCCTGCGCCTCGCGCACCAGAGCCTCGAGCGTCTGGTAGATGCCGGAGTTCTTGTCCATGCCGTAGAGGTAGCTCCACAGCAGCATCTGGTTGACGACCGAGTCGTATTCGGTGAGTTCGCAGTCGAGGCCCTTGGAATTCAGGTCGACCAGGCGCGCGTGAACTGCCGGGTCCATCTTGCTCTTGAACACCCGCAGGTACTGGTTGCCGAACTTGCCGGACACGGGGTACGTGCACTTCTCCTTGAACTCTATATAGAGCCGGTTGTTGACCGCCGTACCCTGGGTGATGGTCATCGAGTCCATCGCGTCGAAGACACTCTTCTCCTTGTCGATGAGCGCGAGCAACTGGGCGATCTTGGCGTTGCGCGCCTTGGCGACCTTGATGACCTCACTGTCGCTGGCGCCAGGACTGATCGCGAGCATGAGGCAGGTGTTGCCGAAGATCTCGGCGTTGGAGAGGTGCGTGAGTTCGTGCAGCAGCGAGCCCATGCGGAACCGCTTGCCCAACGACTGCTCGAGCGCGTGGTTCAGCGTGTACTTCGCCGTGCCGCCGCGGGACTGGTTGTACTTGAGGCCGGGCGTGTTGCAGGCCATGTCGATCTGCTGGGTGTTGCGCGCGGCCGTGCACTCGGCGATGACGGCGGACAGCAGCGCCGGCGTATCGGGGTCCTTGCCAATCTCGATGAGCGAATCGATGTCACGGCCGACGAGTGCAGGGGCGTTCTTGTTGCCAGTGAGCAACTTGTTCATCAGGATCGTGATGTCGCCATCGATCCACTTGTTGACGAGTTCGCCGCGGGTGCGCTGCTTGAACCATCCCTCCTGGGCCTTCTCCAGGATCGCGAATTTCTTGATCTCGTCGGTCTCGGCCTCGAACTCCGCGAGTCGCGCAAAGATCGCGTCCTCGATGACGAGCTGCCGGATGAGTTCGTCCACGCCCGGCATGCGCGAGCTGTCGGGCTTCTGGGCCTTGAACTTCTTCGCCGCGTCGTAGACCTTGCGTGCGGACTTCGAGATCGCCGTGAAGTTGCGCGGCTTGCGCATCGACAGTTCGTGGAACGCCTTGAGTTCGTCGTCGATCCCAGAGATCTTGTGTAGCGAGCGGATGCCGGACGTGGCGGTCTTGGTCTTGAACTCGTCGAGCGTCATCGCGCACTGCACGACCGGCGCGCCCCGGGCTCCGGCCGGGTGCACGGGCGGCACGTGGTAGGCACGCGCCGGGCGTGAGCGGCCGAAGGCCCGGGCCGCGGCGGCGCCCATGCGATCCGCCTCGGACTCGAGGTCGGCGTCGTCGAGTAAGGTCGACCCGGCCGACCGCGGCGCGGCGGCACGGCCGTCGCGCTGCTGCAGCACGTGCGTCAGCTCGTGACCGAGCAGGCGCCAGCCGTCCGCAGAGGCCAGCAGGGCAGCCACCCGCGGCACGAAAACGTCCGACCCGAAGGCAAACGCCCGCGCACCGATCCGCGTCGGCAGATCACTCTCGACGAGGCGCACCTCGCCGAAGTCGCGACCGAACAGGCGCTCCATGCACCTGCGGGCCCGCGCTGGGATAGGCTGGATCGACCGATAGGGCAATGTCTGGGCGCTGGCGCCCGACCGCGTTGGCTTGTCCATAAGCACCCTCGAATAGATGACCGCGAATGTGCTGCCGGAACGGTCGTCGCCGCATCAGGGCCAAGGCATCCTTGCCGGCCGGCGTCGGGCTACTCTAGCCAGTCGTCCCAACGAATGCACGCGTCACCGCCGGCGCCTATCCCGGAATGCCAACGCACCCTGGATGCTATGGTGTTCCGGCAACACGCCATCGCAGTCAGGAACACCAATGCGTACCAAGGTACTTCTCACGCTTGTTCTGCTGGCGGCACCCGGTTTCGCGCATGCCGACGCTGCGCTCCAGGCCTTCCTCGAGCAGACCCTGGCCGCGGCGCGCGACAAGGATCAGCTCCCGGCCGTGGCCGCACTGATCCAGATCGGCGGCAAGCCGGAAGCCGAAGCCGCACTGGGGCTGCGTGCGCTCGGGCATCCCGAGACGGTCACCATCACCGATCGCTGGCACATCGGCTCCGATACCAAGGCGTTCACCGCCACGCTGATCGCACGCCTGGTCGAACAAGGGGTGATGTCCTTCGACGACACGCTCGCTGACTCGTTTCCTGCGTTCGCGAAGGACCTGGACCCCGCTTACCGCGGCATCACGGTCACGCAGTTGCTCAGTCACACCTCGGGCCTGCCGCCGCTGACCGACGACAAGGACCTGCCGCTGTTCCTGGCCGTCATCAAGTCGGCCGACGGCGTGAAGGCGCAGCGCGCCGCCATCGCGCGCAAGTACCTCACCATGCCGCCCGCCTCCACGGCAGGTGAGTTCGCATACTCCAACCTCGGCTTCATCATCGCCGGCGCCATCGCCGAGGCGCGGACCGGCAAGCCGTGGGAAGACCTCATCCGCCAACAGGTACTGGCTCCTCTGGGCATCACGCAGGCGGGGTTCGGCCCGCCCGGCACCTCGAGCAGCTTCGACCAGCCGCGCGGCCACAAGGAGGCAGCGGGCACGCTGACTCCGCTCGATCCCGCGGACCCCGCGGGCGACAATCCGCCGGCACTCGGTCCTGCCGGCACGATCAACATCGCGCTCAGGGACTGGATGCTCTTTGCGCAGGACCAGCTCGACGGGACGCACGGGCGCGGCAAATTGCTGATGGCGGAAACCTATCGCAAGCTGCACACGCCGGTGACCGGGAACTACGCGCTCGGCTGGGGGGCAATGCTCGGGCCCGACGGCGTGCCACTGATCATCACCCACAGTGGCAGCAGCGGATTCTGGGTCGCCGACGTGCGCATCCTTCCCAGGCACGACATGATTT
>JADZCS010000265.1 GCA_020851435.1 Gammaproteobacteria bacterium | reverse complement strand
CTCACCGTTGCGACCTGGGACGACTCGCTGCGCGTCGCGGGCAAGCTCGTGCAGCCCAAGACCATCCGCTTCGCGCAGCAGCACCGGCAGAGTTTCACGGTCGGCGCGGTCGGCGCCGCACACGGCACGCTGATCGGCCCGGGGCCCACGCGCACCGAGGGTTCCAGCGTCGCCGAGCCACTCGACGTCGTGCTGCTCGGCCTCGGCACGGTAGGCCGCGGCGTCTATGAACGCCTCGCAGCCCATCCCGGCAACTTCCGTATCCGCCACATCGTCGTGCGCGAGACCGCCAGGCACGTCGCCGCGGGCGTGCCCGCTGCACTGCTCACGACCGACGCCGAAGCGGCGCTCGCGTCCGGTTGCGATCTCGTGATCGAACTGCTGGGGGGGCTCGAGCCCGCCGGCAGCCTCATCGAACGCGCGCTGGCCAACGGTGCGCGCGTGGTGACCGCCAACAAGGCCGTGGTCGCCACGCGCTGGGGCGCGCTCGCGGGTTACGCCGCCAGCGGTCAGCTCGCCTTTGCCGCCGCCGCGGGCGGCGCGGTGCCCGTGCTGGAAACGCTGCAGTCGCTGGCCGACGCTGGTTCGGTCCGCGGCGTGCGCGCCGTCATCAACGGCACCTGCAACTTCATCCTCGACGAACTGACGCGCGGCATCGCCTACGCAGACGCGCTCGCCGAGGCACAGGCGCTGGGCTTCGCCGAGCGCGATCCCACAGCCGACGTGAGCGGCCTGGATGCCGAGCACAAACTGCGCCTGTGCTCACTCGCCGCCTGGGGTCGTGAGCCGGATGAACTGGAGCGCAAGGGCATCGACACCGTGAGCGCGGCGCTGGTCGAGCAGGGTCAGGCCCCCGGCCGGGCGCTCAAGCTGGTCGCCTCGCTGCGCCACGAGAACGGTCGGGTCGTCGCGCGCATCGCGCCCGAGGTGCTGCCGGCCGAAGACTTCCTCGCCGGGGCGCGCGCCGAAGGCAATCGCGCCGAGATCACGCTCGCCGATGGCAACTGCGTGAGGCTCGCGGGCAAGGGCGCGGGCCGCTGGCCGACCACCGCCGCGGTGCTCGGCGACGTCTGGAACCTCAGCCGCGCGGCGAGCGTGGAGGCCGCGGCTGCTGCCGCGGCCGCCTGAACCCGCTCAGTCCTCGTCGCCCGGCGTGGCGGTGACGCCCAGCCGCTGCTGCATGATTGGACTCGTGGTCGTGTACTGCAGGAACTGCTTCTTGGCCGGGTAGAGGTACTGCTGCACGCCGAAGGCGGCGAGCGCGGCCTCGTGGAAGCCAGACAGGATCAGCTTCTTCTTGCCCGGGTAGGTGTTGATGTCGCCGATGGCGAAGATTCCGGGCACGCTGGTCTGGAACTTCTCGGTGTCGACCTTCAGGGCCTTCTTCTCGAGCGCGATGCCCCAGTCGGCCACAGGGCCGAGCTTGGGATGCAGGCCGAAGAACGCGAGCACCTGGTTGCAGCTCACCTCGGCGACCGTGCCGTCCAGGCAGTTGACCGACGCACCCGTAAGCACGTCATCGGCCACCTGAAGGGCACCCACGGTGCCCGCCAGCAGCCTGAGCTGCCCGGCGGCAACCAGTTCGTGCATGCGCGCGACGCTGGCCGGCGCAGCGCGGAACTCGGTGCGGCGGTGCACCAGCGTCACCGACTTCGCCTTGCCGCAGAACTCGATCACCCAGTCCAGCGCGCTGTCGCCACCGCCCAGGATCATCACGTCCTGGCCGTGGAAATCCTGCGCGCTCTTGACGCGGTAGTGGACGCGCCGGCCCTCGAGCGCATCGGCGCCCTCGACCATCAGGCGACGGGGCTGGAACGAGCCGAGGCCAGCGGCCACGACCACCGCGCCCGCGTCGAACGTCGTGCCCGCGGCGGTGGCCAACGTGAACCGGCCGCTCTCCTGTTTGACCAGCGTGGTGACTTCCTCGCCGAAGTGGAAACCGGCGCCGAAGGGTTCGACCTGCTTCATGAGCCGGTCCACCAGTTCCTGGCCCGTGCAGGACGGCACCGCCGGAATGTCGTAGATGGGCTTGTCGGGATAGAGCTCCGAGCACTGTCCGCCGGCCTGCTTGAGGGTGTCGACGATGTGGGCCTTCATGCCGAGCAGCCCCAGTTCGAACAACGCAAACAGGCCCGCAGGGCCCGCGCCGATCACGACGCATTCGGTCTGGATGGGGGCGGCGGCTGCACTCGATTCGGTCACGATGATCTCCCTCGATTGGACCCGTAATTCTATCACTAGGAGCCGTCATGGCCCTCTTGTAGGATGTTTCGCGATGAACTCCGCCCTGCCCGCCCACAAGCCCTATCGCCCGGTCCGCACCGTGCTTCGCCACCTCCGCGATGGCAGGCCGGTCAAGGTCCGCGCGCTGGTGGCGGACGACCTGGAGCAAGCGAACGCGTTCTTCGAAAAGCTCTCGGCGGAGTCGCGTTACCTGCGCTTCATGGCGCCGATGCCCTACCTGTCGCCGGACGTCATGGCCCGGCTGCAGCGCGACCTGCATGCCGAGCGTTCCTGCGTGCTGGTGGCGGCGGTGGACCACGAGGGCCAGAGCTGCCTGATCGGCGGCGGACGTATCGTGGCGACCGACCGGCCCTCCGTGTGCGAATTCTCGCTGACCATCCTGGACGCCTGGCACGGTCAGGGCCTGGGCAAAGTTCTGCTGCGCGAACTGGAACATCAGGCCAAGCGCCTGGGCTATCACCAGATCGAGGGCGCGGTGCTGACCATCAACGTCAAGATGCTGGCCGTGGCGCTGCATCGCGGCTTCCACCTGCACTGCGAGCGCGGCGACCGCGGCGTCATGCACGTCTACAAGCACCTCTACACGCCGGTCAACGCGCCCCACCGTTCCCTGCCGGTCCCGGACTGAGCACCCCCGCCATGGCCGCAGACAACCCACGGCTGCCCGCGCGCCGGATCGACGCCCATGGCGTCGCCCACGTCGACGGCCGCGCGATCCTCGCGCTGGCAGTGCCGCTGGTCATCAACAGCCTGCTGCAATCGCTGCTGGGCCTCACCGACACCTGGTTCATCGGCCAGCTGTCCACCGAGGCCATGGCCGCGATGGGCGCGATCTACTTCCTGGTGCTGGTGTTCGTGATCTTCTTCGCCGGCGTGTCCTTCGCGGTGCAGACGCTGGTCGCACAGGCCTATGGCGCGGGACGCTACCGCCGCGCGAGCAAGGCGGTGTGGAGCGGCCTGTACGCCTCGCTCGCGACGCTGCCGATGTTCGCGCTCGTGGCACTGGGTGGCCGGACACTGCTCTCCCCGTTCGGCCTGCCGGCCGACGTCGAGGCGCTTGCGATCGCGTTCTGGGAACCCCGCCTGCTGGGCGGTCCGCTCGCAGCCGCCCTGTGGGCCGTGCTGGGATTCTTCAACGGCATCGGCCAGACGCGCGTGACGCTCGCGGTAACCGCAGTGGTCGCCGTCGCCAACGTGTTCTTCAACCAGTGGCTCATCTTCGACCTCGGCCTGGGCATCGCCGGCTCGGCCTGGGCCACCAACATCGCGCAGGCCATCGGCCTGGTGCTGTCGATGGCGGCATTCGTCGTCCATGAGCCGCGCAAATACCGGCCCCTGCAGACGCTGCGGCCACGCCTGCGCGAGGTCTGGCGCAACTTCCGCCTGGGCATCCCCATGGCGCTCATGGGCACCGTCGACCTCGGGGCCGGCGCGCTGTTCCAGCTCATGCAGGTGCGCGTGGGCGTGGTCGAGGGCGCGGCCTCGCAGATCGCGATGATGCTGACCTCGCTGGCCTACAGCCCGGGATATGGCCTGGCGATGGTAGGCACGACATTGGTCGGCCAGTCGATCGGCGCGGGCGACCGCGACTGGGCAGCGAAGCTGGGCAACCGCATGATCCTGATCTGCATGTGCTTCATGGGCGGCGTCGGCTTTGCGATCGCGCTGGCCGGGCCCTGGCTGGTGCCGCTGTTCGTGAGTGCCGGCGACCCCGCGGCACCCAGGGTCGTCTCACTCGCGCTCACGCTGCTGTGGATCGGCGCCTGCTACCAGCTGTTCGACGGCCTCAATTTCTCGAGTGGCGCGGCGCTGCGCGGCGCCGGCGACGCGACGCTGCCCTCGGCGCTGGTGCTGGCGCTCG
>JADZCS010000264.1 GCA_020851435.1 Gammaproteobacteria bacterium | reverse complement strand
TCCAATCCGCACGGCGCTGCCGGCGACAGCGGTTCGCTCGATGAAGCCGCGGCCAAGCTGGTCGAGCGCCTCGCGGCGCAGCCGGACGACGTCGAAGGCTGGAAGATGCTCGGCCGCACCTATGTCGTGTCAGGCAATTACGGCAAGGCCCGTGAAGCCTACGAAAAGGCCCTGGATCTCACGAAGGGCGCCGACGTCGATGCCGTGCTCGGCGCAGCCGAGGCGCGCGTGCTGGTCGACGAGGCCGAGTTCGACGGCGAAGCAGGCGCGATGTTCGAGTCGGCCATCGCCGCGGAACCCGGCAATCCGAAGGCCCTCTGGTACAGCGGCCTGGTCGCCTATCGCAAGGAGCAGTGGCAGTTGGCGCGCGACCGCTGGGGTGCGCTGGCTGCGATTGCCGACGTGCCCGAGAACATCAAGCAGCTGCTCAGCGAGCGCATTGCGGAACTCGACACGAAGCTGGGCAAGGCGCCCGCACCCGTGGCCCAGGCGCCAGCCGCGCCTGCGGCAACCGGGCCGGCCGGCAGCGGCATCAACGCCCGCGTCGAGATCGCGCCGGCCCTCAAGCCGCTGCTCAAGCCCGAGGCGGCCCTGTTCGTACTCGCTCGCCCGGTCGCCGGCGGCCCGCCCGTGGCGGCAGTGCGCAAGACGGCGGGCGAACTGCCGTTCAGCATCAGCCTCACGGACAAGGACGTGATGACCGAGGGCACGAAGCTGACTCAGTTCGGCGAACTGACGCTCGTGGCCCGCGTGTCGCTTTCCGGTCGCCCGCAGGCGAGTAGCGGCGACCTGTTCGGTGAACTCCGCTATGATTTCAAGAACGGCAAGCCGGTGACGCTGATCATCGACAGGGTCGTTCCCTGACGACCCCGCGGTGGGGTCGCGGGACCCGCGGGGGTTAGGTGAAATCGGCAGTTCACTACCAGTTTGCCTCGGCACCCAGCGTCTGGCGGTACTACCCCCAGGCGTTGTTCGCACGACGTGCGCCCCTGCTGCCCGACGGGGTCACGGTGCCGCGCCTCGAGGCCGAGGTGGCCTCCCTCGCGGTTGATGCCGGGCACGTGGGACGCTATCGAGAGGTCTGCGGCTTCGCCCAGGACGGGCGCCTGCCCGTGACCTATCCGCACGTGCTGGCGATGTCCATGCACCTGGCGCTGATGACCCACGAACTCTTCGTCGTCCGGCTGATGGGCCTCATCCACATCGCGAACCAGATCGAGCAGTTCCGGCCGCTGCCGCAGGACGGCCGGTACCGGCTGGCGTGTCACGTCGAGGGTCATCGCGACGGCGACCGGGGCCAGGAATTCGACATCATCACCGAACTCCACGATTCGGCCGGACTGGCCTGGCGCGAGAACTGCACGCTGCTCGCGCGTCGCGCCGGCAAGAGCGCCCAGGCGACCCGCGCCGCCCGCGCCATGCTCAAGTACGACAAGCCGGGTCCGGACGACACGGTGCAAGTAGCGCCCTTCGAGGCGGGCCGTGCGGCGGGGCGCCGCTACGGGCGCGTATCCGGCGACCTCAATCCCATTCACCTGGCGGATGCCGGCGCCAGGGCCTTCGGCTTCGACCGCGCGGTGGCCCACGGCATGTGGTCCATGGCGCGCTCGCTGGCCGCGCTGGATGCCTCCGTATGGGACAGCCCGGCCTGCGTCGACGTCCAGTTCAAGCTGCCCTTGTTCCTGCCTTCACGCGTCGAGCTGCACCACTGGCGCCGTGACGACCGGACCCTGTTCGTTCTGAAGGACAACTCGGGCGGTCGTCCGCACCTCGCGGGCAGCGTCTCTCCGCCAGGCCAGGCATGACGATCGCCACCGCTGCGACCGAGACACTCGCGCATCCCAGCGAGAAGCGCGCGGTGTTCGTCGCGTTTGTGTACTTCTTCCTGCTGCTCTGCAGTTACTACCTCCTGAGGCCCCTGCGCGACGCGATGGGTGCGCAGGCTGGCCTTTCCAACCTCAAGTGGCTGTTCACCGCGACGCTCGTGGCGATGCTGGTGGTGACCCCGTTCTTCGGGGCCCTGGTGGCCCGGGTGCGCAGGCGACTGCTGCTGCCCGCCACTTACGGCTTCTTCGTGGTCAACCTGCTGGTGTTCTTCGTCGCCTTTGAACTCGACCCGACGTCCACCTGGACCGCGCGCGTGTTCTTCGTCTGGCTGTCGGTGTTCAACTACTTCGTCGTATCGGTGTTCTGGTCGTTCATGGCGGACGTGTTCAGTCGTGAGCAGGCGCGCCGGCTGTTCGGGCCGATCGCCGCGGGCGGCAGCGCCGGCGCGATCGCGGGACCCCTGATGGCGCAATGGCTGGTGGGGCCGCTGGGCGTGGCGGGCCTGGTGTTGTTCTCGAGCGCGCTGCTGGCGTCGACGATCGTCTGCATCCGTTGGCTCGGCGGCTGGAGCCGCGTCGAGGGAGCGGTGGCCTTGCACGAGCGGGCGGAGGAGGGCGATCGGCGCATCGGCGGCAGCGCCCTGGCCGGGCTCGCGCTGCTGTTCCGCAGTCCCTACCTGCTGGGCATCGCCACGATCATCGTGCTGGCTTCGATGGCCGGCACGTTCATGTACTTCGAACTCCAGCAGCTCGTGGCCGAACGTTACGCCGACGCAGTCAGCCGCACCGAGTTCTTTGCTCGCCTGGATCTCGCGGTCAGCCTGGTGGCGATCGTGCTGCAGGCCTTCATCGCCGCGCGCCTGGTGGAACGGTTCAAGCTTTCCGGGGCACTCGCGCTGATGCCGATCGCGGCCTGTGCCAGCTTCGCCTGGCTCGCGGCCTCGCCCGTGCTGATGG
>JADZCS010000263.1 GCA_020851435.1 Gammaproteobacteria bacterium | reverse complement strand
GTCAACTCGTCGCAAGGCGGCGGGACCAAGGACACCTGGGTGCTGGAGGCATGATGCTGAGCCGCACCGCCGACCACCTGTACTGGATGTCGCGCTACATCGAGCGCGCCGAAAACCTGGCGCGCACGCTTGGCGTCAACAGCCGCATGGCCCTTCTGCCGCGGCACGAGGACCCGGAGCGCGCCTGGGCGGCCACCCTGGCCTCCACCTCGCAGCTCGAAGCCTATCGCAAGCGCTGCGGCACGATCTCCGCGCGCAGGGTCGCGGAATTCGTGGCCTTCGACAGCGACAACCCGGGCAGCATCTTCAGCTGCCTGCGCTCCGCGCGCGAGAACGCCCGTGCCGTGCGCGGCACGATGCCGTCGGAACTGTGGGAGTCGATCAACACGACCTGGCTCGAGCTGCGCGGCAAGCGCATCGAGTCGCTGTCCGACGACGCGCTCGGCGAGTTCTACGAGTGGGTCAAGGAACGCTCGCACCTGTCGCGCGGCATCACGCTGGGCACCATGCTGCGCGACGAGGGCTTCCACTTCACGCGCATCGGCACCTTCCTCGAACGCAGCGACAACACGGCCCGCCTGCTCAAGGTGCAGCTGCGTCTGCTCGCGCCGGACGGGGTGGGCAACGTTGCCGCCGCCGACTACTACTCGTATGGCGCGCTGCTGCGCTCGGTGTCGGCCTTCGAGATCTACCGCAAGGTCTACCGCGACCGGATCACGCCGTCCCGCGTCGCCGAGCTGCTGATCCTGAGGGAGGACATGCCGCGCTCGCTGCATCGCTGCATGAACGAAGTCCAGGACAACCTTCACGCGGTCGGCAACAAGCAGTCGTCGGAAACCGAGAGGCGCACCGGCGAACTGCACTCGCGCCTGCACTACGGGCGCATCGAGCCGATCGTGGCCGACGGCATCGACGGCTTCCTGTCGCGCTTCCTGGCCGACATCCACGACCTCGGCGAGCGCATCGGCCAGGACTTCCTCATGCCGACGGCCAACTGACATGCTGCTGCACATCCGCCATTCGACGGTCTATCACTACAGCCGCCCGGTCGAGAACTCGATGCAGGTGGTGCGGCTGACCCCACGCCGCGATCCCTGGCAGCGCACCCAGCGCTGGACACTGGTGACGCCCGGGCAGCGCATCGAGCAGGTCGACGCCTTCGGCAACCTGACGCACCTGGTGCGCGTCGAGGAACCGCTCACCGAGCTGAAAATCCTCGCGCACGGCATCGTCGACACCAGCGAAGCGGAGGGTACGGTCCCCGGCGAGGAAGGCGGCGTATCGCCACTGGTGTTCCTGGCCTCGACGCGGCTGACTCAGCCGGATGCCGCGGTCGAGACCTTTGCGGCGCGGTTTCGCGGCGCGCTGGCCTCGGACCAGGCCGC
Organism: Gammaproteobacteria bacterium; assembly: GCA_020851435.1. Classification (GTDB taxonomy): domain Bacteria; phylum Pseudomonadota; class Gammaproteobacteria; order Steroidobacterales; family Steroidobacteraceae; genus JADZCS01. The sequence continues at coordinate 2,309 of JADZCS010000263.1, read as the reverse complement.
GCTGCTGGAACTCGCCGAGGCGGTGCGCAGCGCCGTCGTCTGGGAGCAGGGCACGACCGACGTCGAACACACGGCGGGCGAGGCCCTCGCGCTGGGCCGGGGCGTGTGCCAGGACCACGCGCACCTGTTCGCGTCGGTCGGACGCCTGATCGGAGTGCCCGTGCGCTACGTGAGCGGCTACTTCAACTCGGGCCACGCCAGCGCCGCCAGCCACGCCTGGGTCGATGCCTGGCGCGGACCCGAACTGGGCTGGCTCAGCATCGACGTCACCCAGGGCGAGCTGGCCGGACCCCGGCACTGCCGGCTGGCGGTCGGGCGCGACTACCAGGATGCCGGCCCGGTGCGGGGCGTGCGCCGCGGCGGCGGCGACGAGCGCCTCGAGGTCGCCGTGCAGGTCGCCGGCTCCGCGCAGGAACAGCAATAAGCCCGAATGGCGCGGGCGGCCATGGGCCGCTACGATCCGCGCTGCCCTCTGCCCTGGAATCCCGACCATGACCTATTGCGTGGGAATGCTGCTCGATGCCGGCGTCGTGATGCTGTCCGACTCGCGCACCAACGCGGGGGTCGACAACATCTCGAGCTTCCGCAAGGTCACGGTGTTCGAGCATCCCGGCGATCGCGTGCTCGTCATCATGTCGGCGGGCAACCTCGCCGCATCCCAGGCCGTGATCTCGATCCTGCGCGACGCCATCAAGGCCGGCGGGGACGAGCCCAGCCTGCTGAACGCTCCGAACATGTTCGAGGCTGCCCGCCGCATGGGCGAGGCGATCCGCGAGGTACACCGGCGCGACGCGGCGGCGCTCGAGGACTTCAAGCTCGAGTTCAACATCAGCTTCGTCCTCGGCGGCCAGATCGCCGGCGAAGGGCCGCGCCTGTTCAACGTCTACGCCGCCGGCAACTTCGTCGAGGCCACGCCCGAGACGCCGTATTTCCAGGTCGGGGAACTCAAGTACGGCAAGCCGATCATCGATCGCGTCATCACCCGGCACTCCTCGATCGAGCAGGCGGTCAAGTGCGGGCTGGTGTCCATGGACTCGACGATCCGCTCCAACCTCTCGGTCGGCCTGCCGCTGGACCTGATCGTGGTCCGCAGCGGCGAGCTCAGGATCGGCCGGCACATGGTCATCGACGCGGACAACGAGTATTTCCGTTCGATCCGCTCGCGCTGGAGCGAGGCCCTGAAGCACGCGTTCGCCGCGCTGCCGGAGCCGGACGGCCTTTAAGGACTCCAGGCCGCGCCGGAGAGTGCGGTAATCTTGTCGCCATGGAAACCGGCAACCTGCTGTTGTTGATGGGGGGCCTGACGGTCGCGTCGACGATCGCCGCGATCGTCTATCGCATGCGCGTCCACGCGGAATACGCCCGCGGTCTCGCCGAGGGCCGGACCGAAGGCCAGGCCGCGGCCGCGGTCGCGCAGGCCGAACTCGCCGCGGCCCGCGCCACGCTGGCCGAGCGCGATGCCGCCAGCGCCGACAAGCTGGCGCTGCTCGGCGACGCCCAGGCCCGCTTGGCCGACGCTTTCAAGGCCCTGTCGGCCGATGCGCTCAAGACCAACAACCAGCAGTTCCTCGACCTGGCGCGCACCCAGCTCGAGCAGTACCAGGTCGCTGCGCGCACCGACCTCGAGACCCGCCAGAAGGCGATCGGCGACCTGGTCACGCCGGTGAGGCTGTCGCTGGACAAGGTGGACGAGAAGATCCAGCAGCTGGAGAACGTCCGCGCCGGCGCCTACGCCGAACTCACCCAGCAGGTGCGGCACCTCATGGACACGCAGCAGGCGCTGCGCACCGAGACCGGCAACCTGGTCAAGGCGCTGCGCCAGCCGACCGTACGCGGCCGCTGGGGCGAGATCCAGCTCAAGCGCGTGGTCGAGCTCGCGGGACTGGTCAACTACTGCGACTTCGTCGAGCAGGAGTCGGTGGACACCGACCAGGGCCGCCTGCGTCCCGACCTCATCGTGCGCCTGCCGGGCGGCAAGAGCATCGTCGTCGACGCCAAGGCCCCGCTGTCGGCGTACCTCGAGGCGCTCGAGGCGCCCGACGACGCCACGCGCGAGCAGAAGCTCGTCGACCATGCGCGCCAGGTACGCACGCACATCGGCCAGCTGTCGCAGAAGAAATACTGGGAACAGTTCACGCCCACGCCGGAGTTCGTCGTTCTGTTCCTGCCGGGCGAGACCTTTTTCAGCGCCGCGCTCGAGAAGGACCCCTCGCTGATCGAGGAAGGCGTGGACAAGAGCGTGATCGTCGCCACGCCCACCACCCTGATCGCGCTGCTGCGCGCCGTGGCCTACGGCTGGCGCCAGGAGC
>JADZCS010000262.1 GCA_020851435.1 Gammaproteobacteria bacterium | reverse complement strand
CTGGCAGATCCCGGCTACTTTGCGGCGCTCCGGGAGCGCGCTCGCAGCCGCCGACGGCCGTGAAGGCGCTGCCGGCCGTCCTGCGCAGCCTCGCCGCGTCGGACGTCGAGCAGGCGGTGGACTTCTATGCCCGCGAGTCGTCGGCCGCTACGGCACTGGGCTTCGTCAATGCACTGGAAAATGCGCTCGCGTACCTGGGCCGGCACCCGGCAAGCGGCTCTCATCGATATGCCCATGAACTGCAGTTGCCGGCGCTTCGTAGCTGGCCGCTGCGGCGGTATCCCTACGTGATCTTCTACGTCCAGTCCGCGGAGTGTGTGGACATATGGCGAGTGCTGCACGCGGAGCGCGACCTTGCTGCCTGGCTCCGGGACGAGCCGCCGTGATACTTTTACACCAATGGACTTCGAACGCCTCAAGGCCCGCCACCGCGCCGAGCGCGACCACTATCCGCCCAACCTCACGCTGCGCGTGCACCGTGCGCTAAGCTGGCTGGACCGCGCCGAGCAGCTGACCGCCGACCTCGACGGGCAGTTCATCTTCCTGTGGATCGCCTTCAACGCGGCCTACGCGACCGAGATCGACGAGCGGTATCGCCTGTCGGAGCAGGAGACCTTCCGCAACTTCCTGCAGAAACTCATCGACCTCGACACCGGCGAGCGCATCGCCGAGCTGGTCTGGACGGAGTTCCCCAACAGCATCCGCGTGCTGCTCGACAACCAGTACGTGTTCCAGGACTTCTGGAACTTCAGGAACGGCAGCCTGGACGAGGACGAATGGCAGCGGCGCTTTGCGGCCGCGAAACATGTTGCCAACCTCGCGCTGGGCCGGCACGACACCGTGACGGTGCTCAGCGTCGTGCTGTCGCGCATCTACACGCTGCGCAACCAGCTGATCCACGGCGGCGCGACCTGGAGCGGCCGCGTCAACCGCGACCAGATCCGCGACTGCACGCGCCTGATGGCGAAGCTGGTGCCGGTGGTCATCGAGACCATGATGGACCACCCGCAGACGCTGTGGGGCGAGGCCTGCTACCCGGTCGCCGACTGACCGGCGATCAGGGTTCCTCGACCTGGTAGCCCTTCGCGCGCAGCTGCGCGATCAGACCGTCGGGCTTCAGGATCTCGCTCATTCGCATCACCGCGAAGGTGGACTTGTTGCGCGCGAGCGCGGCCTCGGCCTCCTTGATCCAGAGCGCGTTGACCCGTGCCGGCACGTCGGCGAAGCCGCGCGACTGAACCACGTCGGCGCTCATCACGCCGGCGACGCAGGCGCCCACCTGGTCGACGTGCGGCAGCGAGCGCAGGGTCTTGAGGTCGCCGGTGGCCCAGGCGTTGGCGCGTACGCGCATGAGGTCGAGGTCGGACTCGACGCGCTCGAGCGTTGCTGCGAAACACTCGATGTCCTGCAGCGGCGCCTTCTTGAAGTCCTTGACCATGCTGCGCGCCTTGTCGACCTTGATCTCGAGGCGGGGCTCATTGATCTTCACGCGGAACTTCTTCGCGAGCTTCTCGACCGCGGGCCAGACCGTGTTGTTGAGCTCGAGCTGCGACTTCTCGATGGCCTTCACGTACAGCTGGCCCGCCGCGAAGATCGGCCGCCACTTCTCGGCATCGTCGTCCTTGCCGATGTAGCGCGCCTTGAGCGGCAGCCAGCGCGAGTAGAGATCGGGCGGCACGACGTCCTTGAGCTTCGCGTCGTTTGGATTGTCGCGGATGCCGATCAGCGAGGGCGCCATCATGAGGCCGCCCCAGAAGCCGACCCTGGCATCCACGGACACCGGCCCCAGCACTTCCTGCGAGCCGGCGATGACCTGCTCGACCTGCGCCGAGCGCCACTGCATCTTCTTCGGCAGCGGGCCGTAGCTGCCCAGCACCCACATCACATGCTCGCCGTCGGCGGTCTGCTTGATGACCTTCCACAGGCCGGGCCCGGGCTGCTCGCCGCTGACCAGTACTTCGTCGAGCAGCGTCGGTTCTTCGGTGGCGGCGGCCTGGTCGGCCGCGAGCGGGTCTTCGGCCTGCGCGGCAGCGGGCCAGGCGATGAGGCAGGCCAGCGCGAGTGTCGCCAGCAAGGTGGTCGGAAGCTTCCGGTTCATGCGCAAATCTTATCCTTCGATCCCGTAAACTGCTTCGCAGATGGGCATAGGACCGCTGGTCACCGCGGAGGTTCACGAGGCACTGCTCGCGGCGGCGAGGGCGGGGCAACCCACGCTCGCGTGTTCGCTGGACCTGGCGCGCTCGACGACGACGGTCGAGGTGGGCCAGGACGGCTGGGCCTGGCAGGGCCAGCGCTATCCGTTCCTGCCGTCCTGCAAGGACCGCACGATCTATCACTGGACCGCCGCGGGCTTCGAGCCAGTCGCGCGTTTCACGACGTCGCTCATCAAGCTGGTGCCCACCGAGTGGGGCACGCCCACGTTCGAGATCGACGGCATCAAGATGCTGGTATCGGAGCAGGTCTCGCCCTGGGAGGACGCGCGGCGCAAGGTGGCGCTGGTGCAGCCGCGCGGCAAGGTGGTGCTGGACACCTGCGGCGGGCTGGGCTACTTCGCGGCCTGGTGCCTGGCGTCGCAGGCGGCGCGCATCCTGTCCTGCGAGAAGAACCCGGACGTGGTCT
>JADZCS010000261.1 GCA_020851435.1 Gammaproteobacteria bacterium | reverse complement strand
GCTCCTGGCGCCAGCCGTAGGCCACGGCGCGCAGCAGCGCGATCAGGGTGGTGGGCGTGGCGACGATCACGCTCTTGTCCACGCCTTCCTCGATCAGCGAGGGGTCCTTCTCGAGCGCGGCGCTGAAGAAGGTCTCGCCGGGCAGGAACAGCACGACGAACTCCGGCGTGGGCGTGAACTGCTCCCAGTATTTCTTCTGCGACAGCTGCCCGATGTGCGTGCGCACCTGGCGCGCGTGGTCGACGAGCTTCTGCTCGCGCGTGGCGTCATCGGGGGCCTCGAGCGCCTCAAGGTACGCGGAGAGCGGGGCCTTGGCGTCGACGACGATGCTCTTGCCGCCGGGCAGGCGCACGATGAGGTCGGGACGCAGGCGGCCCTGGTCGGTGTCCACCGACTCCTGCTCGACGAAGTCGCAGTAGTTGACCAGGCCCGCGAGCTCGACCACGCGCTTGAGCTGGATCTCGCCCCAGCGGCCGCGCACGGTCGGCTGGCGCAGTGCCTTGACCAGGTTGCCGGTTTCGGTACGCAGCGCCTGCTGCGTGTCCATGAGGTGCCGCACCTGCTGGGTGAGTTCGGCGTAGGCGCCGGCGCGAACGGTCTCCAGCTGCTGGATCTTCTCGTCCACCTTGTCCAGCGACAGCTTCACCGGCGTGACCAGGTCCCCGATGGCTTTCTGCCGCGTCTCGAGGTCGGTGCGCGCGGCAACCTGGTACTGCTCGAGCTGGGTGCGCGCCAGGTCGAGGAACTGCTGGTTGTTGGTCTTCAGGGCATCGGCCGACAGGGCCTTGAACGCGTCCGCGAGCCGCGCCTGGGCATCGCTCAGCAGCGCCAGCTTGTCGGCACTGGCGGCATCGCGCTCGGCCAGCGTGGCGCGGGCGCCGGCGAGCTCGGCCTGCGCGACCGCGGCGGCGGCCTGGCCTTCGGTCCGGCCCTCGGCGAGGCCACGGGCATATTCAGCGTGGACGCGCATGCGATAGACGATCGCCGCGATCATCGACGCGACCGTCAGGCCGCCCATCAGCAACAGCAGGTTCCCGTTTTCCATGGCGACGAGATTACCGCACTCTGCGGCGCCGCCGGGTGTCCTTAAAGACCGTCAGGCTCCGGCAGTGCGGCGAATGCGTGCTTGAGGGCTTCGCTCCAGCGCGAGCGGATCGAGCGGAAATACTCGTTGTCCGCATCGATGACCATGTGTCGGCCGATCCTGAGTTCGCCGCTGCGAACCACGATCAGGTCCAGCGGCAGCCCGACCGAGAGATTGGAGCGGATGGTCGAGTCCATGGATACCAGCCCGCACTTCACCGCCTGCTCGATCGAGGAGTGCCGGGTGATGACGCGGTCGATGATCGGCTTGCCGTACTTGAGTTCCCCGACCTGGAAGTAGGGCGTCTCGGGCGTGGCCTCGACGAAGTTGCCGGCGGCGTAGACGTTGAACAGCCGCGGCGCCTCGCCGGCGATCTGGCCGCCGAGGACGAAGCTGATGTTGAACTCCAGCTTGAAGTCCTCGAGCGCCGCTGCATCGCGGGCGTGAACCTTGCGGATCGCCTCGCCCATGCGGCGTGCAGCCTCGAACATGTTCGGGGCGTTCAGCAGGCTCGGCTCGTCCCCGCCGGCCTTGATGGCATCGCGCAGGAGCGAGATCACCGCCTGGGATGCGGCGAGGTTGCCCGCCGACATGATGACCAGCACGCGATCGCCGGGCTGTTCGAACACCGTGACCTTGCGGAAGCTCGAGATGTTGTCGACACCCGCGTTGGTGCGCGAGTCGGACAACATCACGACGCCGGCATCGAGCAGCATTCCCACGCAATAGGTCATGGTCGGGATTCCAGGGCTGGGCAGCGCGGATCGTAGCGGCCCACGGCAGCCGGCGCCATGCGGGCTTACTGCTGTTCCTGCGCCGAGCCCGCCACCTGCACGGCCACCTCGAGGCGCTCGTCGCCGCCTCCGCGGCGCACGCCCCGGACCGGGCCGGCATCCTGGTAGTCGCGCCCGACCGCCAGCCTGCAGTGCCGCGGGCCCGCCAGTTCGCCCTGGGTGACGTCGATGCTGAGCCAGCCCAGTTCAGGTCCGCGCCAGGCATCGACCCAGGCGTGGCTGGCGGCGCTGGAATGACCCGAGTTGAAGTAGCCGCTCACGTAACGCACGGGCACCCCGATCAGGCGCCCGACCGACGCGAACAGGTGCGCGTGGTCCTGGCACACCCCCCGGCCGAGCGCGAGGGCCTCGCCCGCCGTGTGTTCGACGTCGGTCGTGCCCTGCTCCCAGACGACGGCGCTGCGCACCGCCTCGGCGAGTTCCAGCAGCGCGGCATGGTCCGAGGCCCGCGCGCCGCGGAACCGCGCCGCGAAGGACTCGACCGCAGCGTCCGGTTGCGTCAGCCGCGTCGAGGCCAGGAACACCAGCGGCGAGACGCCGCCTTCCTCGCCTGGAACGGTGCCCTCGGCTTCGCTGGTGTCGACGATGCCGTGGGCGAGGATTCTCAGTTCCGTGAGCGGCTCCTCGACGCGCACCAGGTGGGTCAGGTTGCCGAAGGCGTCGACCTGTTCGATGCGCTGGCCCGGCGTCACCAGCGTCCAGCGCAGGGTGCGCTGCCACGGATCGCGCCGCGGCGTCAGCCGGACCAGCTGCATCGAGTTCTCGACGGCACGGCTGTAGTGATAGACCGTGGAATGGCGGATGTGCAGCAGCATGTCAGTTGGCCGTCGGCATGAGGAAATCCTGGCCGATGCGCTCGCCGAGGTCGTGGATGTCGGCCAGGAAGCGCGACAGGAACCCGTCGATGCCGTCTGCCACGATGGGCTCGATGCGGCCATAGTGCAGGCGCGAGTGCAGTTCGCCGGTGCGCCTCTCGGTTTCCGACGACTGCGCGTTGCCGACGGCGTGCAGGTTGTCCTGGACTTCGTTCATGCAGCGGTGCAGCGAGCGCGGCATGTCCTCACGCAGGATCAGCAGTTCGGCGACGCGGGACGGTGTGATCCGGTCGCGGTAGACCTTGCGGTAGAT
>JADZCS010000260.1 GCA_020851435.1 Gammaproteobacteria bacterium | reverse complement strand
GAGGACGTCCTGCTGCCCGAACTGCGGGCCGGCGACCTGCTGGTCGGCCGCATGATGGGCGCATATACCGCCGCGACCGCCACCGACTTCAACTTTTTCCCGCGCGCGCGGATCCTGATCGTCAACCGCTGAGTGGCGCCGAGGTTGCACGCCAGCCCCGCATTGCAGCGTCGGCGTGGCTTGCGCGCAACGAAATGTGGGTCGGCTGCGTCGACCGAAGTGCCTGATAGGCTTGATTTTTCTGTCGCTTTCGCCCATGGTGCGCGTCACCTTTGCGAAAGGGTTTCCAGTGTCCCGTTCCAGCCCCCGCAATTCTGCTGATACGCCCGCCCGGTTCAGCCGCCGCGCCTTCCTGCGCGGCGTGCTCATGGGCGTGCCCGCGGCGCTGGCGCTGTCCCCGGCTCTCTCGTTTGCACAGGGGCTCGAGCGGCGCAGCCTCACGCTGGTCAACACGCACACTGCCGAGCGGGTCTCGGTCGAGTTCGTGCGCGATGGGCAGTGGTGCCAGACGGCCCTCGCCCAGCTCAACCACGTGCTGCGCGACCACCGCAGCGGGCTCGAGCATCCCATCGACTGCGGCCTGTTCGAGCAGCTGCACGACCTGGCGGTGTTCGCCGACCGTGACGCGCACTACGAGGTGATCTCCGGCTACCGATCGCCGCAGACCAACGAAAAGCTGCACAACCGCTCTTCGGGCGTCGCCAAGCGCAGCCTGCACATGGAAGGCCGCGCCATCGACGTGCGGTTGGTGGGTTATCGCACCGACCGCCTGCGCGACCTCGCGCTGGCCGCCGGCCGCGGCGGCGTCGGTTACTACCGCGCCTCGGACTTCGTGCACATCGACACCGGGCGCGTGCGCTCCTGGGGCGGCTAGGCCCGCTTCAGCGCGAGTCCTGCCTGAGGGCCACGTCCAGCAGGGCGTCGTGCCCGTAGATATCCTCGAAGAAATAAGCCTTGTCGTTGCTGGCGAGCGCCGTCGCGTACACGAAGTACACGCGAATCGGCTGCGCCAGCCGCACCGTCTCCGGGGTAGTGCCGGACATCGATGCCTCGATGCGTTCCGGGGTCCAGGACGGATCGTCGCGCAGCACGTGCCGGGCCAGGGCGGCGGGATCGGCGAGGCGCACGCAGCCGTGGCTGAAGTCGCGGCGCGTTCGCGCGAACAGGCTGTCGGCCGGCGTGTCGTGCAGGTACACGTTGTAGCGGTTCGGCAGCATGAACTTCACGCGCCCCAGCGAGTTCTTCGGGCCCGGCTTCTGCCGGATGCGCGCGGTGCCTGACGCGACCGCGGACAGGCTCGCCGCGTTGACCTTGAGCGCCGGCGCATTGTCGCCGTAACCGCGCACGATCTGGTAGCCGTTGCGCGCCAGCCAGGCGCGGTTCCGGCGCGCCTTCGGCAGGATCTCCTTGACGGCGATCGAGCGCGGCACGTCCCAGTAGGGGCTGAACACGAGGTAGCTCATGTCGGCCGCGAACACCGGCGTGAGCTGCTCGCGGTAGGCGCTGCCGACCACCACGTCCATGGTGAGCATGCGGCTGACGTCGTCGGTCGTGTCCTGGAACGCGTAGAGCTTGAACTGCGGGATGTTGACCACGATCGGCGGCGTGCTGAGCTGCTGCGGCACCCAGCGCCAGCGTTCCAGCGACAGTTCGATCTGCCGCGCGCGCGAGGCCAGCGGCGTGGTCAGGGCCTTGAACGTGCCGGGGCCGATGGCGCCATCGGCCGCGAGCCCATGCCGCGACTGGAATGCGCGCACGCCGGCCGCGAGCGATTCGTCGTAGCTGCCCGTGGCCTGGGGAGCCGAGGGCGCCAGGTCGCCGAGCGCCACCAGCAGCCGGCGCAGCGCGGCCGTGCCGATCCAGGCATCGCCGGGCTTCAGCGACTTCGACTCCGCCGGCAAGGGCGGCAGGGCGCCCAGGCCGGGTTCCAGCGACAGCGCGCGATAGCGGGCAAGCACGCGCTTGAGGTTCTCATAGGTGCGGAAGTTGGGTTCGACCTCGGCGATGGTCAGGCGCGGGTTGCCGCTACCGGCGACCACCGCCAGGTTGCCCGCCACGTCGAAGGCGCTGCGGTCGATGCGCAGGCCCATGCCCACCTCGGCCGGGTCGATGCGACCGAAGTGCAGGTCCGAGAGGTAACGTGCCACCGAGGCGCTCACGGCGACGTCCCACAGCGCCCAGTCCTCCTGCTCGGAACTCGGGGTCGTCATGAGGTCGATGAGCAGGTAGGTCAGGCGCAGGCCGGAATAGTCGTCGGGGTCGAGGCCCTTGTTGGCCACGGCGCGCAGTTCGTCGAGTACGTCGCGCACCTGCGCGGTGGGCTGGCCGTCGCGGCTCCAGGCCAGGTCCCAGCCGCGCCCGGCGTAGAAGCGGCTGACGTCCTCCAGGTGGCGCTCGGCGCCGCGCCAGTCGACCTGTGGATGGGCGCGGTCCTCGCTGAGCGTGCGTACCAGCGCCTGCAAGGGCAGCTCGGTTTCGTCGGCGCGTGCCAGGCCAGGGAGCACGAGGGAAGCGGCCAGCGTCGCCGCGAGCAGCAAGGTCCGGGAAGGTCGCAAGTGGTTCATCCGCAGTATGGCCAGCCGGCGTAGATGGTACCGCCGTGGCCCGGCGCGACTGGTAACATTTGCGGCCTCCAACAGAGCCCTCCTGCCCATGCCAAGAGTCCGCGTTCCGGCCGTCCTCGCCGTCCTCTTCCTGATGTCCGCCTGCGGTGGCCCGGGCAGCGATGTGCCGTCCGCGCCCCTGGCACCGGGCGAGCGGCTGTTCAACAGCCAGTGTGCCGGTTGCCACCAGAAGGACGGCAGGGGCCTCGGCGCCAGCGTGCCGTCGCTGATCGGCGTGCCGGTCGTCGCCGGGCCGGTCGACGAACTGGTGGGCTGGGTGCTGTTCGGGCAGCGTCCGGCCGCGCTGCCCAAGGGCGTCTTCGCGGGCGTAATGCCCCAGTTCCAATGGATGTCCGATGCCGAGGCCGCCGAGGTGCTGACCTACATGCGCGGCCATTTCGGCAACAGCTATGGCGCGGTCAGCGCCGAGGACGTGCGTCGCGTTCGCGCCGCACGCCAGTGAGAGCATGCTGATCAGGAAACTCGATCTCGTCGCCGGCGCGCGCGCCGCGCGCGGGCTTGCGATCGTGATCGACGTGTTCCGGGCGTTCACGCTGGCGCCGCACGCCTACGCGCGCGGCGTGAGCCGCATCGTGCCCGTCGACGACCTCGCGCGTG
>JADZCS010000259.1 GCA_020851435.1 Gammaproteobacteria bacterium | reverse complement strand
GCCGTGTTCGTGCCCGAGAGCAAGCGCCTCAACGTGCTGCTCAAGGAATTCCGCGTCAGCCGCAATCACATGGCCATCGTGGTCGACGAGTACGGCGGCGTCGCCGGGCTGGTCACCATCGAGGACGACCAGCCGATCCGGCGCGAGGGCGAGCGCCAGTACTCGGTGCGCGCGCTCACGCGCATCGACGACTTCAACGAATACTTCGGCACGGCGTTCAGCGACGAGGAATTCGACACCATCGGCGGCCTGGTCATGCACCAGTTCGGCCGCCTGCCCCGGCGCGGCGAGTCGGTGACCATCGAGCACTTCGAGTTCCGTGTGCTGCGCTCGGACCGCCGCCGCATCGACCTGCTGCGCGTGGTCGCGCCGGAAGACGTCGGTGCCGACGACCGCGACTGACCTGCTGCGCGGCAGTCTGGCGGGCTGGCGCGGCCTCGCGGTCGCCGCCGTCATCGGCGCCGCTGCCTCGCTGTCCTTCGCGCCGGTCGGCTGGTGGCCGCTGGCCATCCTCGCACCGGCCTTCCTGGTCCTGGCCTGGGGCGCCGCGGCGCCGCGCCGAGCCGCGGCCCTCGGTTTTGCGTTCGCCGCGGGCCTGTTCGGCACAGGCACCTACTGGCTCTACACGGCGGTGCACGATTTCGGCGGCGCACCGGCGGCGCTCGCCGTGTTCCTCATGCTCGGGCTCGTGGCCCTCATGGCCAGCTACTACGCGATCCTCGGCTATGCGGTCACGCGCTGGACGGCCGATGGTGCGGCGCGACGCCTCGTGGTCCTGCCTGCCGGCTGGCTGCTGCTCGAATGGCTGCGCGGCTGGCTGTTCACGGGTTTCCCCTGGCTCGAGATCGGTTATGCGCCCATCGACACGCCGCTCGCCGGACTCGCGCCGGTCGCCGGCGTGCACGCGATGACCCTGGCCGCCGCGCTGTCGGCGGGCGTGCTGGCCGCGCTGGTGCGCGGCGCCACGCGCGAGCGTGTCGCCGCCTGTGCGCTGCTGCTGCTCGTGTGGGTGGGCGCCGGCGCCCGGTGGGGCCGCGCCTGGACCTCGCCCTCGGGCGCGCCGCTGGGCGTGGCGCTGGTGCAGGGCGCGATTCCGCAGGACCTCAAGTGGCAGGCCGACAATCGTGAGGCGACGCTGGCGCTGTACGAGCGCCTCACGACGCCGGCGCTGGGCCGCCCGCTGATCGTCTGGCCGGAGGCCGCGCTGCCGCTGCTCGAGCACGAGGCGCGCGAATACCTCGGCCGGATGTGGGGCCGCACGCGCGCGAGCGGCTCCGACCTGGTGCTCGGCCTGCTGCGCTACGACTTCGAGTCGCGCAAGTACTACAACGGCATGGTCGCGCTGTCCGACGACGCGACCTGGTACTACAAGCGCAGGCTCGTGCCCTTCGGCGAGTTCTTCCCGGTGCCCGAGACCGTGCGTGGCTGGATGCGGCTCATGAGCCTGCCCTACGTCGACATGACCGCAGGACCGGACGGGCAGGCGCCGCTGCGCGCCGCGGGACAGCTGCTGGGCGCGACGATCTGCTACGAGGACGCCTACGGCGCCGAGCAGCTGGCGGTGCTCGGCCAGGCGACGCTGCTCGTCAACGTCACCAACAACGCCTGGTTCGGCGACTCGACCGCCCCGCACCAGCAGCTGCAGATGGCGCGGCTGCGGGCGCTGGAGGCCGGGCGTTTCCTGGCGCGCGCAACCTCCAACGGCGTCACGGCCGTGATCGGCCCCGACGGCGCCGTGCGCGCGCGCATTCCACAGTTCGTGCCGGGCGTGCTCTACGCCGACGTCGTGCCGCATACGGGACTCACCCCGTATGCGCGAACGGGTGACTGGCCCGTGCTCGGCCTCGCCCTGTTCGGCCTGCTCGGCGGCGCGTTCGCGTCGCGGCGGCGAGGCACGCGAGTGTCCTGACGATCACCGCGGGCCTGCGTCCACACCCGGAGCGTGTGTCCTTGCGAGCTACCATCGGGGAGAAACGGATGTCGCGTCGGATCAGGATTCTCATGGGCCTTGCGGCGATCGCCTCAGTGGCCGTTGCCGCGACGCCCCCGGCCAGCGTCGTGTCCTTCTCGCCGCAGGGTGACGCGCGCGGGGCCACGCAGGTGGCCGTGTCCTTCTCCGCACCGATGGTCCGCTTCGGCGATCCGCGCCAGGCCGCGCCGGTCAGCAGCACCTGTCCCGCCGGCGACGGCCGGTGGCTGGACGACCGCACCTGGGTCCACGAATTCGAGCGCCCGCTGCCGGCCGGCGTGAGCTGCCGGTTCACGCTGTTGCCGGGACTTCGTGCGCTGGGCGGACAGGCCGTGCGCAGCGACATGAGCCTCGCCGTCGTCAGCGGCGCGCCGTCGGTGGTGGCGATCTCGCCCTCGGACGGCTCGGAGATCGACTCGGCCCAGGCCTTCCTGCTGCGGCTCGACGGTCAGCTCGATCCCGCCTCGCTCGAGGCCGTGAGCTGCGTCGTGGACGGCGTGGCCGAGAGCCTGCCGGTGCGGCTGTTGCCGGCCGCGCAGCGCGAGCAGCTGCTCGCCAACCTCGCGCGCGAGCACTGGACCTACGAGCAGTTCATCGGCGCGTCGGAAGACGCCGGCATCGGCGACGAGGCGGTCAGCGCCACGGGCCGCAGGCCTGATCTCGAGCGCCAGGTCGTCGCGCTGGAGTGCGCGCGCGAATTGCCCGCGCGTGGCGGCGTGCGCCTGGCCTGGGGTCCCGGCCTGCGCTCGTCCGGCGGCGTGTCCGGCGGCACCGCCCAGCATTTCGACTTCACGGTGCGCCCGGACTTCACCGCGCGGCTGGTCTGTACGCGACTGCAGTCGCGCAGCCCCTGCCTGCCGATCAAGCCCGTCGAAGTGGCGTTTTCGGCGCCGGTGCCCGCGGCGGCCGCGCTGGCCGTGCGCCTGCGCACGCCCGACGGCAAGCGCCTGGCCCCGCGCGAGCAGGGCCGCGACAGTCGCCCCGTGTTCGACGCGGTGAGCTTCGCCGGGCCGTTCCTGCCGCGTGGCGAGTACGTGCTCGAGCTGCCGCCCGGCATGGTCGACGATGCCGGCCGGCCGCTCGCCAACCAGGCGCGCTTCCCGCAGCCGGTCGCCATGGACGCGCTGCCGCCGCTCGCGAAATTCGCGGCGACCTTCGGCGTGCTCGAACTCAACGCGGGCCCGGCGCTGCCCGTGACGCTGCGCGACGTCGAGGATCGTGCCGCCGCCGGCGCGCCGCCCGCCGTCCCCGGCCGCGTGCTCACGCTCAGTGACGACCTGCAGGCGATGCGCTGGCTGCGGCTGCTCGAGAGCAGCAACTACCAGCCCGAGACCTCGCTGCTCGCGAGCGAGAAGGGCGCCCGCGCGATCGCCGTGCCGCGCGCCGAGGCCGCGGGCACGACCGAAGTCGTCGGCATTCCGCTGGATTCGCCAGGCCTGCACGTCGTCGAACTCGCGAGCCCGCGGCTGGGCGCGCGCCTGCTCGAACCGGCGACGCCCTACCACGTGCGTTCCGCCGCGCTGGTCACCAACCTCGCCGTTCACTTCAAGCAGGGCCGCGAAAACTCGCTGGCCTGGGTCACGCGGCTCGACACGGGCGCGCCCGTGGCCGGCGCCAGCGTCACCGTGCGCGACTGCCGCGGCCAGGTCATGGTCGCCGTGCGCAGCGACGCCAGCGGCATCGCGCGTCTGCCCGGCGACAAGCTCCCCGAAGAACGCTCGCGCTGTGAGCAGTGGTGGCACGGCTGGTTCGTGGCGGCGCGCCTGGGCAACGACTTCGCCTTCGCGCTGGCCGACTGGAACGAAGGCCTGAGCCCCTGGGACTTCGGCCTCGCCTACCATCCCGACGGCGATGGCGGGCCGATAGCGCACGTCGTGTTCGATCGGACGCTGCTGCGCGCCGGCGAAACGGTGCACATGAAGCTGTTCCTGCGCCAGCCCGGCGCCGCGGGCCTGACCCTGCCGCCGCGCAGCCGCTGGCCGGACCGGCTCGTCATCGAGCACCTGGGCGGACAGGAGTGGGAGCTGCCGATCCGCATCGACGCCGGCGTTGCCGCCGTCGACTGGACCGTGCCGCGCGAGGCGCGGCTCGGCACCTACCGCGTCAGGGCCAGGCTCGGCAGCGAGGACTACGGCATCGAGGCCGGCGAGTTCCGGGTCGAGGACTTCAGGCTGCCCACGCTGCGCGCGAGCCTGCAGTTGCCGCGCGCGCCGCTGGTGGCGGCGACGCGCGCGCCCGTCGACATATCGCTGACCTACCTGTCCGGCGGCGGCGCCGCCGGCGCGCCGGTCTCGCTGCGTTCGCGCACCGAGCCGTACACGGCGGAATTCGCCGGCTACGACGACTTCCGCTTCGACCCGCGCGAGATCACCGTGGGCCTCAGGCGTTACGGCGAGACGCAGGGCGAGCCTGCTGCGGAGTCCGGCGCGCTGTTGCCGCTCAAGCTCGACGCCCAGGGCGGCGCGCGCAGCGAGCTGCAGTTGCCGGCGAACGGCAAGGCACCGCGACGCCTGGTAGTCGAGATGGAGTATCCCGACGCCAATGGCGAGCGCCTCACGACCTCGCAGTCGGCGACGCTGTGGCCGTCGTCGCTGGTGGTCGGGCTGCGCTCGGAGCGCTCGCCGCGCAGCGGCAAGGCCTTCGGCGTCGACACCGTGGTACTCGACCTCGACGGCAAGCCCGCCGCCGGCCGCGAAGTGCGCATCGATGCCTACGCGCGCGTGTTCTTCTCGTACCGCAGGCGCCTGGTCGGCGGCTTCTACGCCTACGACGGCGGCATCGAAGTGCGCCGCATGGGCGAGGTCTGCCGCGGTGCCAGCGACGCGCGCGGTCGCTTCCATTGTGCGGTCACGGTCAAGGGCGAGGAGGGGCTGTACCTGTCCGCGAGAACGCGCGACGCCGCTGGTCGCGAGACGCGCAGCGTCGAGGAAGTCTGGCTCGCGGGCGAGGATGCCTGGTACGGCGGCACCGACAGCGACCGCATGGACCTGGTGCCCGAGAAGCGCCGCTACGAGGTCGGCGAGACCGCGAAGCTGCGCGCCGAGCTGCCCTTCCGCGCGGCGACGGCGCTGGTCACGGTCGAGCGCGAGGGCGTGCTCGACGCCTGGGTACGCCCGCTCACCGCTGCCGAGCCGACGGTGTCGGTGCCCATCCGCGTGGCGCACGCGCCGAACATGTTCGTGAGCGTGCTGGCCGTGCGCGGCCGGGTCGCCAAGCCCGCGCCCACCGCGCTCGTCGACCTGGGCCGGCCGGCGTTCCGCATCGGCCTGGTCGAACTCGAGGTCGGGCGCAGGCCGCACGAACTCGTGGTCGAGGTGCAGCCGTCGCGGGCCGTGTTCAGTCCGCGCGACAAGGCGCGCGTCGAGGTGAAGGTCCGCCGCGCCGATGGCGGCCCGCTGCCCGCGGGCACCGAGTTCGCGTTCGCGGCCGTCGACGAGGCACTGCTCGAGCTGCACCCCAACGAGTCCTGGAACCTGCTCGAGGCGATGCTCGCGCCGCGCTCGCTGGCGGTGAACACAAGCACCTCGATCGGCCAGGTCATCGGCCGACGACACTACGGCCGCAAGGCGATTCCCGCCGGCGGCGGCGGTGGGCGCATGCCGACGCGCGAGCTGTTCGAGCCGCTGCTCAAGTGGCAGGCGCGCGTGCCCGTGGATGCCGCGGGCCGCGCCACGCTCGAGGTGCCGCTCAACGACTCGCTGTCTGCGTTCAAGCTGGTCGCGATCGCGAACGGTGGGCAGGGCCTGTTCGGCACGGGCTCGACCAGCGTGCGTACGCACCGCGACCTGATGCTGATCGCGGGCTTCCCGCAGCTCGTGCGCGAGGGCGACCGCGTGACCGGCACGGCGATCCTGCGCAATGCAGGCACGATGCCGGTGTCGGCCGCGGTGTCGGCGCAAGTCAAGCCCGATGGCGGAAGCGCCGTGCCGCTGCCGGCGCAGCAGGTCAGCCTGGCACCCGGCGAGTCGCGCGAAATCTCTTGGCCCTACGAAGTGCCGCGCGGCACGCGCAGCCTGGCCATCACCGTGGGCGCCGGCGAGGGCGCCGCGCGGGACGAACTCACTGTCCGGCAGCGCGTGCTGCCTTGGCCGGGCGAGCCGACGACCTGGCAGGCCACGCTGCGGCGCGTGGACAAGCCCGTGTCGCTGCCCGTGGCGCCGCCGTCGGGCGCGATGCCGGGCGTCGGCGGCGTGGAGGTCACGCTGTCGTCCTCGCTGGTCGCGGGCCTGGCGGGCGTGCGCGCCGCGATGGAGGCCTATCCCTACGCCTGCATCGAGCAGCGCGCGTCCAAGGCCGTCGCGCTGGGCGATCGCGGCGCCTGGGACAAGGTCATGGCCAGCTTGCCCGCGCATCTGGCCGACGACGGCCTGGTGGCGTACTTCCCGGGCCTGCCCCGCGGCAACGCGGAGCTGACGGCCTACCTCGTCGCCGTGGCGCAGGAGGCCGGCTGGACCCTGCCGGAAGCCTCGCGCGACCAGATGCTCGACGCCCTGGAGAAACTGGCCTCCGGCGCCCAGGCGCCGCGCCTGCGCGTGGGCGGCGCGTCGCTGCTGCTGCGGCTCAAGGCCATGGATGCGCTGTCGCGCCACGGGCGCGTGAAGCCGGAGTGGCTCGAGAGCCTGGGCTCGACGCCCGAGACCTGGCCGACCGCCGCACTTCTCGACTGGTACGCCGTGCTCGACCGCACGCCGGCCGCGCGGCAGCGCGACGACCGCCTCGCCGCGGCGCGCCAGCTGCTGCGCTCGCGCATGGTGCTCACGGGCACGCGGCTCGGCTTCGCGGGCGAGGAGGGCGCGTCGATGCCCTGGCTGCTCACCACGGCCGACAACGACGCCGTGCGCGCGCTGTCGCTGCTGTCGGGCGATGCGGCTTTCGCGGCCGATGCGCCGGCGCTCGCGCTGGGCGCGCTGGGCCGGCAGACGCGTGGCTCCTGGGACTCGACGGTGGCCAACGCCTGGGGCGTGCTCGCGCTACAGCGCTACGCGCGCCTGTACGAGCGCACCCCGGTCGGCGGCGCCACGAGCCTCGCGTCGCGCGGGCCCGTGCAGCGGCTCGACTGGAGCAGGACGCCCGCCGGTGGCCTGCTGTCGCTGCCGTGGTCTCAGGCCAGCGGCCAGCTCAAGCTCACGCACGAGGGCAGCGGCGCGCCTTATGCCGTCGTGCGCTCGGTCGCGGCCGTGCCGCTGACCAAGCCGCTGTTTGCGGGCTATCGCCTGCGCAAGACGCTGACGCCAGTGGTCCGCGCGCAGCCTGGTCGCTGGTCGCGCGGCGACGTGCTGCGCGTGCGCATCGAGGTCGAGGTGCTGGCCGACGCCACCTGGGTCGCGCTCGACGATCCGCTGCCCGCGGGCGCGGTGGTCATCGACGGTGGGCTCAAGCGCGGCCTCGCGCCGATGCCCACGCCGCCGGCACGCGGCGTGGCGACGGCCTGGCCCTCGTTCGTCGAGCGCCGCGCCGAGGCCTATCGCGCCTACTTCGAGGAACTGCCGCGCGGACGCTGGCAGGTCGAGTACTCGATCAGGCTCAACGCGGGCGGTCGCTTCGTGTTGCCCGCCACGCGCGTCGAATCGATGTACGAGGCCGACCGGTTCGCGGCGGTGCCGAACCCGAAGCTCGAGGTCGGGCCGACGCCGTGAACCCCAAGCGGCGATTCGTAGTCCTCGCGGCCGCGGCGCTCGTGCTCGCGGCTGCCTGGGCCGCCGCGCCGCGCTGGATGGGGCTGCCGGACTACGCGGGCTGGCGCGCGGCGCACCGGTCCTCGGAGGCCTGGCTGCTGGATCGCCACGGCGAGGTGCTGCAGTCGCTGCGCCTCGATCCGCGCGTGCGCCGGCTGCCCTGGGTCGAGCTCGACGAGATCTCGCCGGTGCTCGTGCAGGCCGTGGTCGCGACCGAGGACCACCGCTACTACGGGCACCACGGCGTGGACTGGCTCGCCGCAGGTGCGGCGCTGCGCGACGGCCTGGTGGGCCGCGGCTGGCGCGGCGCCAGCACGATCTCGATGCAGCTCGCCGCGAAGCTCGACCCGGAACTCGCGGGTACCGCGCCCGGCAGCCGCCGCGCGGGCGCCAAGTTGCGACAGGTGCTCGCGGCGCTGGTGCTGGAGCGGCGCTGGAGCAAGCGCGAGATCCTCGAGGCCTACCTCAACGGCGCGACCTATCGCGGCGAGCTGGCAGGCATCGCCGCCGCCTCGCGTGGGTTGTTCGGCCATGCGCCGGCGACGCTGCAGCCGGCCGAGGCCTGGCTGCTGGCGGCCTCGCTGCGCGCGCCCAACGCGAGTCCCGCGCGCGTCGCGCGGCGCGCCTGCCGCGCGGGACAGCTGGAGCCCGCGGCCTGCGCGGAGCTGACGTCGCTCGCGCAGTCGGCGCTGGCCGCGCCGCGCGCGATCCCGCCCGACGCGGACGCCGCGCCGCACCTCGCGCGCCGCCTCTTGAAGCTGCCCGGCGAGCGCGTGCGATCGACGCTCGATGCGAGCCTGCAGCGCGCCGCGCAGGAAGTGCTGTCGGCGCAGCTCGACGCGCTGGGCGTGCGCTCGGTGCGCGACGGCGCGGTGCTCGTGGTCGACAACCAGAGCGGCGACGTGCTCGCCTACGCGGGCAGCGCGGGCCGCGACTCGCGCGCGCCGGCCATCGACGGCGTGATGGCGCGGCGCCAGGCCGGATCGACGCTGAAACCCTTCCTCTACGCGCTCGCGATCGAGTCGCGGCTGCTGACGGCCGCCTCGCTGGTCGACGACTCGCCGGCCGGCATCGACACGGGCGCCGGCCTCTACGTGCCGCGCAACTACGACCGCCGGTTCCGCGGCACCGTGAGCCTGCGCACCGCGCTGGCGTCCAGCCTCAACGTGCCGGCCGTGCGCACGGTCTCGATCGTGGGCCTGCCGCGCCTGCACGCGCAGCTGGGCCGGCTCGGCTACGCGGGGCTCAACCCGGACCCGGAGTTCTACGGCAGCTCGCTGGCGCTGGGCTCGGCCGAGGTCACGCTCGCCGAGCAGGCCGCGGCCTACCGCGCGCTCGCCAATGGCGGTGCCCGGGGTGCGCTGCGGCTGCGGCTCGACGAATCCCTGCCAAAGCCTGCGGCGGTGATCGATGCGCGCGCGGCCTGGATCGTGGCCGACATCCTCGCGGACCGCGAGGCGCGCGCGCCGGCCTTCGGCTACGAGAACCCGCTGTCCACGCCGGTGTGGGCCGCGGTCAAGACCGGCACCAGCGTCGACATGCGCGACAACTGGTGCATCGGCTTCACGCGTCGGCACACGATCGCGGTCTGGGTCGGCAACTTCGAGGGCGACTCGATGCGCGACGTGTCGGGCGTCAGCGGCGCGGCGCCGGCGTGGTTCGCGCTCGTGCGACTGCTGCAGCAGCAGGAGGGCGAAGCGCCGCCGCCACCACCCGAAGGAGTGCTCGCCTCGACCGTCGAGTTCGTGCCCGCGGTGGAGCCGCGGCGCCGCGAGTGGTTCCTCGCGGGCACCGAGGTCACGCGTGTCGCGCGCGCCGAGGATGCGGCGCGCCGGCCGCGCATCGTCGCGCCCGAGCACGGGCTGGTGGTCGCGCTGGATCCCGACATTCCGTCCGCGCGGCAGCGCCTGCCGCTGCTCGCGGACAGCAGCGAGGCCGGGCTCGCCTTCACGGTCGATGGCAAGGTCATCGGCGCCGCGGCGGGCGGCACGACCTGGCGCCCGACGCCGGGCCGGCACCGCATCGCGCTGACCGACAAGCGCGGCGCCGTGCTCGACGAAGTGGAAGTCAGCGTGCGCGGCGGCACGGCCGGCGCGCGCTGAG
>JADZCS010000258.1 GCA_020851435.1 Gammaproteobacteria bacterium | reverse complement strand
TGCCGGCGACCTTGGTCAGCAGCGCGACGTCGTCGAGGATGGTGGAGATGTCGTCGAGCAGGGCGAGCAGGCTGGAGCCGGCCATCAAGGGTCCTTGGATTGGGGTAAGAGTCGTCGAAGTCGTTGTTTATTGGGCTTTATTGCGCCGATCTGAACGGTAGCACGGATCGCTGGCAGCGTCCTGCACCAGTGCCTGGCACCGGTGCAATTACGCGGCAATTGGTGCTAGTTTCACGAACCGGGCAAGGCAGCCCGGCATCTGCAACAGGGAGGATCGCAATGATCGGCTACGTCATGCTCGGCACGAACGATGTCGAGGCCTCAAGTAAGTTCTACGATGAACTGCTGGCGCTGCTGGGCGCCAAGCGCTTCATGGAAACCGACCGCGGCTACGCCTGGATGACCACCTGGGAGCAGTGCGGGCTTGGCGTGATGAAACCGTTCGACGGCAAACCGGCTACCGTCGGCAACGGCGTCATGGTCGCACTGGCCTGCGACTCGCCGGCGAAGGTGGACGAGGTCTACGCCAAGGCCCTGTCGCTGGGCGGCACGGACGAGGGCCCGCCCGGGCCGCGAGGCGAAGGCTTCTATGCCGCGTACTTCCGCGACCTGGACGGCAACAAGCTCGACGCGTTCTGCATGACCGCGCCCGCCGGCGGCTAGGTCCGTTTGCTGCGCCGGGCGATGACCTCGTCGACGGCGCGCTCTGCCTCGCACCAGTCGTCGAGCTCGTGGCCGGGCTCGAAGTCGCGCTGCTCGGCGATGTAATACGCCGTCGTGCGGATCATCTCGGCGCGCATCTCGGGATCCGGCTGGCCGATCAACTCGGCTGCATCCTCGTGCAGATCGAGCACCTCGGTTACCGCGTCTTCCGCGGCAGCCTTCGGCGCGACCTTGAGCGGCTGGGTCTTGTTACGTCCTCTCGGGTGCAAGCTTGCCATGGTAGACCTCCTGTCTCACGAGCCCAGTGTGCGCGCGACAGGCCCCAGCCACATCATGGAAACGTGCAGGTATCTGGCGACAGTCTGCGCACCGCCGCATAGAACGCAGGCAGGTCTCCTCCCTCGCGCCGCAGCAGGCTCTCGAACACCGGCACGCAGCGCTCGTAGGCGGCCACGGCCGCCAGCCGCGCGTTGTTGAGTTCCCCGTCGACGTGGCTGCTGCGCAACTGTGCGAACACGGCAGCCTTGGCCTCGCGCTTCCCGGAAATCGCAGCCTCGCTCGCGTAGAGCGCAGCCAGCTCGTCGCGCGCGGCCAGCAGACGTTGCGCCACAGCCACCTGGCGCCTGCGTCGTTCCCGGAAAGTATCGATCTGCGCCTGCTCGCCGCGGCTGGCCAGCCAGCGCTGCAGGCCCTCGTATTCGACGACCGTTGCGAAGGCTTCGTTGAACTCCGTCTCGCCGGGGCGATAGGTGACCTGGTGCGCCAGCTCGTGGAACAGGATCGCCACGAGGTCCAGGTCGTCGTAGCGAAGCATCGTGTCGAGCAGCGGATCATTGAAGTGCCCGAGCGTCGAATAGGCGGGCACCGGACCGACATACACGTCGTAGCCGCGCCTGGACAGGCTGGCAGCGTAGTCACGCGCCGCCGCCTCCTTGAAATACCCGCGATAGGCGACGCAGCCCGCTATCGGGAAGCACCAGGTCTTCGGTTCCACCGAGAACTCGGGCGCGGCGAAGACATTCCAGGCGACGTAGGGCCGCCCGAGCGCTGCGTAGCTGCGGTAAGTTTCGTTGTCCGGAAGGCCCAGCGCGGCAACCGCGAAATTGCGCGCCTCGCGAACCAGCGTCAGGCGCGCCTTCAGGGCCGGCGAAGTCGCCTCGTCGGCGATCACCGCATCGATGGGTTCGCGGCTCGACAGCACCTCGGCCTGGCCGGCGGCCGCCTGCAGGTAGTAGCAGCCGCCCAGCGGCAGCAGGAGCACCAGCAGCAGCGCCGACCGCAGGCTGGCACGCCGCCAGAGGCAGGCGGGGACTGTCATCTCGGTTTCGCCGGCTTCGGTTAACATCGCTCCATGGAAGTCTATCTGGTCGGCGGAGCGGTACGTGATGCCCTGCTCGGGCTCCCGGTCAAGGAGCGCGACTGGGTGGTCGTGGGCGCGGCGCCGGCGCAGATGACGGACGCGGGCTACACCCAGGTGGGCCGGGATTTCCCGGTCTTCCTGCACCCCGTGACGAAGGAAGAGCATGCGCTGGCGCGCACCGAACGGAAGGTCGGCCCCGGCTACCGGGGCTTCGAGGTGCACTGCGCGCCCGACGTCACGCTCGAGGACGACCTTCGCCGCCGCGACCTCACCATCAACGCGATGGCGCGCGACGGGCAGGACCGCCTGGTCGATCCCTACGGCGGTCTGCGCGACCTGGAATCACGCGTGCTGCGTCACGTCTCCGAGGCCTTCGTCGAGGACCCGGTGCGCGTGCTGCGCGTTGCGCGCTTCGCCGCAAGGTTCGCACCGCTGGGATTCACTGTCGCCGCCGAGACCAATGCGCTGATGCAGCGCATGGTCGCGGCCGGCGAAGTGGACGCGCTGGTCCCGGAACGCGTCTGGCAGGAAACCGCGAAGGCGCTGGCCGAACCGGCGCCGGACGCCTTCCTTTCCGTGCTGCGCGACTGCGGCGCGCTGGCCCGCGTGTTTCCCGAGCTCGACCGGCTGTGGGGCGTGCCGCAGCCGGAACGCTGGCACCCCGAGATCGACACCGGCGCGCACATGTTGCTGGTGATGCGCGCGGCGGCGCGCCTGACCCCGAATCCGCGCGTGCGCTTCGCCGCAATGATGCACGACCTCGGCAAGGGCGAGACGCAGCCCGGGCAGTGGCCGCGCCACGTCGGCCACGAGGACCGCGGCGCCACGCTGGTACGCAAGCTGTCCGACCGGCTGCGCGTGCCGACCGAGTTCCGGCACCTGGCCGAGCTGACGGCGCGCTGGCACGGCATCGCCCACCGCGCGATGGAGCTGCGCGCGTCGACGATCCTGGAGTTGTTCGAACACTGCGACGCGTTCCGCCGGCCGGAGCGCTTCCGCGAATTCGTCCTCGCCTGCGAGGCCGACTTCCGCGGTCGCACGGGCTGGGAACAGAAGCCCTATCCGGAAGCCCAGCTGCTCAACGCCGCGCTGGATGCCGCGAGCGCGGTCACGCTCGACACGGAAGAGCGTGCCGGTCTCAGCGGCGAGGAATACGGCGTGGCCCTGCGGCGCAAGCGGCAGTCCGCCATCGGCGCCTCGATGGATCGCGGCTAGGCGAAATGCCACACGATCACGGCCGCGATGAGCAGCCGGTAGATCGTGAAGGGCAGCAGGCCGATGCGGGGCAGCCACTTAAGCAGCCAGTGGATGCAGGCATAGCCCGTCAGCGCGGCGACGCCGATACCGAGCGCCATGGACTTCACGTCGACGGGATCGGGCGACTGCGCGAGCTTGAGGAATTCGTAGCCGCCCGCCATCGCGATCGCCGGCACGCCGATCAGGAACGAGATGCGCGCGGCGGCGGTGCGCGTGAGGCCCAGCGCGAGGCCGGCCGTCATGGTGATGCCCGAGCGTGAGGTGCCCGGAAACAGCGCCAGCGCCTGCGCCAGGCCGATGATCAGCCCGTCGCGCCAGCCAACCGACGACTCCTCGCGCTGCTGGCGGCTGAAACGGTCGGCCAGGTACATCACGATGCCCCAGAACGACAGCGTGCCGGCCACGAACAGCGGACTGCGCAGGTTGGTCTCGATGAAGTCGTTGAGCGTGAGGCCCACGACACCGGCGGGAATGGTGCCGACGATCACGGCCCAGGCCAGGCGCGAGCCCTCGTTCTGTTCGCGGTGGACCAGCGAGCGCGTGAGGCCCGTCGCCATGCCGATGAGTTCGCGCCGGAAGTAACCCAGCACAGCGGCCAGCGTGCCAACGTGCACGGCCACGTCGAAGGCCAGGCCCTGGTCGGTCCAGCCGAAGAAGTGCGGCACCAGGATCAGGTGTCCGGAACTCGACACCGGCAGGAACTCGGACAGGCCCTGCACGATCGCCAGCACGATTGCCTGGATAGGATCCATCGACTCTCCCGTCACAGGGTCGCCGCGAGGTCGCGGAACCCGAAGCCGGCTGGCGTCGCGGACAGCCCGCGCGACAGTGCCAGCACCTTGAACTTCTCACCCATCTCGCCCGGCAGTATGAGCTGGGCGACAGCCTGCGCCAGTGCCGCGCGACCGCGCTCGTCCAGGCCCCCGGCCTCGGCTGCAAATTCCTGGTCGAGGCCCGTGTCGGCCAGGAAATGCGCCTGCGTCGTGAAGCCCGCGACCTCGAACCCGCAGGCGAGCCCTGCCTCGGCGAGCGTCGTGAAGTCGACCCAGGCCGTGAGGTCGGACAGGCCGGGGTGGAGGAACGGGTCCTCGTGCCGGCGATGCCTGAAGAACCCGCAGAAGCTGCCGCCGTCGCGGCTCGCGTGGTGATACTGCGCGCGCGGCAGGCCGTAGTCGATGAGCCAGGCGGCCCCGCGCCCGAGGCCGGCGAGCGCCGTGGCAAGCCATGCACCCGCCGCGGGTGCGAACTCGGTGACGTAGCCGTCTGGCAGCGGCGCCGGCAATTCGCGCGTGAGGGCCGCGAACGCCGCCGCGATGTCCGGTGACGCAGGCCGCCACTCGAGCCGGAAACCCTCGTCGCCGGTCGCGACGCCCGCCTGCTCGAGACCGCCGGCGCGCACGCGTATGCGCTCCACCGGCAGGGCATCGGCGACCTCGTTGGCGATCATCACGCCCTGCCATGACGTGGCGGGCGGCGCGTCGAGCCAGTCGATGCGATCGACCCATCCAGGCAGGCGCTCGGCCAGCAGCGCGCGCTGCCGTTCGCGCAGGTCGGCGCTGACCTCGACGATGCGGTAGCGCGCGGGCTCGGCGCCCAGTGCCGACAAGGCCGGGAGCAGGTCGGCCGCGAGCGCGCCGCTGCCGGCGCCCAGTTCGACGACGTCGCCGCCCGTGACGGCGAGCACCTCGGCCAGCGAGCGCGCCAAGCAGCGCGCGAACACCGGAGTGAGCTCGGGCGCCGTGACGAAATCGCCGTCAGCGCCGAACTTGCGCGCGCCCGCGCTGTAGTAACCCAGGCCCGGCGAGTACAGCACGAGGTCCATGTAGCGCGAGAACGGCAGCCAGCCGCCTGCGGCCGCGATCTCTGCGCGGACCCGCGCGACGACCCGGGCCGACTGCGCGGACTCGTCGGCGGACAGCGGCGGCAGCGGCATTGCAGTCAGCACGCGGCCCCGCGGTATGATGAAATCACGCTATGAGCCAGTCCACCCAAACCCTGCACGGCAAGACCGCGCTGCTGACCGGTGCTGCGCGGCGACTCGGCGCGACGATTGCGCGCGCCTTCCACGCCCACGGCGCCAACGTCGTGATCCACCACCGGAGCTCGTCCACGTCCGAGGCCGCCGACGCGCTCGTCGCCGAACTCAACGCGATCCGCGCGAACTCGGCGTCGGCCATCGCCGCCGACCTGCTGAACGTCGCGTCGCTGCCCTCCCTCGTGGCGGGCACCGTCGAGCGCTTCGGCCGGCTCGACATCCTGGTCAACAACGCGTCGACGTTCTATCCCACGCCGGTCGGCGACATCACGCTCGCGCACTGGGACGACCTGATGGGCAGCAACCTGCGGGCGCCGCTGTTCCTGTCGCAGGCCGCCGCGCAACAGCTGCGCCTGCACGAGGGCCTGATCCTCAACATGATCGACATCCACGCCGAGCGGCCGCTCAAGCGCCACCCGGTGTACTGCTCGGCCAAGGCGGGGCTCGCGATGCTCACGCGCTCGCTGGCCCGCGAACTCGCGCCGCACGTGCGCGTGAACGGCATCGCGCCGGGCCCCGTGTTGTGGCCCGAGGTCGACATCGACGAGCACCTGAAGGAACGCATCATCGACCGCACGGCGCTCAAGCGGCCCGGTTCGCCGGACGACATCGCGCGCGCGGCGCTGTTCTTCGCCTGCGACGCGCCCTTCGTGACCGGCCAGATCCTGGCCATCGACGGCGGTCGCAGCGGCGCCAGCGGCCAGTAGG
>JADZCS010000257.1 GCA_020851435.1 Gammaproteobacteria bacterium | reverse complement strand
CATCGAGGAGGGCATATTCATCGCCAGCTTCGGCATGGACATGCACGTCTGGCAGCGTTTCGACAGCCGCTTTCGCCTGATCACGGCGCGCCGCAATCCCAATCTCCTGCTGCTGACGGCCGCGGTGCTGGCGGGCCGCCCGGACCTCGGCATCATCGCCGTGGCCGTCTGGACGGCGGCCTCGCTGCTGGTTCACCTGCTGCGCATCGTGCAGGCCGCTCTCGCCCGGCGTCGTGGCCCGTTGCGGTCATGGCTCGCCGCACGGGTGTGAGCCGCGGTCGCGCCGAGGCCGCGCGCACGGCGCTCGCGCAGATCATCGACGGCGAACTCGAGCGGGCCGTGCCCGAGGCGGTGGCGGCGTTCGCGACCCTGCTCGCCGAGCGTGGCGGGCCGGGTGTCGCCGGGGTTCTCTTCTATGGGTCCGCGCTGCGCGACGATGCGCTCGACGGCGTCCTCGACTTCTATGTGCTGACCGATCGATCCGGCGACTGGCCCGGCCCGGCCTGGGTTGCCATGGCCGGCCGGCTGCTGCCGCCCAATGTCGGCTATCTCGAACAAAGCCTGGCCGTGGGGCCCGCGAAGCGGACCGTGCGCGCCAAGTTCGCCGTCATGACGCTCGCGCAGTTCGCGCGCGGCACGTCTGCTGCAAGCATGGACACGACGCTCTGGGCCCGTTTCTCGCAGCCCTGCGTGCGCGTGCATTGCCGCAGCGACGCCGACGCGTCCGCCATCCGCGATGCCGTCGTGCAGGCGGTGGTCACGGCCAGCCGCTGGGCCGCCGTGCTCGGCCCCCCGAGTGGCACGGCGGCGGACTATTGGCGCGCCCTCTACAAGGCCACGTATTCGATCGAACTGCGCGTCGAGCACAGCAGCCGCGGCGTCGATCTCGTCTCGCGGCACCTCGGGCGCTACGCGACGAGCCTGCCGCTGGCCTGGGACGTGGCCGGTGTCGCATCGTGCGTCTCGCATCCCGGTGCAGGCCATGGGGGCGCCCAGCGCGCCGATGGCGGCTCGATCGCGACCACGCTCGAGCCCACGATCTCGCCGCAGTCCAGGCGCCGGGCTCTTCGGCGATGGGCGCTGCGGGCGCGGCTCGGCAAGCCGCTCAACCTGCTGCGCCTGACGAAGGCCGCGCTCACCTTCGACAACGCGGTCGACTACGTGGCCTGGAAGATCGAGCGGCATTCGGGTTATCGCATCGATCCCACGCCCTTCCAGCGCCGGCATCCGCTGTTGGCGGCGCCCGCCTTGTATTGGCGATTGCGCAGCCGCAAGGTGCTGCGGTAAGGGGCGGGACCAGACAAGACCCAACGGGCCGGGCCGGGCAGCGGCCTTTGCCGCTACGCCGACGGCGTCGCGCCCCGCGCCGCGGACAGCCAGCCGGCCTGGCGATACCACGCGACGGTGTCGCTGAACCCTTCTCGAAGCGACAGTGCCGGCGCCCAGCCGCGTGGAACCGCGTGTTCATCCGCCGAGACCGACCAGTCCCGGTGCCGCAGCTCACGCAGCTTCTGCGAGTTCAGCATCGAGGCCGAGCCGAAGACCCGGGCGATGTCGCCCACGCACGCCAGGCTGCGCAGGACGGCCATCGGGGCCTGGACGAAGCCCGGGCCGGGGTTGCCCACCGCCGCAGCGGCGGTGGAGAGGATTTCCTTCCAGCCATAGCCTTCGAGACGTTCGTCGGCCGCGGTGACGGTGCGACCGTCGGGCGCCTGGCCCAGCAGGCGCACGATCAGATCGCTCAGGTCGCGCACGTGGATCATGGCGGCGCGCGCATCGGGCGCGCCGAGCAAGGGCACAATGCGGCGCTCGGCCAGCTTGAAGAACAGCAAGGTCTCCCGGTCGCCCGGCCCGTATACCGCGGGTGGCCGCACGACGGTGGCGCGGGCGCCGAGCAGCGCCAGCACGGCCTGCTCGCCGGCGCGCTTGCTGGCCGCATAGTCCGAGAGCATCGGCTCCCTGGCCGCGAGGCTGGACACCATCATGAAGTGCGCGCCGGGCGCCAGGCGCTGCGCGGCTTGCGCCACGCGGACCGCACCCTCGTGGTTGACCGCCATGAAGCGCTGCCGGCTCGTGGCCTTGATCAAGCCGGCGAGATGAACGACGGCGCTCGCGCCTTGCACGAGCCGGTCGATCGCTGCGCTGTCGCCGAGCGAGCCGGCGACGATCTCGGGACACAAGGCCCGCCAGGTCGGTTCGTCGGGGTCGCGTCGCAGCAGCAGCCGTACCCGCCAGCCCGCCTGCGCCAGCGCCACCACCAGGTGACGCCCGATGAAGCCGGTCGAGCCGGTGACCGCGACGACCCGGTCATGCGGCGGCAGCGGACGCGTGCGGTCCGCTCCGGCGCTCGCTGGGATGCGTTCGGCTTCGCCTGCGTAGCGAACCCCGAGCCTAGCCATGGACGGGCTGGCTCGCCGAACCATCCCTTGCTGCCGCGTCCACGGCCTGGACGATGCCGCGCTCGAGCCGGTAGACGCGGTCGGCGGCGTCGATCAGCGGGCCCTGGTGCGCCACGGCGAGGATCGTCAGCGTGCCCTTGAGGTGCCTCACGGTCTCGAGCACGGCGGCCTGCGCGTCGGCGTCGAGGCTGCTGGTGGCCTCGTCGAGAATCAGCAGGCGCGGCCGGTGGACCAAGGCCCGCGCGATGGCCAGGCGCTGCCGCTGCCCGCCCGAGAGCCGCGAACCCCCCTGGCCCACCCTCGTCTGCAGGCCTTCGGGCATCGCGTCGACGAACTCGAGCGCGTCGGCCGCCCTGAGCGCGTCGCGAATGTCGGCTTCGGTCAGCGACTCGTCGCCGAGCGCGAGGTTGTAGGCCACCGACTCGTCGACCATCACCGAGTCCTGCGGCACATAGCCGACCTGCCGTCGCCATTGGCGGATGTCGATGTCGGTCAGGGCCACGCCGTCGATCAGTATGCGTCCGGCCAGGGGCTGGACCAGCCCGACGACGAGGTCGAGCAGGGTCGTCTTGCCGGCACCTGACGGCCCGACCACCACCGTCAATTCGTTCGCCGCGATCTCGAAGTTGCCGCCGCTCAGCACGAGGCGCCCGGCCTCATGGCCGAAATCGACGTTCTCGAAGCGGATGCCGGTGCGCAAGCTTGCACCGAGCGTGCCGTTGCGCGGCTCGGCTTCGGCGCGCGCGCGTTCGATCGCGTCGAAGAGCGACCAATACGCGCTGGCCCGGTTAGTCACCTGCTGCCAGGCGCGCTGCGATTTCGAGAGATAGCCGAGCACCCGCGCCAGCATGAACAGCATCACGATGATCGCGGCCAGCGGCATCTCGAGCACGACCACGCTGAGGAAGAAGCCCACGCCGACCATGATGGCGAGCAGCGGCTCCTGAAGGGCCGTCAGTGCTTCCTTGCTGATCACCTGCCGCCTCAGCGCACGGCGCAACTGCCGTGTCTGGTCGGCCAGCAACGCGTCCACGTGGTCTTCCCGCGCCATCGCCTTCAGCGGCTTGGCTGCGGCGAGTTGCCCGCTGAGGGCCGACATCAGCGATGTCAGGAGCTCGGTCTGGTGCTGGCCGGCGACGCGCGAATCGCGGATCAGGCGGTGCAGCAGCGTCAGCAGCAAGGTGCCGCCGAAGGCGGCCGCAAGGCCGGCCTGCCACGAGATCGAAAGGGCAATGACGAGATAGATCAGCGCGCTGAGCAGCATCGCCGCCATCTCGGCCGAGTACTGGAAGGCTTCGGACGCCCGTTGTGCCTCGGTCGCCACCGCATTCGACAGGCGTCCGACGGATTGGTCGACGTAGTGCGCCCAGCGTGCGCCCATCACCGCGCGGATCAGGGTCAGGCGCAGATCGGTGGCGATGTGGGCCACCGAATAGCCGACCTGGCGATTCGCCGCAAGCGTCAACGCCGCCTTCAGCGCGATGAGGACGATGGCCAGGGCCAGCATGGTCGGCGCCGTCGCCTGCAGGCCGAGGAATTCGGCGATCCGGGTCGCCACCTTCTCGGGCAGCGACGCCTTGTGAGGGCCCTCGCTGGTGACGAGGCTCAGCATCGACAACAGCATCGAGATGCCGAGTCCGTCCATCAGGCCGGCCAGGAACACGGCGCCCAGGGTCAACGCGCTGCGGCCCGGATACGCGCGAACGAATGTCGCGAGCATCGGCAGCGCGCCCCGCGCACGCGTCGCCGTCGAAGGAGGAAGGGCCGCGCCGCTCATGGCATCAGGAATCGAAACGCAGGGCCGGCGGAGAGGATGATGTGTCGGGTCGCATCGGCGTCGCATTCTCCGCCGCCGAGGCTGCAGCCCTCGAGCCCCCCGACGACTGCCCGGCCGACGCGCCGGCTGAGGCCGCCATCGGCCGCCGTCATCGTCGCCGCGGGGCGCCCCGTGGCGAGACCTGGCAGGGACCGCCGGAAGCCCGGCGCAAGGCGAGTCGCGCCCGTGCACCCGGGCCGTCCATTTCCGCTGTCGGCGTACGCACGGAAGGCGCCGCGACGATGCCACGGGGTCGTGGCGAGCACCGGTCGAATCGGACCTCGGCGCCCCGCTCCGCCGGGCACATCGATATCGAGCGTGGGGCAGTGCAAGCCCGTTCGGCCCACGAGCGCCAGTGCGGCCAGCCTCACCATGCGCCAAGCGGGGCTGAGGTGGCCGACCTGCAGTCGGACCTGTCCCTGGGCGCGTCGGTCGTGGGTGCGGCGAATGATGCTGTCGACCAGCGCGCCCGCCGGGAAGAAGCCATGGCGCGGCGGAGCCCCGGGCTGCCGGCAAACTGCCACGTTTCGCGCACGACGGCGAGGAAACTCTCGCGACAGGTACCCCTGTGCGGCGAATCCGCCTGCAGTCCGGCCATCAGCCGTCGATGCGCCTCGCCCATCGCGGCGTACGGCAGCGCCGGAAGAATGCGGTGCAACGCGCGATAGCGCCGATCGCGTCGTGGAAACCGCTCGCGACAGTGCAGCTTGGAGACCGCCGCCGACAGGTTGGTCAACACGTTCACGCAACTTCGGCTGCAGCCGCGCCACCGGGGTCGCGACGCCGAAGCGAAGCAGCATGCACAAGGGCAGCAAGGGAGACTGGGCGAGATACTCGATCGTCTCCCTGATGGGCGAGCTTGCGTGCGGAAGGTTTTCGCCGTCGCCCGGAGTCGCGGACTGCTCGTGCTCATGGTGCTCGGTATGCTTGCGGTGGATCATCCACGGCTCGAGCAACGCAGTCCCGACCTGCAGGTTCCACGCTCGCTTGACCCATGTCATCTGGCTCATGGGCATGTGCACGATCTCGCGGCTGAAGGTGCGGGCCCGACAGGACAGAAACGGCGACGCCAGCAAGGCGACGAGCTGAACGGGGCTCCAGGGCGCCGCCCGGAAAAGGACGGTCGCCGCGAGCCACGCTCCGCAGGCACTCGAGAGCAGATCCGCCCAGCAGAAGGATGGACAGCGCTGGAAGAGATCGCCGATCGAGGCGCGCGCCGATTCCCGCCATCGGGAATCGCCTCGAGGCGCACGCTGACCGTCGGAGGCGGCGGCCGACACCGGCTGGATCATTGCGTCGTATGCGCCCATGTATGTTGGCTCGGCAACGTTTGCTGCAAAGCCGCTAGTGTAGTGTTTCGTTCTGTTTGGAACTTAAGCGCGCATTGGCCCGAATTACCTTCTGCAGGATGTCGCGCGCACTCTTGGTCCAGATGAACGGCTTGGGGTCGGTGTTGTGGTGAGCGACGTAGTCATTGATCGCCGCCTCCAGTTCGGGCACGCTGGTGAACACGCCTCGGCGCAGCCGTTCGGTGGTGAT
>JADZCS010000256.1 GCA_020851435.1 Gammaproteobacteria bacterium | reverse complement strand
CCGGCGGCGACCGCGATCCGCGCGGCCGCGATCTTGGTCGCCATGCCGCCCGAACCCACGGCCGACGACGGCCCGCCCGCCATGTCCTCGATCTCGGGCGTGATTTCGCGCACCTCGGGGATGAACTGTGCCGAGGGATCGCGGCCCGGATCCCCCGTGTAGAGCCCGTCGATGTCCGACAGCAGCACGACACAGTCGGCCGCCAGCATCTGCGCGACCCGCGCGGCGAGGCGGTCGTTGTCGCCGTAGCGGATTTCGGCCGTCGCCACGGTGTCGTTCTCGTTGATGACCGGCACCGCGCCCAGCCCGAGCAGCGTGTTGAGCGTGCTGCGGGCGTTGAGGTAGCGGCGGCGCTGCTCGGTGTCGCCGAGCGTGAGCAGCACCTGGGCCACGGTCAGGTCGTGCGCCTCGAGGACTTCCTTCCAGGCGTGCGCCAGTCGGATCTGGCCGACGGCTGCCGCAGCCTGGCTTTCCTCAAGGCGCAGGCGGCCGGCTGCCAGGCCGAGCTGGCGGCGTCCCAGCGCGATCGCACCCGAGGAGACCAGCACCACTTCCTGGCCGCGCCGGCGCAGGCGCGCCACGTCCTCGGCCACCGAGTTCAGCCAGTTGCGGTTCACGCGCCCGGTACTCTGCTCGACCAGCAGCGCCGAGCCGATCTTGATGACGACGCGGCGGGCCTGCGTCAGCCGCCGCGCACGTGCCTTGTACTCGCCTGCGGCCATGCCTGCCTCAGAACGCGAACTGGTCCGGCGTCAGCTTCATGACGTCGGCCGCGCCGCCGCCCGTGGCGTCGAGGTGGGCCTCGGCGCGCGGCAACAGGCGCTGGTAGAAGAAGCGCGCGGTCGTCAGCTTGGCCTCGTAGAACGCACGCTCCGTCGTGCCGCGCTGGAGCGCGGTGGAGGCGACGGCGGCCATCTTGGCCCAGCACCAGGCGTAGCAGAGGTAGCCGGTGAAGTTCAGGTAGTCCACCGCGGCGGCGCCGAGTTCGTCCGGATCCCGCGCGATGCGGGCCGCGAGGCGCTCGGTCATCTCGCTCCATTCCTTGAGCAGGCCGGTCAGGCGCGGCACGAAGTCGGCGAGTTCCTCGTAGCCCGCGTGGCGCTGGCAGAAGGCCCCGATCAGGCCGCCCAGCAGCCGCGCGAGCTGCCCGCCGGAGCCCAGTACCTTGCGGCCGAGCAGGTCGGCCGCCTGCACGCCGTTGGTGCCCTCGTAGATCGCGGCGATGCGCGCGTCGCGCAGGTACTGCTCCACGCCGGTCTCGCGGATGTAGCCGTGGCCGCCGTGCACCTGGATTCCCAGGCTGGTCACTTCCAGCGCCGAATCCGTGAGGAAAGCCTTCACGACGGGCGTGAGGATGGCGAGCAGGTCGGCGCCCTTGCGGCGCTCGGTTTCGTCCGGGTGGTGTGCGGCGCGGTCCATCTGCAGGCCGGCGAAGTAGTTCAGCACGCGGGCGCCCTCGACCAGGGCTTTCTGGGTCATCAGCATGCGGCGGATGTCGGCGTGCTCGATCAGCGCGTCCGCCGGCTTGTCCGGCGACGCAGGGCCGCGGGCGGCGCGGCCCTGGCGGCGCTCGCGCGCGTAGGCGAGGGCGCCCTGGAAGGCGCGCTCCGATTGCGCGAGGCCCTGCAGCCCGACCCACAGGCGGGCGTGGTTCATCATCGTGAACATGCACTTCAGGCCCTGGTGCGGCTGGCCGATCAGCCACCCGGTGGCGTCGCTGAAGTTCATGACGCAGGTGGCGGAGCCGTGGATGCCCATCTTCTCCTCGATGCGCCCGCAGGACACGCCGTTGCGCGCGCCCGGGTTGCCGGCCGCGTCGGGCAGGAACTTGGGCACCAGGAACAGGCTGATGCCGCGCGTGCCGGGCGGGGCATCGGGCAGCCGCGCCAGCACCATGTGGACGATGTTGCCGGTGAGGTCGTGCTCGCCGCTGGTGATGAAGATCTTGGTGCCGCTGATGCGCCAGGTGCCGTCGCCCGCGACCTCGGCGCGCGTGCGCAGGATGCCCAGGTCGGTGCCGGCCTGTGCCTCGGTCAGGCACATCGTGCCGGTCCATTCGCCGGACACGAGCTTCGGCAGGTAGAGATCGCGGATCCACTGCGGCGCGTGCACCTGGAGGGCCAGGATGGCGCTGTCGGTCAGGCCGCTGTACATCTTCCAGGACATGTTCGCCGTGACCAGCAGTTCGCCGATCGGGCCGCCGAAGCCTTCCGGCAGTCCCTGGCCGCCGTACTCGGTGGGGCCGCAGATCGATGCCCAGCCGTCAGCCACAAAGCGTTCGTAGGCTGCCTTGAAGCCGGGCGGTGTGATGACCTCGCCGTCCTGCCAGCGCACGCCGACGATGTCGCCCGGCGCATTGGTCGGCGCGACCACCTCCTGGGCGAACTTCGCGCACTCCTCGAGCGCGCTGTCCATGAGGTCGACGGTGACGTCGTCGCGGCCGATGGCGGCGTAATGGTCGGCAGTGTGCAGCACCTCGTGCAGCACGAAACGCATGTCGCGAAGGGGGGCCTGGTAGGGGTACATGGTCAGCGTCCTGTCCAGCATTTATCGATGCTCCCAGTCTACTGGTTTCTCCCTATCTTGTGCCCTGCAACATCAGTCATTAGACTTGTCGGGCGCGGGAGTCCAGGCCGGCTCCAGCAAGGCATTCCCATATCTGTCAGCAACGGGGCTCACCTTCATGGAACGGGTCGAAACCTATAACGACACGGTCGTGCGCCAGTTCGCGCTCATGACTGTGGTCTGGGGCGTCGTCGGCATGCTCGTCGGCGTCATCATCGCGGCGCAGCTGTACTGGCCCGCGCTCAACTTCGACATCCCCTGGCTGACCTACAGCCGCCTGCGGCCGCTGCACACGAACGCGGTCATTTTCGCGTTCGGCGGCTCGGCGCTGTTCGCCACCTCGTACTACATCGTCCAGCGCACCTGCCACACGCGCCTCTTCCTGGACAAGCTGGCCGCCTTCACGTTCTGGGGCTGGCAGCTGGTCATCCTGCTGGCCGCCGTGACGCTTCCGCTGGGCATGACCAGCGGCAAGGAATACGCCGAGCTGGAATGGCCGATCGACCTGCTGATCGCCGTGGTGTGGGTTTCCTACGGCGTGGTGTTCTTCGGCACCGTCGTCAAGCGCAAGGTCAAGCACATCTACGTCGCCAACTGGTTCTTCGCGGCGTACATCATCACGGTCGCCGTGCTGCACATCGTGAACAGCCTCGCGGTCCCGGTGTCGCTGACCAAGTCCTACCCGATCTACGCGGGCACCGTCGATGCGATGGTGCAGTGGTGGTACGGCCACAACGCGGTCGGTTTCTTCCTGACCACTGCCTTCCTCGGCATGATGTAT